>NZ_JBHXWI010000052.1:0-72919 GCF_042671975.1 Rhodococcus sp. NPDC127593 | reverse complement strand
AGTCACGAGGTGATCGTCGAGACCATCGCCGCGACCACCACCAGCACCGGACTGACCGTCCGCGCCGAACTCGACCAGGCCGAGTATCCGAAGGGTGTCAAGATCCCCGACAAGGAGATGAAAGCCCTTGAAAACCACGGCATCCTGACGCGCCACGAGTTCCACGGCGAGTGGAACTACACACTCCACCCCGCACCGGACGACACGCCCGAACCGAGCTAGATTAATTTATCACAAGCCCTTAGTGGCGAGTCGCTCGGTGGGTGGGTCGCGATCAAGTTCGCCGCGAAGTACCCCGAGAAGGTCAACCGGCTCGTCCTCAACACCCCGGGCGGCACGATGGCAACGCCCGAGGTGATGGAGCGGATCCGCTCGTTGAGCCAGGCAGCGGCGGACGATCCTAGTGGAGGACGGATTCGGGCTCGCCTCGAGTGGCTGATGGCGGACCCGTCATCGGTGACCGACGAACTGGTCGCGATCCGGCGGGGCGTATACAGCCGATCCGGGTTCGCCGATTCGATGCGGCACATCCTGTGTTTGCAGGATCCGGAGATCCGCACGCGCAACCTGGTCACAGACCAGGAGTTGGTCGCGGTCGCGGCGCCGACGCTGGTGATCTGGACGAGCGATGATCCATCGGGTCCAGCGAAGGCGGGTTTGGATATGGCGGCGAGGATTCCAGACGGGGAGTTTCAGCTCATCGAGGGTGCCGGCCATTGGCCCCAGTGGGAGCAGCAGCAACGCTTCGACGCAATCGCGCTCGAGTTCCTGGGACGCAATACATGAGCACCGTCTCGATCGCAGCGATCGAGACGGCGGCCGAGGCATTGTATCGGGCGCAGGTAACCCGGAGGCCCTGTGTGCCGGTTGCGGAATACCTCGGCCCGAGCGAAATCGATGCCGCCTACAGCACTCAGCAACGCCTCAGCGAGCGCCGCATTGCAAGCGGGGCGCGGATTATCGGCCGCAAGATCGGGCTCACGTCCGCTGCTGTGCAGCGCCAGATCGGCGTCGCCCAGCCAGACTTCGGCGTGCTGTTCGACGATATGCGCTACGCCAGCGACGATCTCATCCCCATCGACCGGTTGTTACAGCCGAAAGCCGAGGCGGAGGTCGCCTTCTGCTGGGCCAGAACATCGATGACGCATCCGATCGCCCCGCAATACGTGCCGCAGTCGCCGGTGCCTTCCCGGCGTTGGAAATCGTCGACAGCCGCATCGCGGATTGGAAGATCGGGATCACCGACACCGTTGCCGACAACGCGTCGTCGGGTGTTCGTCATTGGCGCCGAGTGCACACCGCTCGACCAGATGAACCCGATCGACGTGAGCATGACCATGCGCCGTGGAGACAAGGTCGTATCCCGCGGCAAGGGGCGAGACTGCTTGGGTGATCCACTGAATGCCCTGGCCTGGCTGGCTGCAACGGCAATCGAGTTCGGTGCACCGCTGCGGGCGGGGGACATCGTGCTTTCTGGAGCACTCGGACCCATGATCACCATCGAACCCCGGCGACGTGTTCACAGCCGACATCACCCGTGACAGCCCGATTCACACAGAGAGAAGAGCGAGAATGACTGAGAAGACGGGAGTCGCGATCATCGGTTCAGTTCCTCGATGGTCGCGGCGAGCGAAAACCCCACAATCGTTGGCACTGAGGTCGCGGATCGTGTTGGCTGGCGACCGACTCGACGACCGTGAGAAGGTCGGCGGTGGAGACCTGTTCGTACGTTTCCAGACCGAGCGTCACACCGTTGGACTCGAACATGGGCATGAGGTCGGTCAGCGCGGTGACCGCTTCGGTGACGGTCGGCTGGTGATCGCGCGAATTCAGCATGGTACGAACGAATCTTGCGTCGAGTGCCTCAGCGATTTTCAGATACTCGAGCAGGTGGGGGACTCGACGCCTCGTGTGCCGAGTTCGAGTGCGATTCCGTACCGGGCTGCGGTATCACGGATCTTCGTGAGCTGGTCCGCAGTCAAGGATTCGATCGCCGGGTAGGCGCAGGTCTGGAGGACACTGCCACCCAACCGGCGGGTGTCCGCGAGCATGTGTAGCGATCGGGTAACCATCATGGTCGACGATCACGGCGCGCTACCGAGAATTCAGTGCGACCCAAATCCGACCGTCAAACCGCTCACCCGTTGCCGCTTGGTATTGGCCGGTAGATACCCACTTCTACTCCTGTTCGTACTGGGCGAGTTGCGGACCGCGCGGCCCGTCAGGTTCCCATACCGAGGTGCGCGCCTCCCGCGACGTCGATGGACAGCCCGGTCAAGTATCGATTCTCCACAGCCGTCAGAAAGGCAACAGTTCGCGCTACCTCGCCCGGCTCTGCGAATCGCTGCATCGGCAACTGACGTGCACGGGCATCCCGGGCAGCTCGAGCCGAGCCGGATTGCTCGGCGAATTGGGACCACATTTCGGTGTTCACCGGTCCCGGACTGACAGCGTTGACCGAGATGCCGTTCGGGCCGAGGATCTTGGCGAAGGACCACATGACGTGCAGGACAGCGATCTTGCTGGCGTTGTAAGGTAGATAGTCCACTCGCGCTTCCTTCGCCGCGACGGACGAGAACAGCACAAGCGTTCCAGCGGTTCCAGCCGCGAGCATCGCGTTTGCGACTTCCCGCGCGATGGTGAAAGTACCTGACGCGTTGATCTGCATGATTCGCTCGAACTCGGCGGTGGTCGTCGAGAGGGGATCGACTGTTTCGCCGAGTACCCCGGCGGTGTGGACCAGCGCATCCAGACGGCCGTGACGATCGATCACCGCACGCACTGCATCTCTGGTGTGGCTTTCATCGGTAATATCGAGATCTATGAACGAGGCCAGATTCTGATTTTCCCGTGCGACTCGGTCGGCCCCGATGACCACATCACCACGTTCGACGAGAGCATCGACGATGGCAGCGCCAATACCTCCACTCGAACCGGTTACCAGTACTATTTGCTCGGTCACCTTGTTTACCTTCTCTGATCGGATGCTCATCGAACTGCGTTGCTCGTCCATGTGCGTCCTGCCTGTTCTTCGGCGGGAAGCCCGGCACTGGCGAGGATGTGGTCGAGTAATTGCTGCGTCCTGACCGCCTCCCGTCCGGACGTGAGCGGCTCCCGTCGGTCGCGAACACAATCCAGGAAATGATGTACGGCAGCGGCGAAGCCGAAGGTTTCCGTCGCTGTGGCCCACCCGAATTTTTCGGGGCTCATCGTTCGGACGGTGCGCACACCGTTGTCGGTGATCATGACGGAGTCGGGCGCGATCACCTCGGCGGATTTCATCTGTCCATGGGCGTCGAGCTTTTCTCCCCACGCGCCTGCGGTACGGGCGGCGACGAGGACACCGGTGTTCCCGGTGGAGAAGCGGATGAGAGCAGCGCTGCCGTCTTCTTCCCACTTGTCTGTTCCCGCCGATGTCGCGGTCACATCGACCACGTCACCTCCGCAGAACCAACGTAGTAGATCGACCATGTGAATAGCGTTTTCGAAGGTCGCTCGATACTCGGATCCGGCCCGGTTCTTCTGGGCGAGACAGAACGTCGCACCGGTTTCGCCGAATACCTCGCGCGCGGCTACGTAGGTGGGAGCGAACCTGCGGTTGAACCCGACCATCAGAACTCGGTTGTGTCGCTGCGCGAGGTCGGCGAGCCGGATCGCGTCCGAGGTCGCAGTGGCCAGTGGCTTCTCACAGAAGACATCGATGCCGGCTGCAAGCGCTAGTTCAACAGCTTCGACATGTTCGCTCCGAGGGGTGAGAACGAAGATCGCATCGAGGTCCTCGTGGCTCACCATGTCCCCGACCGTTCGGTGAACACGGGAGAACCCCCACCGGCGTTGCAGGGCACTCGGGTCCTCCCGCCTCGATACGAGAGCGCGCAGTTCCACATCGTCGCGCTGGACCAGTGTCGGAAGCTGCGCAATGGAGGCAATGTTGCCGGCGCCGACCACGCCGACTCTGAGGGGCGTCACAAGGCGGCCCCGGTGGTCCGGTCCTGCAAACCGCTCTGCGCGAGCAATGCGCGCAGGTGCTCGGCTCCGCGCCGGAAACCAATCTCCGGTTCGTCGAGATCCTGTGGATGCCAGCGGTATTCGTACTCGAGCGACAGGGTGTCGTCGTAGCCGCAGCTGTGCAGATGTTCCACGATCCGTCCCCAGGGAACGGTCCCATCTCCGACGACCCGTGAGCGCACCGATCGTTCGTCGGCATGCACCCTCGCAGTCTCGGACGACACGAACGGAGCATCCGGATCGACGAACACCAGATCTTTCACGTGGACGTGTCCGATCAGATCGCCCTGAATCGCGAACGCTTGGTCGAGATCCTCGTCATGTGAGAACGTCAGGTTGGCCTGGTCGTAGAGGACGCGTACGGCAGGTGAATCCACTTGCCGTACCAACGCCGCTGTGTCGCGCGCGCTCTGCGTCATGGTGCCGAAGTGGTTCTCGGCGCACAGAAGAACCCCCGCGTCGGCTGCCGGTACTGCGAGTTCACGCAACGAACGCACCAGTTGCGCCCAATGGTGTTCGTGCCCCTCGGCGCCGGGTTGCCACGAACCCGCGTAGACACGTATCCGTGTCGCGCCGAGGACGTGCGCTGTGTCGATCGCCGAGCGAAGCTCGTCCACGGCCTCGCGGCGGGTCTTGTCGTCGGCAGCATTGATGGCGGTGGTGTACGGGGTCAAGCCGATGATCGGGATACCCTCGCCGTCTGCGGCTTTCGCCGCTTCTGCTGCCGCGGTTCCGTCACCGATGCCAAGCCCGCTGGTGTAGCCGTCCTGGTAGATCACTTCTGCGGCGTCGAGGCCCGCGCGTGCGAACAGCCTCAGGGCCTCTGGTACCGAGTGGTGCGGTGTACCGAGGGTGTGTCCGGCGATCCTCATGTGGGTTCCTCCGAAATTGTTGGGCCGGCTGCGGTGTTTCGCCAGTCGTGTGGGCCGACCAGGCGTGGGGGGTCGACGACGCGTGACCTGTCGACGAATTCGAGTACGAGCCCCCACGTGGTCTGTGCGTAGATCCAGCGGTTTCCTGCAACGGGGCTGTCACCGTTGACCTCTTTACGTGACCCGAGTATCCGAAGGTCCGAGTGCCGCTTCAGTGCGTCGACGACGTCGTCGACGTCGTCGACCACGAAGCACAGGTGATGGCCACCCGCGTCACTCATCCGCGGAAACGTCGGTGTGCGGTCCGTGCTCCACCACTGAAACAGTTCGACGTTGAGATTCGGCGGCAACCGGAGCATCCGTAGTTCCAGATGTGCGTCCTCGGGCACTCCGAAGTGTTCGGGCATGAAGGATGCGTCCGGTCCCCGGGTGGCCCGGTAGAGTTCCTCGGCTCCGAAGAGGTCGATGAAAAGCCGAGTGGCATCGTCCAAGTCGGGCACCGTGAACGCAACGTGATCGACCCATTTCAGGCCGGGCACCGAGCTGCGGCGGGGTGTGCTGGATTCAGTCATCGAGGGGTTCCTGTGTGGAGGATCGGAGGAGCAGGGTTGGCCGGAGCACGACGTGATCGCTCTGCTCGCCGGAGATGAGTTTTTCTCCGAGTTCGATAGCGATCCGGCCCATATCGGTTATGGGTTGACGCACGCTGGTCAGGCGGGGGTTGAATCGGGCGCCGAAGTCGAGGCCGTCGAATCCGATGATCGATACCTCCTGAGGCACGGCGATGCCGCGAGATCCCAGTTCTGAGATCAGCGCGAACGCGATGAGGTCGTTGGAGGCAATGATGGCGCTGGGCCGCGGGTCGTGCTGCAACCATTGGTCGACGATGCCCGTGCTCACCTCGTGCCCCGGTTCCGGTTGAAGGATGGTGGGCGAGAGGCCGTGAACCAGGGCAGTTCGCCGGTAGGCGTCCCACCTGTCCTGTGCGGTGTAGGTGCCCACGATTCCCGGTGCATACGCAATGGCGCGGTGACCGAGGCTCATCAGATGTTCGAGTGCCAATTCGATACCTTCCCCGCTGTCGACGGTAACGGTGGGGATGGCGGGGTCGTCTTCGACGCGATCGAGCACGACGATGCGGTTCGCGACGCCGTATCGCGCGAGCGCGTCGAGGTCGACTTTCGTCGACGGGGCGACGACCCCGAAGGGTGAGTACATTGCATGCATCGCAGAGAGGTATCCCGCCGTTTGATCACTGTCCCCGTTGGTGATGCACAAAATTACGTGGTAGCCGCGGGTTTCGGCGGCTGCGGCGGTGGTCCGCGCCAGTTCGGAAAAGAACGGGTTGGTGATGTCGGGGACGATGAGCGGTACGAGTCTGCTCGATTTGCTGCGTAACGCGCGGGCGACCGGGCTCATCGAGTACCCGAGATCGGCTGCGATGCGCAGCACGTGCTCACGCGTTTCGGCGCGTACCGCTTCCGGTTTCGAGAACGCCCTCGAGACCGTGGAGCGGTGAACGCCTGCGGCGTCGGCGACGTCGTCGATGCTGGGATTATTCACCGCTGCTCCGAGGTTGTGGCGTCTGTGACCAGATGATGGCCATCGACCGGACGAATTCGTCGAGTGTGGGCATACCGTGGAACTTCGTTTCGAGCGAGTCGGCAACGTTGTTCACGAATCGTTCGTACAGCGGATCGCTGTCCACGTTGATTGTCGCCTCGATCGTGTTCCCTGCCATGTCGGTGAATCGAGCCGAGCCGTTGGTGTCGATCGATGCGAAGCCGCTCGTTCCCGCTGCCGAGAAGCTGCAATAGCGCTTGAGCGGTGAATCGGGAAAGGCGTACCCCACCTCGACGATTGATTCACGACCTTCATTGGACAGAACCAAGGACGCGTGGTCTTCGATGGTGTCGTGGTGCAATGTCCGCGACAACCGCAGCGAGACGTCGACGTCGTGTCCGATGTGCCGAAGTGCGAGGTCCACGAAATGCGGTCCCAGATTCGTGAGGCATCCGCCGCCGGACCGGAGCGGGTCGAGCATCCAGGAATTCCCGCTCTCCCTGTATCGACCGGGCGGGCCCGCGATGAATGAGAGTCGTTCGTAGACAATGTCGCCCACTTGGCGCAGCCACGCCTCGACCGGTGCGTTCCTCTGCACGAGCGCCACGGTCGCGGGTACACCGGCGCGGCGCGCAGCATCTGCGATCGCTGTGACCTGCGTCAGGTCGACGCCAGCGGGTTTCTCGACGACAAACGCTATACCGCGGTCGATGAGCTTGCCGGTCACCGCCGCCATCTCGTGATGCGGGCTGAAGACGTACGCAAGGTCTATCCCGTCGCGGTCGAGCGCTTCATCGACCGATGCGGTGGACGGCGCACCCCAGAACTGTGCGAGCTCTCCTGCCGTGTCCACATCGTCGTCTTGGACCGACAGAACGTGGTGACGTCGGCCGATGGCGTCGCGGTACAAGGGCATGTGCCAGTGGGAGGCTCCCAGGACGACCGTGCCGGCTCGTACGCTGCCTGCCGCAGTGGAGCGGCCGGTGTGGGCATCGGACGAAGCGCGGCCGCCGGTAATCGGGTCCACAGTCATCGACTCCTTGCTGTTGTTGCGGGCCGAGTTCAACCGGAGATGAGATCGGTTGCTGAGATCGGTTGCTGAGATCGGTTGCAGCGAGTCTGCCACGGGGTTTGTCGATGTGTCAACGATCGGGCAGGCGGGTTGCCACAGCCGAAAAAAATGTATTCACTAGGGGCCGTGCATCAGAAATTTGACTCCTTGCAAATCATCCGAAACTCCGGAAATGTGCTCATCGTCCGGCTCGACACTGCAGACGAAGCGTTCGAGGTGGCATCGGCAGCGGTACGAGGCGGAATCCGAGCCCTGGAGATCACACTGTCCATTCCAGGTGCCCTGTCGGTGATCGAACGGCTCACTGAGAAGTTCGCGCACGACGACGTCATCTTCGGGGCCGGAACCGTGCTCGACGGCCACGCGGCGTGGGCCAGCATTGCGGCAGGTGCGCGGTTCCTGGTCAGTCCCAACCTGAGCCCCGAGATGATCCGTGTCGCGAATCGCTATCAGATCGCCACCATCAGCGGCGCCTACACGCCGACCGAGATCCTCGACTCGGCCGAGGCCGGAGCCGACATGGTCAAACTGTTTCCGACCGAGGCAGGCGGCGTTCCCTATGCCAAGTCCGTACTGGCACCCCTCGCCCACATCCCGTTGGTACCCGCCGGCGGAGTCACCACGGTCAACGTTTCCGACTGGTTCGACGCTGGAGTGACCGCTGTCGGGGTCGGAAGCGCGATCACCAAAGCCGGACGCCCTGACGGCGACATGGAACGGGTGACGGCTGCAGCTCGAGAATTCGTCGATGCCATCGACCGTGCCCGCGCATGACCTCGCATCACGCGGGATCTCCCGTCGCCTACATCACTCTGGGTGGGGCCGGTTCGGGGAAATCTACCGTGGCGCAACGAATCAGCTCGATCGCCGGGGCGGCGTACCTCGACAAGGACACCATTTCCGGACCCTTCGTCGAGCTGGCAATGGGCGCACTCGGCCACGAGGCAACCGACCGCGAATCCAATGACGCCTATGTGAGTCGAGTGATGCCGCTCGAATACGACACGCTTTTCGCGGTCGCCGGCCGCAATCTGGATCTGGGCCACTCGGTAGTGCTGGATGCGCCTTTCGTGGCGTACCTGTCCGATCCTGACTACCTCCAACGGGCGATCGACGCGGCCGCGTGGCCCGAAACCCACATTGTCGTCGTTCACGTGACCGCGTCGGCCGACGCGGTCAGGCAGCGTCTGATCGACCGTGGTCTCGCCCGCGATCACGTCAAGCTCGGCGATTGGGAAAACTACTGGTCTCGGTTCGGATCTCTTCGCTGCCAGTGGTCGATCGGGCATCATCATCTGTTCGTCAACGACGATGCACAATCCCTCCTCGGTATCGAACGCTTGGTTCGCCGGACCACGGGAACGCTGCCAGGTGCCGTGACCGGATGGAAAGGGCCGGTGGAAGGGGCGCGGTCCGCGCGAAACGGTGGGCAGGAGGAGGGTTGACGACTCGGGCTCGGTGTGGGACTGTCTGTAACAGCGTTACTTTGTAATCCAGTTCACAAGTCGAGTCCGAGGAGCGCCGATCATGGCCATGACTGAAGACGTGTCCAATGCTCTAAAGGTGCTCGAGCTGCTGTCGTCGGACCCGGATGGCTGCGGAGTAACGCAGGTCTCGACCGAACTTGCGGTCAACAAGGCAATTGCGCACAGGCTTCTCGGCGCGATGGTCGGTGCCGGTTACGTAGCGCAGGACCGCCGAACATCCAATTACGTTGCGACACACAAACTCGGCGCTCTCGGGCTGCGACAGCTGACGTCATCCGGAATCGATACGTGGGCACAGCGAACACTCGATACGCTTGCAGCGGAGTGCGAGGAACTGGTTCGACTCGCAGTCGCGAACGCCGACTCGCTGCAGTGGATCGCCAAGGCGCAGGGTTCCAACTCGTCTCTCAGGCTCGATCCTGTGATGGGGCAAAATGCTGTTCCCCATGCAACAGCGTCCGGAAAGGCCTGGTTGTCGACGCTCGACGATGCGTACGTCACCTCGATCGTGCACCGGCAGATTCCAGGACAACACGCATCGAGGACTCCACTCGATCCCGACAAGCTCCGCGCCGAGCTCGACGAAACACGCCGCCGTGGTTACGCGACCACATTCGAAGAAATGGACCTCGGCATCAATGCGGTAGCGGTACCCATATTCGGTGCCGGTACAACAGCAGCGGCGACGGGCACGCTCAGCATCGCTGGTCCCTCCGTGCGCATGACTCGATCGAGACTGATTGAGCTTACGGGGTCTTTGATCGCCGCCGCCAACGACATCGCTGCGACGTGGCCGGCGTTCGCGTATCTGTCGGCGAGCGAGAATATGTCGGCTTGATTGCCAGCCGCTGAAACCAGCCCCGTCAGGGTCGTTACGCCGGATCTTCCCGATCGAACAGGTGCTGCCGGTCTTCGGCAGTCCTCTACTTGACGCGCATGAACGGCGCCCCTGCCCACTTCATGAGGAATCGAAACAATGACAACTTCGGATCAGCATCACCGACCCACCGAACCAGCGACCGGAACCACACCAGCACGCCGTCGGCCGTTCAACCTACTCGCCGGGACAGTGGGTCACTTCGTCGAATGGTACGACTGGTACGTTTACGGCCTACTCGCGGCGGTTTTCTCGAGCCAGATCTTCCCCAGCGAATCGGCCTTCGCTTCCCTGGTCGCTGCACTCCTCACCTATGCCATCGGCTTCGTCGTGCGGCCTATCAGCGGAATAATTATCTCTCCGCTCGCGGACAGGTACGGCAGACGCCGAGTACTGACCTTGGCGATCAGCGGAATGGCTTTAGGCGCGTTGATCATTGCGCTCACACCCCCATTCTCGATGATCGGGTACCTAGCTCCGGTCTTGTTCATTGTTGCGCGTGTCCTACAAGGCATCTCGGCGGGCAGTGAGGGACAGAGCGCGATCGCCTACTTGGTCGAGCAGGCACCTGCTAACCGCCGGGGATTGTTCGGCTCCTTCACCAACATGGCGAGTGGGTTGGCAACACTGGCCGCAACGGGTGCTGCCGCCATCGTGACCTCGAGCTTCAGCGATGACGCGCTCGCAACGTGGGGCTGGCGCATTCCGTTCTTGGTGGGAGGACTCTTGGGTGTAGTCGGACTGCTCATGCGGGCACGGGCCGATGAATCACCCGAGTTCGAAGCCAGCACCCTGGCGAAACAGAAGTCCGCACCCGCAGGACTGCGCCAACTGATCCGCGACCATCCCAGGGCCCTACTGCAAACCGCGGCACTGTCAGCCCCCGCCGTTGCCTACTACACCTGGGCGACATTCCTCCCGACCTATGCCAACCTCACCAGCGGTAGAGGTCTTTCCTCCACGCTGACAGGCAGCGTCATCGGTCTGCTCCTGCTGGTGATTGTCGTGCCGGTCTGCGGAGCACTGTCGGATAGGCTCGGGCGCCGCAAGATCTTCCCCATCGTCGGTGCACTTGGAATGATCGTTCTGTTCTATCCGTTGCTCTTGCTGCTGAACCAGCCCGGATTCGGTGTCTACGTGATCGTGGCCGCGTCCGGATGGGTTGTGTTGGGAATTTGGCAGTCGGTCTACCCCACTATCCAAGCGGAACTGTTTCCGGCGTCGGTTCGCGTGTCAGGCATCGGGTTTGCTCACCAGATCGTGATCGCCATCTTCGGGGGTACAGCACCGCTGATCGCCGCGACATTCGTCAGCGCCGGCCACCCCACTTTCGTCGCGTTCTATATGATCGTGGTCGTCGCTCTATGCCTGGCCGTCTACTTCACACTCCCAGAAACCGGAAGTCGTTCCGACCGAACCACAGTTGCACTGAACGACTCCGACATCATCGAGGACGCACTGCCGCGCTGAACTTCACCGGCGGCCGGGCAGATCAGCGCTGTCCCGGCCGCCGCAATGTCCGGTCGTAGGGCAGACGGGACGTCAGCCATGGTTTGATCCAGCGCCAACGCAACGACAGATGGTGGAGTCGACGATACCCGCGATATAACAGGATTCGGCGAGCACTGTGGGCGTGGGTGAAACCCAAATTCTGTTGTTGCACCATCAAACTGATAACGGTCTGGATGTAAGCAGAGGTTGCTTACCAGCACGAGCTCGTGAAGCGATTGCTGCCCGACCCGTCAGTTGGTGGCCAGAAGGAAGCAGCGGCATTGACGATATTGGCCGCCCATGCGACTGTTTGTAACAGCGTTACAGACAAGCCGTTCGCATGCGACTCGTTTGCAATCCATGAATGTCTACCATGTGAATCCCTATTACAGGAGTGTGCACGATGAGAGCTTTGGTCAGTGGTGGAAGTAGCGGCATCGGCGCGTCTACATGTTTGAGGCTCGCAGAGGCGGCTCTCGCTCGGGGCGTGCAGCCGATGATTGCGGTGTGTGGACACAGAGCGACCCCGACCCAAGAGCACGTTGTTCGTTCGATTCAGTCGATGGGAGGTACTGCCATCGCATTGGTGGGCGACCTCAGTGATCCCGCCGTGCCAAATCAATTGGTCGAAGGTGCGGTAGCCGAATTCGGTGGCCTGGATGGGCTGATAGCGAACGCTGGAATCGCTAGCCCTGGCCCAATATGTGACCTATCCGTTGAGGACTGGGACGATATGTTCTCGGTCAACCTTCGCGGCGCGTGGCTTCTCGCCAAAGCAAGCTACGCGCATTTGAAGCATAGTCAGGGTTCGGCTTGTTTTACCTCTTCTATGTCAGGTCAGCAACCACATGCCGGATCAGGTGCCTACAGCCCCAGCAAAGCTGCATTGACGATGCTAGCGCAGACGCTCGCGTTGGAGTGGGCACCTGACGGTATTCGTGTGAATGTGGTATCCCCCGGTATGACTCATACACCGATGACTGAAAAAATGTACGCCGACCCTCAAATCAAGAAAGCAAGGGAAGATATCATCCCGCTGTCGAGAATTGGAGACCCTACGGATATCGCGAACGTGATCGAATTTCTTGTAAGCCCGTTGTCGGGTTATGTCACCGGGCAAGACATCTGTGTCGATGGAGGCTTCTCCAAGTCTATTCTCAGCCATATTCCTGGTCGACCGAGCTCCAACTCTTGATGCTCAATGCGCTTCTAGCCAAATCGGCATTCGGCTAAAATGGGATCGCCCGAAGAAGTGCTGAAATAGGTCATGACGCCCTCTTTTGGCGGAAATGGCATTCAGCTGAGCTGTTTCATTTAGTCCTGCTTGGATTCTCCGGGATACAGGCATTTAGTAACGGAATGAAATACGTCGCCATTGTATTATACGGCAATCACTCAACTGAGAGGATGCTTTGAATTGATTATCAATACGTTTTCGTATCTTTGGTCGTCTACGGCAATTGACGCAATTGTGGAATTGGTCGACAATGGGTACAACGTTTTCGAAGTTCCGATTAGCTCTCCACATTGTTGGCCAGATGAAACCTCCAAATCGGAGCGCTCGGCCACTAAAGCAAGACTCAGTGAATGCGGCGCGAAAATTCGATCGCTCAACGCCGGTGGATATGACATCAATTTGGCTAGCCCCGGCGCTAACATGCGACGCAAAAGTATAGAGCACATCAAGTCGGTGATCGACTTGGCTGTAGCGTGGGATGTCCCCGAAGTTGTGATATCCCCCGGAACGAGACGCCCTATGATTTCACCCTCACTCGAAAAAACATATGAGTGGATGTATGAGAGTCTGGAGAATTTGATTCCACTTGCCAAACAGGCTGGCACTCGACTTCTTCTAGAAAATACTCCTTACTGCTTCACTCCTACCATCCGGGACCTGGCGGGAATTGTGAGTACGGTGAACGATGATGTACTTAAGATCGTGTACGATGTCGCCAATGCTGCTTACATAGGGGAGGATCCCGTAGCGGGTTTGCTCTCGAATCACAAATCTATTTCGCTTGTGCATATTTCTGATACGGGTTTGGAAACATGGGGTCATGATCCAATCGGCACTGGGGTGGTAGATTTTGAAGGATTGGGCGATGCCGTCGAAGCAACATGCGGAGTAAGTAATGTTGTTCTTGAGATTATTCGCGAAGAAAACCCTTTGTATGAATTCAAAGAGGCGATGCGTGATCTCAGAAATAAAGGCTGGAAATTATGAAGATAACATCAGTGTGAGAGGTATTTGGGCCAAAAGCATTCTGAATTTGAGAGTGTTTTGCTGGTTGTTGCAGAAACTGCAAGATAAATACAACGATCAACGGCAGCCAAGACGAGAACTCAAGCGCAGCTTCTGATACGCATACTAGCCTCGATTTCTCGTGCGGCCTGGCTGGTTGATAGGAAATGGGTGCTGGCCGACTTGGAATCGGTGGCCAGAACGGCTGACATATTGTCGCAAGTGCTTGTTCTAAGGACGGCCACGATGTTTTCCATCGTCCAGGTCCAGGTCCAGGTCCAGGTCCAGGTGCAGCGAGGCGTGCAATTGAACTATTTGTATTGACGTCGCTCACGCGCGGTCAGACCACCCCAGATTCCGAACGGCTCTTTTTCGGCCAAAGCATGAGATAAGCATTGCTCACGTACTGGGCATTACGCACCCGCACCCCGAAAATGGTCGGCGCCCACTGATAGGGGGCCAGGATCTCGTTCATCAAGCTGAGCTTGACCTGACCGAACCCCTGACCGCCCAGTTCGGGACCAAGGTGACAAGCCCACAGTCCACGTTTGCGAATCTCGTCCTTGAGTGGATCGATGACCGTCTTGAGCCACTTCGCTGGTGTTCAGTGGTGATCGTGCGGCCACAAAAGGTCGAGTGCCGGAGTATCGATGACCGGGTGTGTTCGTCCCCGACCTTGTCGAATGAGGCTCCATTGGACCTTGCCAGAAGTCTTTTGACGCTACGTCTAATCCAGCTTCGCTCAACAGTAACTTCGTTCGCGACGTATCCGATGCCCCGACTCGGACCTCGCCGAATGCATGGAAGGTTCGATAAATGCCCGTACTCATACTTGACGCTGTGATCGCGTTCGCCAAACTGCTGACACCCCGCTGTGTCACGGAGACGAGCCGACGCATATTCACGAATATCGCGATCAACCAGGCCACTATGAGATGGTTGGCCATGGTCGCGAGTTGATCGGCAAGGGACTGCTTCACGGCGTCGACACGATTGAGCGTCGACTTTCGACAGGAGCCGGACATCCGGTCTTTCACCGCCGCCGAGTACTGTGCTCACACTGTCAGACGCCCGTGGCCGCAACCCTCGACTGTTACCCGGTAAGTCGTTCGGTCTCCTGGCTTTTGGGAGTCTCTAGGAGAGAGTTCTCCGGGCAGCCGCAACAGCGCTCGGCTCTGCGCCATCGTCTGTGACCACGAAGTACTCGCGCATAACGATGATGCGCCCATCGCTGACCTCGGCTACACCCGCGCCGCGCGCGGAGAGAATCAAGTCGCCGGCGGCGTTGTAGAAATCATCGACTCGTTCGGTAAACACGTGGCGCCCTGCGACTGCGATGAGCTTGATGTCGGCGACCATCGTTTCGAAGCCAGGGGGAGTGTCCTCGGCGAATGCACGGGCTGCGTTGTAGTTATGCCCACGTTCTCCCAGACGGTCTCGGGAGTAAAGAATTCCTCGAACGAAGCCATGGCAGCAGTCTTTGACAGGCTCCAACGTCCGAAGAATTCCCGGACCACGTCACCGGGGTCAGCGCTCCCGGAGGTCTGAATGATGCCGCGTGATGTCGTCATGGCGTCGAGCTTGCCGAAGACCGCCCTCCGCGGGAACGGCGGAGTGCATCCCAGCCAGCGTGAAACCAGGAACAACATTGTCCCTGGCTTGGGCATCGTCGCGCTGAGACAATGGGTCGTGCCTGGTTTCTCGCGTCCAACCGATTCTCTCGGGCGATTTTCTCCGCGCTCGGCGAGATGAACTGGATCCCGCCGAGGTCGGGTTGCCGCTACTCGGGACACGGCGACGCGTCCCCGGTCTGCGCCGGGAGGAGGTTGCTCAGCTCGCGTCCATCAGTCACGACTACTACGCACGACTGGAGCAGGGGCGCACGACCCCGTCGCTTTCCGTGTTGAGCGCCCTGTGTGATGTCCTGCGCCTCGACGTCGAGCAGCGACGCTATCTGCATGACCTCGCTGGTAAATCGTCCCCGGGACGGCAAGACCTGCAGCCGCAGGGGTGTACCAGGCCGTCGCGCTCCCGCCATCAGCATGAAGGCGCGGAGCGTCTCGCGTAAGTAGACGGACAGAAGGGCCGTGAGGCCAGACCGCCTGGCATGTGCCTCTTCGCTGTTGTCGAGCGTGTCGGCCATCGCCGAGCGGACCTACAGGCCGACCAGTCCGGCGGCGCCACCGATGAGGAAGGGGATGCGCCACCCCTACCCAATGGAACGTGCCGCCGACGCACTGCGCACCCTGGATGCGCGCGCTGCCAGCGGCAAGATCGTCCTCGCACTCCGATAACCCGGGGCTGACTCGGATGTGCACTCGGTAGAGCGAACATCGACTCGCCCCGCAAGCATCGGATGACCGCGCGCCTCGCTCCAGCACCCCGGCTGCCGATCGTTGTCCCACGTCTACGAGGGGTGGGCTCGACAATGGTCGGTCAGGTCCCCGTTGTCGAGAATTGGTCCGAGCGTGGCCCACTGTCTGGCGGGATATGAGGGGTCGGCGCGTATGTACTCAGCCCAGCCTGCTCCGACGACCGAGATGTTCTTGAGTAGTAGACGATTGACCTTGACGGTGGGGATCCGTTCGGCGGTGAATCCGAGTACCACCGCCCTTCCACCGGGGGCGAGGCTGCGGAGGCTGTCGGTAAATCGTTCGCCGCCGACAGGGTCGAGGATGATGTCGACCCCGCGGCCTTGCGTGAGTTCGAGGACGTGGTCCTTGAAGCCGTCGACTCCGATGACGTGAGTGGCCCCGTGTGCGCGGGCGACCTCGGCCTTGGCGTCGGTGCTGACCACGGCGATCGTGTCGAGACCGAGCACCGAAGCGACCTGCAGGGCAGTCACACCGACGCCGCCCGCCGCGAAGGAGACCGTGTCCGGAAGTGGGAACACCGACCGGGGGTCGACGGCGACAGTCTGCTGCCAGGTCCCTGCGTCGGTGAATACCGCCACCCGCTGGCCGGGTCTGAGCCGTGGCCTTCGGGTGCGCTGCGTACAACCCCCGCTCCTTCCATACCGAGGAGTGCCGCCAGAGGGCGGACCACCTGATAACCCGCCCGGACTGCAGCATGTCCGGAAAGGCGACCCCAGTGGCGTGCAGGTCTACCAGAACCTTTCCGTCATCGACCGGTTCGTCGGTATTGAGGATCCTCAAACCATCGGGACCGGTGTACTCGACGAGGTGGACTGCGCGCACGGATGCCTACTAGTGGGTGTGCAGCTTGATACTGGGGCACCGGGCCCGGGGGAAGTGCCCGTTCTCGGCGCCCGGGTGTACATCGTCGTTGTACAGGTTGGGTACCGCGGTCAGTTACCCGACCTCGAGCACGATCTTGCCGAGGTGCTTGTTGATCGCGAGCCCTTCCTGGGCGGATGGCTTACAAATCACTCCTCTCGGGGAGGGTGCCGCGGCAGTGAGCGTCATGTCCGAAGAAGCGGTTCGGCGTCACCAGGTTCCTCGCGACCGGGTGGTTGATCGCTGGACGGCCTCCTCCGCGCCGACCGGTGGAGCACTGCGACGCTCAGAGTCATCCGACAGATTGCTTACGCCCACATTTGCCTGCGTTACACCCTGGTGTGCATCGAACTGGCAGAGGCAGAGGGGACCGTCAGAATGACGGTTAAAACCGCCGACTCGTGGCCTCACACCGATCGCGTTTGAGACAAACGCAGCCTGAGTTACCCAACCCGCGTGTTCAACCGAACCGGGGGGCAGTCTCCAGTACAGGACGGGTGCGAGAGGTGGGTGTGCGAAAATGTGGTGGTGTCTTCCCAGCTTCGGTCCGGTACCACCCCTGCACGGGAAGTACGCCGTCGAAACAGACTTGCGGACATCAAACGCGAGGAGTTGCTGATTGATCTCGAGGCGATCTTTCTCGCCGAGGGTTTCAGCGGGTTAACGACCGATGAGCTTTGCAGGAGGCTGAGTTGCTCTAAGTCGACCCTGTACAGCGTCGCGCCGACCCGGGAGCAGATCAACCAGGCAGTGGTTCGGCACTTTTTCGCACGGTCGACGGTCGAGATCGACGCACGGGTTGCTGAGGAGTCCGATACGGCCACAAAGATCTTGACGTACTTGGCAGGCGTGGGTGCGGCGATGCATCGCAACTCGCCAGCTTTCTATTCCGACATGATCAGCTACCCGCCGACCGCTGAGATCTACCGGCTGAACTCCCAGGCTGCCGCCCAGCGGGTGCAGTCGCTGATTGAGGACGGTGTGCGCGAGGGGGTCTTCCGGCCCACCGATGCCGCGCTCGCGGGTTTGACAGTGGGGTATCTGATGGACGGCGTTCAGTCTGGGGGGGTCCTTGAGGCGACGGGTCTGAGTGCTGGCGATGCATTCACCGAGTTGGGTGAGTTGTTGGTTCACGGCCTCGCGGTGCGCGCGAAATAGCGAAGGGCGCGGAGACTGGAGGTCTCCGCGCCCTTCGATCGTGGTCGGGGTCAGTCTTCGACGATGGGAACGATGATCCGGGACGGTCGCTTCTGGTCGTGGAAAATCCGGTTGTTCGCTACCCGCATGGCTGTTCCCTCCGTAGCAGGTTCGCCGGTGTTCAGGTTGCGGTCCCAGCGGGGGAAGTTGCTCGAGGTCACGTGCACGCGCAAGCGGTGACCTGCCTTGATGAGAATCGAGGTTGACCACAGGTCCACTTCGACCTCGTCGATACGTCCGGGTTCAGTGTGGACACGTTTGATGCCGTCGACGATATTGCGGGAGACGTCCTGCTCGTCGACCTCGCACAGTCGTACCACCCAGTCGGTGGACGGGCCGTCAGTTGCAGCGAACAGTGTCGCGCGCACACGTCCGGTGATCTCGAGATCCTCCTTGAGCGGTGCGGTGGTGAAGACGAGTACGTCGTCGCGGGACTCCACGTCGCGCTGGTCGAAGATTCCGGCCGGGAACTCGGTCGACATCACCAGGTTGCCTCCGCGTGTGATGACTGGGTCGGCCGGGTCGTAGGCGAATCCGGACTCGGCGCCTTCGGCCTCTGGTTCGGTCCACGTCAACGTCGAGTCCTGACACAAGTGGAGTGCGGTGTCCTTGGCCCGACTGAGCGGCCATTCCTTCTCGGCGCGCCATTGGTTGGCGCCCATCACGTACAGCAGTACGCCGGATTCATGCGCCTCGGTGGCCGGCATGTCCTTGAGCCAGTGGTCGTACCACTCACGCTGTACGTCCGTGATGGTCAGACCGTTGACGGTGAACGCCGACATTCCGAAGTTGACCTCGCCGACCTGCCCGCCAGCTTGGCCATTGTTGATAGTCATGTGGGTCCAGGGGCCGACGACGAGGCGCGCAGTCCTCCCGCGGGTGTGCATGCCGGCGAAGTTGTCCAGCGACCCCTGCAGGAAGACGTCGTACCAACCCGCGAACGTGAGGCTCGGGAGATCGATCTCGTGGTACCGACTCGCCACGCGAGAGTCGTCGGTCGTCGTCGGGTCGGCCAGTGCGCGTGCGACCCCGATGTCGGGCTGCCCTGCGGCCTCGAGGGCTGGCAAGCTGCCCGCGGGTAGCTGTCTGTAGGTCTGCGTCGCCAACAAGTCGAAGTCGCGGAGGCTTGCCTCCATCCTCTTCATCATGTCGTCGGACTCGAGCCCCGCTTTCGGGATCTGCCCCATCGCAGTGAACAGGCCCCACCAGGTGTTGAGGCCCAGCTCGATCGCGCCACCGCGGAACATCAGCCCGTCTTCGGGGTCACTCCAAGTGATCATCGGTGCGATCGCAACAAGTTGTGGCGCCCTCGAAATGGCGGTACTCCATTGTGTGCTGCCGAGGTAGCTGCCACCGAACATGCCGACCTTGCCGTTACTGTTCGGCAGCGATGCCGCCCACTCTGCCGTGTCGTAGCCATCCTCGCGCTCGTACTTCCAGGGCAGCCACTCGCCATCGGAGGCGAAACGGCCGCGAGAATCCTGGTGCACCACGATGTAGCCCGCCCGCACGACCGTCCTGGTGTCCAGAAAAGTATCGAGAGATCCGCTTTTGCCGTAGGGGTGGCGGGTGAGTAGAACCGGGTACGTGCCCTCTGCTGCAGGGCGGTAGACGTCGGCCCGTAGCACCGTACCGTCGCGCATTGGAACGGGAACATCGAACTCGATCCGGATCTCTTGCATCTGGCAGTCCCTTTCATGTGCCCTCAACCTTCGTGAGGGAACGTGTGACTACCCTAGCAAAGTGAGTACGATACCGCTATAGATCGTACTCATTCGGATACGATTACTTCTATAGTCGTACCATGGTGAGGTAGGCATGACCGGAACGGCGCAACCAATCGGGCCGCCGGGCAGTTCTCCCTGCTCGGCGATCCACTTGTCCAGGAATGCGCGCAGCGCCGCGGTGGCGCCGGGGTCGGGGTGTTCCCGAACGCGGGCGAGAAGTCGCTGGTGCTCGCGCCAGGCGGCGATGATGTCCTCGGCGAAGTCGAGGAAACGCAAGGACCAGATCAGCAGCGGTGACATCACCGCCGGATGGATGGCCGCGGTGGTGTTTTCGTTCGGTGTCGTGTCGGTGCGAGGTAGTGCTTGAGACCTTCGTTTTCCCAGGCGGGCATAGGGATTCGGTCCGTGGCCGGGCAGGTGTGGGGCGAAACCCCACAACAGTGTGACCGCGTTGAGGTCGTCCTGCGCGATGGCGATGGAGCAGCCGCGTCGGCCGATGTGGGCGGCGTAGTCGGCGAGCAGGTCGTGGTCCACCTCGTGAAGGCTGTTGCAACTGTGGTCGGTGAGCCAGGTGGCGATGCGCCGCCAGCCGAGGAACACCTGCGCCACGCCCGGCGCCGGCCATTCGACGCGGGCGGTAGCGGCTCGATGCAGCAGAGCGGCGGGGGTGGGCAGGTTCACCAGGGCCCAGCCTGCTCGGCGGAACGATTCGCGCAGTGTCCCGGGCAAGGCGGCCCAGTTCACCGTCTTGCTGCTCTCGGCGCGGCGGTGGCTCAGCACGGTGTAGTTCCGTCGCCGAACCGCGACATCCGGTCCGGGTCGGCGCCCCCGGGGAGTCGGCCGGAGGTGGCGAACGGGTCTTCGGGCCGAACGTGCCAGGTCTCGTCGGCCCGGCCGATGGCGGCGAGTGATGTTCTCACGTATCGAGCCTCCGATGCAGAAGTCGGTCGATCAGCGTTCGGTCGGTGTCGCTGATCGCGCGCAGCGCGACCGCCTGCTCCGCGGTGGTGGTGTGTTCGGCGAGCAGCAGGTGCAGGCGGTGGAAGTGCTCGCGCCAGTCCTGATCCCACACGGCCTGGTCGACGGTTCCCCATAGCTCGTTCAGTCCGCGGTGCAGATAGACCAGGCGCGGCAAGTGCCAGAACTTTCTTCACCTCCGATGTGGGAACGCCGGCTGGATGGCACCGCAATCTACCGTTCGGGGCCTCTGTGGAGGATCTCCCGTAGTCGCTGTGCGAATCGGGTCGGCGACATTCCGAACTGGATGAAGATTTCGTGGGCTGGTGCTCCGCCGAAGGGTGACCACCGGCGGGCGAACTGGACGATTTCCTCGGCTTCCTTGTCGAGTCTGATTCGCCCGTTTCGGGTCTGGTCCGCCTCACGGCGTTGGTCACACCACTGTCGGAACGCCCGGATGTCCATTCCATCGGTCGTCGCCAGGTCTTGCTGCGATGCAGCGCGTTCACTCACTGCCTGCGCCGTTTTCTTGTCATCCATTATCTTCTCGGTTTCGGCTGATGAAATTGCGGGTAGTGACGCCCACCCAGCGCCTGCTTAGCCGACTTCGCGCTAACACAAGGCGTGAGCAGCAGATGTGTTCTGCCGAACTACTTCTGCGGCACAGGCGCTGGGGGTTTAGTCGATCGGAGCTACCGGATTGATGATCCGATGCCGAGGCCGCCGTCGACGTCGAGGACGATGCCGCTGACGTAGCCGGCGGCGGGGGAGCACAGGTAGGCGGCGGCTTCGGCGATGTCGTTCGGGTCGCCGGTGCGCTTCTGGGGGACCTTGGAGACGAGTTTGTCGCGGGCGGGAGCGTTCATGGAGGCGAGCATGGGGGTTTCGATGAGGCCGGGGGCGATGGCGTTGGCGGTGATCCCTTCGCGCGCGGCTTCTAGGGCGATGGTGCGGGTGAGTCCGACGATGCCGGCCTTCGCGGCAACGTAGTTGGCCTGGCCGAAGTTCCCGCGCCAGCTCATCGAGCTGAACGAGACGATCCGCCCGTAGCTGCGGGCGCGCATGTGCGGCAGGACGGCCTGGGCGCACAGGAACGATCCGGTCAGCGACACGTCGATGACGGCGTGCCAGTCCTCGACAGTGATCTTCTCGATCCGGTTGTCGCGGATGATCCCGGCGTTGTTGACCAGGGCGTCGATGCGTCCGTGGGTGTCGGCGATCGTGTCGACCCAGTCTTGCACCTGCGGGGCGGAGGCGACGTCGACGGGGTGGCTGGTGGCGGGGCGGCCGTAGCGGTCGGTCAGCTCGGCGGCCAGTGCTTGTCCGGCGGTGTCGTGGATTTCGGCGATGGCGACGGTGGCGCCTTCGGCGGCGAAGCGGTGGGCCATGGCGGCGCCGAGTCCTTGGCCGGCGCCGGTGATGAGGACGACCTGGTCGGTGTAGCGGTTCATCGTGTTCCTGTCGGGGCGGGGTGGGAGTGGGTGGTGGTTGTCCTGCCGTGCAGGAAGTCGCTGAGAGCGGCGGGGACGTCGCTGGCCTGCCAGTGGGCGTCGAAGGCGTCGAGTTCGTGTGCGAGGCCGCGTTGTTCGTCGAGGCCGGTGAGGTCGACGAGCAGCGATTTGTAGGCGGATTGGGCGGGCCCGGCGTGCTCGGCGAGTTGAGTCGCGGCGGTCAGGGCTGTGGTGTGCAGGTGTTCGTGGTCGACGATCGCGTGCAGCCACCCGGTGTGCTGCAGGTCGGTCGCCGGGAGCAGGGCTCCGGTCAGGGCGAGCCAGCGGGCCATGGAGTCGCCGACCTTGCGGGGCAGGCGCACGCTGGCGCCGCCGGCAGGGAGGAGGTTGTTGCGGACGTGTCCGTCGCCGATTCGTGCGGTGGGGGTGGAGATGACGACGTCGCAGGCGAGCGCGAGTTCGAGTCCGCCGGCGACGGCGTGTCCGTGGATCGCTGCGACGACGGGCAACCGGCTCGCTTCCAGCCGGGTGGCAAACGCCGAAACCTCGCGCAGGAAGCCGAGTGGCGTCTGCCCACGGGAGTGCAGATCGAGAAAATGTTGGAGGTCGGCGCCGGCGCAGAAACTTTTGCCGGCGCCGCTGAGGACGACGGCCCGGGTGTCGCGGTCGTCCTCGGCGGCGGACAGTGCGGTGTCGAGTGCCTCGACCAGTGTGTCGTTCAAGGCGTTTCGCCGGTCCGGACGGTTGAGGGTGAGGATGCGTATGGCGCCGCGCTGGGTCACGACCAGTGGTGAGAGGGCGTCGGTCATGAGTGTGTTTCCTGTCGGGAAAGTTCTGCTCGGAGTTGCTGGCGGAGCTGGGCTCGCTGGATCTTTCCGCTGGCGGTCTTGGGGAGAAGGTCGACGAAATGCACCCGGCGCGGGTAGGCGTGGGCGGCGTACTTGGTCTTCACCCACTGCTGCAACTCGCGGACGAGCTCGTCGCCGGGGACCTGGTCGTAGTCCGGCACAGGGATGACGTAGGCCTCGATCACTTCACCGCGCACCTCGTCGGGCGCGGCGACCACGGCGCACTCACGCACTGCGGGGTGCTGCGCGAGAACGGATTCGACGTCAAAGGGGCCGATGCGGTAGCCGGCCATGATGATGACGTCGTCGTCGCGGGAGGAGAAGTGCAGGATTCCGTCGGCGTCGATGCTGGCGGTGTCACCGGTGAGGAAGTGTTTCTTGTCGGCGGTGAATCGGCCGGCGTCGCCGCGCCCGGCCGCGTATTCGGTGAAGGTCATCAGCGGGCTGGTGGTGACCACCACCGCCAGGCGCCCGACGGTGTCGGCAGGTGCGGGCTCGTCCTTGTCGTCCGCGAGGACGGTGAGCTCCCACCCGGGTAGCGCGACACCCATGGCTCCGGCGACCACCGGTATTGCGACGTCGGGGTGGTGCGGGAAACCTGCGGGCATGCCGAGTTCGGTTTGTCCGTAGTGATCGTGGACGAGTAGGCCGAGTGTCTTGTCGGCCCACAGGTTGACCTCGGGGGTCAGCGGTTCACCCGCGCTCGAGAGGCGGCGCAACGCGAGTGTGTTCGGCCGAGAGTGTTGTTCGGCGCGCAGGCCCCGGTACACGGTCGGCGCTGCGGCGTAGTCGGTGACCTCCAGCTGGGAGAGCACATCCCAGGTGGAGGCGGCGGAGAAGCCGCCGCGGGTCAGGATGGTCGGAACTCCGGCGGCCAACGGCGCGATGATCGCGGTGTACAGCCCGTACGCCCATCCCGGGTCCGCCGCGCACCAGAACACACTGTCCTCGCGGACGCCGAGTGCGAACCGGAGATAGCTGTGCCATCCGGCGATGTATGCGACCGGATGGACGACGCCCTTGGGTGTGCCGGTGGTGCCCGAGGTGAACATGTGCACCAATGCGCCGCTGCCGCCGACCGCGACGGACGGCCGGTCCTCGGTGCTCACCGATGCCACGGCGGCGGTCAGACTGTCCTCGTCACCGCCGGCCACCAGCACGTCCCAGTCGTCACTGGTAGCGACCTTGGCTCGGTACTGTGCGTCGACGACAACCAGTTTGGTCTCCGAATTGGTCAGGCGGGAGGTCACGGCGTCCTCGGCGAATGCGGTGAACAGTGGGACGTAGACGGCTCCGACCCGCCAGATGCCGAGCAGGACGGACGCCAGGTCGGCGCTTTTGCCCATCAGCGTGGCTACGCGATCACCCCGTCCGATCCCGCGATCGGTGAGCACCTGAGCGAACCGGGTCGAGGATGCCACGAGATCGCCGTACGTGTAGCGGGTGGTGGACAGGTCCTCGTCGACGATGGTGAGGGCCACGGAATGCGGTGGGTGCTGATCGCACAGCAGCCACGCCACGTTCGCGTCCTCGCCAGAGTACGAGGACAGAATCTCGCGCAGTCGCGCGTCGATTTCGGCGGGCACAGGGAACTCCTAGCGGGTACGTTAAAGAGTTGATAAGTACCCAACAATGTACCCAAAGCTGGTAGTGAAGGGAACCCCATGAGGAATGGGATTGAACCGGGTTGTGAAACACTCGACCGCATGGCACGTGCAGGAGCGACGCCGAATCGCTCGACGATCAACACCCCGCGCCGACGACGGGTCGACACCGCCCGCCGGGACGAACTGCTCGCGCGGATCGAGGAGATCTTCCTGACGGAGGGCTTCACGTCGGTCACCGTCGACGACCTGACTCAGCGTTTGCGGTGCTCGAAGGCCACCCTCTACAGCGTGGCGTCGACGAAAGAGCAACTCGTCGTCGCCGCCACCAAACACTTCTTCGGCGCCGCGGCCGAGCAGATCGAGGATGCTGTCGCCGACGAGTCAGATCCCCGCAAGCGGATTACCACCTATTTGGGCGGTGTTGCGTCGGCGATGCGCCGCAACTCCCGGGCGTTCTACGACGACATGGTCTCGTACCAGCCGACGGCGGAGATCTACGGCCGCAATACCGCGCAGGCCGCGCGCCGGGTGCACGAGTTGATCGACGAGGGCGTCGACGCGGGCCTGTTCCGGGCCACCGACGCGGCATTCGCCGCCCAGTTGGTGGCACTGGCGATCGACGCCGTCCAGTCCGGAATCTTGCTCGAACGTACCGGGTTGTCCGCGGCCGATGCGTTCAGTGAACTTGGTGACCTTCTGCTGCACGGACTCCTGCGTACCGACTCCTGCACCGATCGCGATGCGACCAACGGTCGCGGGAGCACGCCCACGGTCCGGTCGGTTCCCGCACCGTGACTGTGGATCTGGTCCATCCACTTTCGAAGGGCGGGGTCCTTGATCCCGATGAGAGATGCGGTGTTCACCACCGAAGCACGAGATCCGGAACATCGGAACCCGATGGCCATGGAGGTCGTGCCGTTGGCATTGCCTCCTTACCGGGTGAGGCAGCCCCGGCTCCGCGACGTCGGTCGCGGAGCTGACTGGGCTGGACGATCCTCATCCATGAAGGCGGGCTATGTCGTATTCGTGATCGGGTGATCCACGAACGTCTTCCCCGTAGGCGCCGTTGTAAAGCGAGAGCGGCGCTACCGTCACGGGAGATGATGCGCCACCGGAGTCGACGCGTTCACGCAAGGCGGACGTGGAGGGCCTGACTGTCGACGAACTCGCCGGTGCTCTCGAGCCGAGCGGCGAAGTCGTTCATGTACTGCACGTGGGCGGAGATCTCTTCCGGTGTCCACTGGTCCATCGGGACGTCGTTGGCCGATGCGGGCGCGCCACGGTAGTGCTTGAGCAGCAGGTACTTGGCCATCGTGTTCTCCTTGGTGTGGTACGGCCCATTGTGGCCGTGTTCACTTCGGGGACGAAGCTGCGCGCGGGTTCTCGACATCCCACGGCGACATTTCTTGACCATCTTCTCTGTCGGGCCACAATCCATCGCGGTAAGGGGAGAGCCGCGCAGTGGGGTTCACCCCGAATAGTGGACACCGAGATAGCGGGACCGATGGTCTCGCTGGAAGGATGTTCACCATGTCCCGTACCCGTCGGTCATATACGACCGAGTACAAGGTCGAGGCGGCCCATCGAGTGATCGATTCGGGTCGGACCATTGCCTCCGTCGCCCGTGATCTCGGCCTGAATGAGAGCCTGCTCGGGTCGTGGGTCGCCGACGAACGCCGCCGCACCGAGGCCGCCGCCGCCCAGGGGGACACGCCGTTGACCCCGGCCGAGCGCGACGAACTCACCCGCCTGCGCAAGCAGGTCGTCGAGCAGGAAAAGGACATCAGCTTCTTGAAAAAAGCAGTCGGAGACCTCGAGGCGGGTCGTGCGGATCACCAGCATATCCATGCGTACTTTGCGGCGAACCATCAGAAGTAGAGCGTTTCGAGCTGATGGCTGCAGAGTGCGCCGACACCGGCGTCAGCCGGATGGCGCGTCTGCTGGGCGTGTCGACCTCCGGATACTACGTTTGGGGTGAACCTCAGCTGCAGGTGATCCGGATTCCGGCGATGTCGTGGATGTTGCCGCGGATGGAGTCGAGAGTGAGCGGAATACCCTTGCGGGCGGCCTTGCCCAGGACGCTGTCGGCCGACTTCAGCCTCGACTCACGCTCCTACAGGGATGACAGTGCCCGCTACGTCTTCATCGGCGTCTTCATCGGTGACACCTCGGCCTCTACAGCACGGGTGATGCGCGTGAGAGCTATCGCTGCGAGGGCCGCGAGGATGAGAGGCACGACGACCGCGAGGTACATTGTGCGAGGTGTCATCACGCTGAGTGCGTATCCCGCCAGAATCGGCGCCAGGATACCCCCACCGCGCGCGACCCCCAACATCGTGCCGTACCCTTTGGCGCGCGCGAGTACCGGATATACGCTCGTCGACGTCGAGGTGTATCCGGCCATCGCCGCGAACGTACCGCCACCGAGCAGGCCGGCCATGGCCAGTGCGAACGGGCCCTGGAGTGTGACCGCGAACGCCGCGATCGCCACCGCGGCCACGAAAGACGACACGAAAGCGATCCGCGCACCACGGAACCGCAACCCGAAGGCGCCGAACAAGCTTGCCCCGACAACCGCGCCGAAACCGATCATGATCCCTGCGAGAGCACCGCTTTCCGCGTCACCACTGGCGTCCGTGATCAGCTGCGGCGTCCAGCTGCCGACAAAGTAGTACGCGGCGGTGAGCATCGTGTAACCGAACACCAGGAACACGGTGCGAGATCGCAGTTCACTGCCAAACAGGCGGATCGCTTCCTGCGGCGCGGCGTCTGTCGGATCGGCCACTGCCTTCGGGTCCTTCCGCGCAAAAAATTCTTCCGACTCCCGAAGGAAGGCCGCGGTCACGACGAACGACAGGACCCCGAGTGCCGACCCAATCCAGAACATGCCTTGCCATGCCCCGCCCGCCATGGACACCAGTCCTGCGCCCGCGAAGCCGGCGAGCATCGTGCCGAGCGGGTTACCGACCATGACCAGTCCGAGCGCTAAACTTCGCCGATTGGGCGGGACGATTTCCTGGCACAGGACGACAATGACGACGGTGATGGTTCCGATGGCGATGCCTGTGAGGAAACGCGTCACGAGGAGCGTCTCGAAACTGGTCGATAGCGCCGACGCCGCCAGTCCGACCGTGTTGACGGCTAGACCGATCAGCAGAACGCGTCGTCGACCGATGGTATCTGCGAGGCGGCCGATGCCGATCGCACCCACCGCCATACCGGCGAGCGCGGCGCTGATCAGATACCCCTTCTGAGTGCTGGTAGCGAAACCTTCGGGCAGATGGGGCATCGCAAAACCCATCACGAGAAGGTCATAGCCGTCCAGCATGTTCAAGAACATGCAAAATAACACGGTCGCAATCTGATACGGGCGCGAACCCGCCCGTGAGGTCCTTGTCGATTCCGAATCGAACACGCTGGACTCCTTCTATCGTGGCTGTAGGTCGGTGCTAAAGAAGGTGGAGATCGATCAGTAGTGGGGGTACCGGCACCGGTTCGCGACTTCATCGCAGTTCTAGCGAGCTGACCGACCCTTGAGTGCCAGTAACCCAGATCACAGTACTGACCGATCAGTACAGGCGCAAGGGCTGCTGAAACATTCGTAGAGTATCGAGGCGTTAGCCTCGATACTCTACTGATGGAATTTCCATGTAGCGGAGTGTCGAACCGAAGAAAGTGTCTACCTGAGCTGAGAAGATTGGGTTCTCACACGACAAATCAGACAGCTCACAGGCTGATCACAAACCCGATGGTTCACCGATCCGAAGTACACCACTCCATGGGGGCGCTATCCATCTGCTCGCCGACGAATTTTCGATCGCCACGCGGAAGATCGTCTCCGGAGCGGCAGATTCCGCAACGAAACTGACGACGCTGATCGTAGCGATGTGCGCCGGCGCCGACGGTATCGACGGCATCGACCTGCCGATCCGGCAATGAAAAACTTTGCGCAAGTTCAGCTTCGGGCACAATTGCCAATTCGAAATCGGTACTACGCGAGCATCACTTGCAAAACGTCGGTCAACTCCTGATATCGATCTATCGCCGCTGTCACCGCAAACATGTTGTTGTCGCATAACACCCCGAATCATTGGGAGACATGCCCTAGCTAGTCTAGGTCGAGCTTCGCAAATTACGATCGCGGCCGCATCAGCTAACCCCGGCAGGGGGCCTACCGATCGGTGCAGAGTCAATATCTTTACGCGACATACTCAGACCCGGGGATCTTCCGGCCCTTGCCTGTGTACTGGTCAGTCAGTACAATTGGGGTGTCCATATGAGAGATGGCGTTGAGGAGACCAAACTGATGACACAGGCACCAACGCGGCAGGACTGCGTGCGAATTGAGCGCCGAGGACATGCCCTCTGGGCGCGTCTTGATCGAGCCGAAGCCCTCAACGGTCTGAACCCGAGCGTCGCGGAAGGCTTGCATCAGGCCATGGACGTCGCGGCAGGCGAAGCTGGCATTCACGCCCTGGTGGTGACTGGTGATGGTCGCGCCTTCTGTAGTGGTGCTGATTTGAAGTATCTGCAGGGGGACGGCGACGGACGTCAGCCAGACTTTTCCGCGTTCCTTCAACGGGTGGGCGACGTCTTCGACCGGCTGGAGCAGTTCCCGAAACCCGTCGTCGCGGCCGTGAACGGGTTCGCCGTGGCAGGAGGCCTCGAGCTCCTGCTGTGCTGTGACCTCGTGATTGCAGCCGAGTCCGCCAAGATCGGAGACGGTCATGCGAACTACGGTCTGTTGCCGGGCGCCGGTGGTTCAGTACGCCTCTCACGCAAGATCGGCATCACCCGAGCCAAGCATCTGCTCTTCACGGGCTCCCTGGTCCAGGCAAGGGAAATGCTGAACGCTGGGCTGGTGAATCAGGTTGTGCCCGACGCCGAACTGGACCTCGCGGTCGACGCGCTTGTAGAAACACTCGCTGCCAAGAGCCCCATCGCACTCCGTCGGACCAAGCAACTCGTCAACGATGCCGGCGAAACATCGCTGCCTGTTGCCCTCCGCGCCGAGCAAGCCCTGAGCGAACTACACCGCCATTCGTACGACATGGCCGAAGGGCTAGCAGCGTTCTCGGAAAAGCGCGGACCACTCTTCAAAGGCTGTTAAGGGAGGAAATTGTGGATCTTCATGACAAGGTTGCACTCATCACCGGCGGAGCGTCCGGGCTGGGGCGGGCGACTGCGATGTCGCTCGCGGCTCGCGGCGCCAAGGTTGCGCTGTTCGATCGCGACGAAGGCGTCGACCAGGTCGCGCGTGAAATCGGTACGGAGGCCATCGCAATTCAGGGCAGCGTCACCGACGCAGCTGACGTACAGAAGGCAGTCGATGCTGCCTCTGACCGTTGGGCACGGCTGAACATTGTCGTCAATGGCGCCGGCGTGGCGACGCCGGGACGCGTGCTCGACGGGACCACTCCACATGACTTGGAACGATTCGCGCAGGTCATCAACGTGAACCTCGTTGGCACCTTCAACGTCCTTCGGCTCGCAGCTGCACGGATGGCGGAGAGCGAGCCTGAAGACGGTGAGCGCGGTGTCATCATCAACACCGCCTCCGGCGCCGCATTCGATGGTCAGATCGGACAGGCAGCTTACGCCTCATCCAAGGGCGGGGTTGCGTCCATGACGCTTCCGGTCGCCCGGGACCTGGCGAGCAGGCTGATCCGCTGCGTGTCCATCGCTCCGGGCATCTTCGAGACCCCAATGGTCTCGAAGATGCCAGAGTCCGTCCGCGAGGCGTTGGCCTCGAATGTTCCACACCCTCGCCGGCTCGGATCGCCCTCGGAGTTCGGGAGTCTCGTGATTCATATCGTTGAGAACCCCATGCTCAATGGCGAGGTCATCAGAATCGATGGCGCCCTCAGGATGGCGGCTCGCTAACACACACGGGCATCCCCCGGCGCGGTGGACCAATCATCGACAGCATGAGGAGATGCGTGCCGGACAACGAACATTCAGCCAACAGAAGGGTCCGAGATGACCGGATCAAACGTAAGCGAGGCAGTCCGATGACTGAATCAGATTCGTCCGAGACAGCAAAGTATCTTGAGGGCCTCGCCTCCGGCAAACTGCTCTATCAACAGTGCGCGGACTGCGAGGCTGTCGTCTGGCGTCCTCGCCATCTTTGTCCTGAATGTTGGGGCACATCGCTCAATTGGCTTGAATCAGCCCGTACCGGAACGGTCTATACGTTTACGGCCGTTCATGTTGCCCCCACCCCGGCTTGGGCGGAACGGGTGCCGTACACCATCGCGTCGATCGAATTGGGCGAGGGCTTCTGGGTCATGGTTCATATCGCTGAGGACGAGGTTGACACCGTCCAGATCGGCGATCAAGTCGAAGTCATCGCCGGCGATGGAGACGTCCCATTGGTGGCCCACAAGCGCAAGAAGTCAGTTGGAGGCACTCGGTGAACTTGAACGGAACAGTCGCGATCGCGGGTTTCGGCGACATCTACGGCGAGGAAGGCCGGGACAACCTGCCCACGCACCTGGCCGCCGAGGCGATTATCGCTGCGACAAAAGATGCTGGGCTGACAAAGGCCGATGTCACCGACCAAGCGCTGCTGACAGGTCGTTCCCCTTTCGGCGAAGGACGTCCACAGCAGTGGAACAGCAAACTGTCGAGCTATCTCCACCTTCCGACGCGCGTGAGCACTGAGATCACTTCGCACGCTGCTGGAGCGAATGCGATGCTCAAGCATGCGGCCTCTCTCATCCTGAGTGGCGTCACGGAATACGTGATCTGTGTCCACGCCGACACGCCTGGGCTTGTTCGGATGCTTGAGGAAGCGCCGATGGAGGACACACACGTCGATTTTGAGCAGCCGTTTGGTCCAACCATGCCCGCGCTGTACGCGATGATCGCTCGCCGATACATGTACGAGTTCGGCGCAACCTCCGAACAGCTGGCGCAAGTCGCCGTTCACGCGCAGAACTGGGCCGTCCATCACCCCTACGCCGCAAAGGCCAGCAAGGGTCAGATCACGGCGGAGGACGTTCTTTCCTCCCGCGAGATCGCCTCTCCCTACCGTCTGTGGGATTGTGCCCTGTGGGGTCCGAAATTCGGTACGGCGGGATCTTTCGTTGTGACCTCTGGTGAGCGGGCGCGCGATCTGACCGAGAATCCGCTGTACATCCTTGGGGTGGGGGAAGCGCAGGTCAGTGAGACGTTCTCGGAACAACTCGAGTCACGCGCCAATATGCCTGCAACCCTCACCACGACGAGTTGCGCCGCGGCAGCAGCACAAGCCTACGAAATGGCTGGAATCTCACCGAACGACGTTGACGTGGTCGGAGCAGGCGTCAACTTCACGGCCATGGCGCCCATTCTCCTGGAAGACCTTGGCTTCGCCGCAAAGGGCGAGGGCCTGCGCCTCTTCGACGAGGGGCGCACCGACGTAGGCGGAGACTTGCCGTTCAACACCAACGGCGGGTGGTTGTCGTTCGGCCAAGCTGGGGTCTCGTGCGGAATGGACACGATGATCGAGGTGGCGCGCCAGATGCGAGGAGAGGCACTCGGCCTGCAGGTTCCCGACTGCCGATTGGGAATCATCCAGAATCAAGGTGGCCCTCTGGCGTACAACACCGTCACAGTTCTCTCCACACAGCCGAATTAGGCGATCGACTCACGCACCCCGCCTTGCCGTAATCACGGGCCAGTCCTCCCCGACGCGATTACTTTCGCGGACACGAAAGAAACCATGGTCGAAGCGGCAGCTGTTGAACCAAGTGAGAAGTCACGCGTGGGACAATCCGCAGCATTGTCAAGTTGTTCAGATCCGCTGGTCTGAGACGACCAATTTACCGTTTGATCGGTACATAACTATGTACCGAGGACTCCGCTCATGTCGAGCAATGTAAGTCCCGAGCATGGTGTCATGCGTGTGAGCGGGCCGAGCTCATTCCCTCGAAAGGACCAATTTATGTCTGACTGCAGGTGGACTTCTGCCGGCCAGAGCGAGCGCCCTCCAACGACGCCGGAAATGGCCGACCGTGTCGCTGGTGTCCCCGGAGGGTGTGCTGGAAAAGTCGTACTCGTCATTGGCGGCACCCGCGGAATCGGTCGCGCTACAACGCTCGCGCTGGCTGAAGCGGGAGGGAATGTCATCGTGACCGGCCGCTCCGAGGCAGCAACCGAGGACGTCGTATCGGAAGCAGGCAGATGCGGCGGCTGCGTCACCGGCAGAGCGCTCGACGTCCGCGATCCGGAGGCCTCACGGAGCCTCGTGGCCGACGTCGTATCTACATTTGGGTGCGTCGACGGGGTGGTTGCCAATGCGGGCATTAACCCCTATTTCGTTCGGCCCGAGGACCTCACTCCTGCAATGTGGGATGAGATCATGGACGTCAACCTGCGTGGCATCTTCTTCGCCGTTCAAGCTGTGGCTCAGCAGATGCTCAAGCAGGGGTTCGGAAGTGTCGTCTCGATCTCGTCCGTGACAGCTCGCATGGGAACCGAGCGAGGCATGCCATATGTCGCTTCCAAGGGTGGACTCGACTCGATGACCCAAACCTTAGCGGTTGACTGGGCGAGTCGGGGGGTGCGTGTCAACGGCGTGGCACCCGGCTACATTGAAACTGATCTGACGTCAGGTCTTCGTGAACACGAACAACTGAGTTCGTCGATCTTGAAGAAGACTCCTATGGGGAGATTCGGTCGAGCAGAGGAGATCGCAGGAATGGTCGAGTTTCTCATCTCGGACCGTTCCAGTTACGTCACGGGTCAGACGTTTGCCATCGACGGGGGCATGGCCTCGGCCCGCTAGTGTCGACGAGATGCTTGGTGCCGACAGGCTGGCAGGTAAGAATGGGAAGCGATCAGAGTAGCCGCAGGTGGGCGCCTGCACGCGTGGCCATTTGTGCAGGTGCTCACGACTGGCCGTACAGTGTTTCGCTTAGGCGCGCGTAGTGGGCGATCTGCTCGGCAGCATCTTCGAATGCGACCCAGCGCTCCATGTTGGCGCTGCAATACCGAGCGGATGGCCTGCGGTTGACCGTACGGCTCACACCCTTCGTGGTGTATCTCTCCGCGGTCTCGGAGCGCAATCAGTAGCCAATACCCGGACTCTTTTACTTTGAATGCGCCGGTGAATTGATCCAGTTGGCGTGAATGCCCTTGCAGGGAATATAGCGCGGGTTAGCATGGACAATCACCGACCCCGTGTCGGACTGCTCCACTGGCTCTTTCGCGTTGTCGACGGGCAGAGTCGAGGGCGTTCGCGCCATGATTCGCAGTCTTATCCCGAACACGCTCTGGAACAACATCATCCACGGTTTCTCCCACGGCCAGTCTATCGGCAGATGCAGCGCCGGTTTCGGGCGGAGTCGGCAATCCGCGCCGGGCCGAGACCACCGTTCGGCGGATATTGTCGGTCCTCGCTTTCGCCAGCGCTGGGTTACCTGTCAGTGTCTCGGCGTCCCGGGTGAGATTGAAGGCCGTGACCGCGCCGACGAGCCACAAGTACGGATTAACACACCTGCATTGGCTACCAGTACGTCGATGCGGCCGAGCGCGCGACGACAACGGTCGCCTCGGCGTCAGCCAGGGTGATCGCGCGGCCGATTCCGCAAGTGCCGCCGATCACGAGAACGACTTTGTTGGCGCAGCTGATCGAAGTGGCCCGAGACTTACGATCCAGTTGCCATGGCCGGGAGACCTCTCGGTTCGACAGCCTTCCGTCGGGTCGAGGTTGGCGAACGCCTCCTCGACCCTCCTCCACGGTGTGAATGTCGCCCATTGGTCTTAGCATCCTCGATGCGCTTTAGCGACCGAACGGTACATAGTTAGATTTGTAGACATTACGTAGTTGGGATGGGTGAATCCGGCGGACTCAAGCGGGTTGTTTCGACCAAAAAGGCCTGTATATGAGTCTATTTGCCCACACATGTAGCTGCAATTTCGACCGAATGTCGACGATTCGCCTGCATGTATCTGTCGATGAACAAGCGGTGTCTACCGCGAAAAGTTCTTGCCATTGTACCGGTCAGTCGATAGTGTGGACTGAGGATCGGCCGGCACCTCGTCAGAGTGGCCCAAGTACTTCTAACTGTCAGGCGCGAGCCCCAAGTGGTCGACAGCTCTGTCGATTCACTGAGAGAGGACACGATATGTTTAGGCTAAGCAATTCGCTTTCTGAGCCTTATGAATCGCGTGATATTAGCTCCATCTTGGAACACCAGGCCATCGAACTCGAGGACCGCCCGTTCCTAGTATTCACCGACAGTGGTGAGTCCGTTTCGTACGGCGAGTTCAATGAGCGGGTCGATGCGCTCGCGATGGGCTTGCGTCGGCTTGGCGTCGGACTCGGCGACCGGGTCTGCATGATGCTCTCCAATCGGGTCGAGTTTGTGCTGACCTGGTTCGCGACTACAAAGCTGGGCGCCGTCCACGTACCGATCAATGTTCACCACAAGGGAGACGTTCTCACATACGTCGTCAACGATTCGGGAGCCGAGACGCTGGTCCTGGAGAGCGAGTACGCCGGTCGGATTGCGGCCCTTGTACCCGAGCTGACCCGCGTACGCCGCATCGCGATGGTGGGAGATGACGGGGGAGCCTTCGCCGGCGCCCGGAACGCCCATGGCGAGGCCGTCGAGATTGTCGATTTCGCCTCGATTGCGATCGCAGGAGAGCGTCTAGAGAACCGGCCCGCAGCCATGCCCTGGACGCCCGAGGCGATCGTTTACACGTCGGGCACGACCGGGCCTTCCAAGGGTGCGCTGGCGTGCCATCATCACAGGCTCGTCATTGCCGAGAGCTGGATGCACGCGAACGAATTCGGGCGGGGTGACACACTCTATGCGCCATTCCCGTTCTTCCACCCGATCGGAACAACGCTCGGCATTCTCCCCGTATTGCTGGCGGGCGGGACGATCGTTGTGGCGCCTCGGTTCTCGGCGTCACGCTATTGGCGCGAGGCAGGTGAGCATGGCGCTACGCACGGTCATATTCTGTTTTCGCTTGCCTTCATATTGCTCAAGCAGCCCCCATCGCCTTACGACCGCGCACATAAGGTACGGCGCGTGCACATCGCATCGTCGACGATCGCCGACGAATTCGAGCAGCGATTCGGCGCGCGCATCACAGAGGTCTGGGGCGGTGGCGAGGCAGGCATGTTCACCTACACTCCTCCGGGTATAACACCGCCGTCCGGCTCGTGTGGCCTGGCCAGCCCACGTTATGAGGTTGCGGTCTTCGATGATAATGACCTCGAGTTGCCCAACGGTCAGATAGGCGAGATGGTCGCCCGACCCAAGGAGCCATGGATCCTTCCTCTGGAGTATCTCAATAAACCGCAGCAGTCGTTCGAGAGTATGCGCAACGGCTGGTTCCACCTGGGAGATCTCGGTTATCGAGACGACGACGGCTTCTTCTACTTCGCCGATCGCAAGAAGGACAGTATGCGCCGACGAGGTGAGATGGTGTCCTCTTACGAGGTCGAGAGCGTGATAAACGCTCATCCGAGCGTGCTCGAATCGGCCGCCCTTGGCATCGATTCCGGACTCGCGAAAGGGGACCAGGACATCTTGGTGCACATCGTGCTGGCCGAGGGCGCCGCGTTCGACCCGGAGGCGCTCATTAAGCACTGTGACGACAATATGGCCTTTTTCATGGTGCCCCGATTCCTCTACGTGCGGGAATCCATGCCCAAGACGCCGACTGACAAGATCGCGAAGTACCAGCTGCGCGACGAACTGCTACCGAACGGTGCCTGGGATCGTGAGTCGGCCGACATTCGGTTGACACGATGATCAAATCCGTGGTGACCAGTTCGACGAATCGAAGCTCGACTGAGGAGACGACCCATGAGTGAAGTTCTAATTACCGGAGCGGCGATGACGCCATTCGGAAAGTCTCCCGAGCGCAGTCTCAAGGAAATCGCGGCGACGGCCGTTTCGAGCGCGCTAGCCGATACGGAACTAAGCGTCGAGGACGTGGGAATGGTCTTCTTCGCGAATGCGGCCGCCGGAGTCATCACGGGTCAGGAGATGATCCGGGGGCAGGTCGCGCTGCGCGAGACCGGACTTCTCGGAATTCCAATGGTCAATGTTGAGAACGCGTGTGCATCAGGATCGTCAGCCTTCCATCTCGCCTGTATGGCCGTCGCGTCAGGTCGCTGCGACCATGCGCTGGTGGTGGGCGCCGAGAAGCTGGCCCACAAGGACCGCCGGCGGCCGTTCGAAGCGCTGTTGACCGGCGTCGACCTCGAACGGCGCGAGGATCTCGACCGTTTCGTTTACAACGGCGCCGATCCGGGCTCGGGCTCCCTATTCATGGACATCTACGCACGGCTGGCGGGCCAGTACATGGACCTGAGCGGCGCGACGGCGCGTGACTTCGCCAAGATAGTCGTCAAGAATCACCACCATGGGAGCCTGAACCCGCACGCTCAGTATCGCAATGAGGTCACGGTGGACGAGGTACTGGGCAGTAGGGCGATCAGTGGTCCGCTCACCCTACTGATGTGTTCGCCTATCGGTGACGGCGCTGCAGCGTTGGTCGTATCCGCGGCCGACAAGGCCGCTCACGGGGGCGTCCGGGTGCGGGCAACAGCACTTGTGACCGGCCGCGACTCTGGAGAGGCCGCGGTAGTGCGCGCCGCCCGCGCCGCCTACGAGGAAGCCGGCGTCGGGCCGGAGGACCTCGACGTCGTCGAGGTACACGACGCCGCTGCGCCCGCTGAGCTTCAAATCTATGAGGAGCTCGGGCTGTGCGGCCACGGGGAGGGACCTGCACTGCTCGCCTCCGGCGCGACAGCCCTTGGCGGACGAGTTCCGGTGAACCCGAGCGGCGGCTTACTCAGTAAGGGCCACCCGGTAGGTGCGACTGGCTGTGCCCAACTGGTCGAACTGGTCGACCAACTGCGTGGCCGCGCCGGCAAACGACAGGTCGGAGGGGCACGCCTCGCTCTCGCGGAGAACGCCGGGGGATTCCTGTCAACCGATCAGGCGGTCGCTACTGTGACCATCCTGAGTGCAGAGAACGGCAGTGGACAGCGATGACATCGTCGCGCGTGACCGTTGCCTCAATCCTTGAGACGAGCTACGGGCGCTTCGCCGCCCGCCCGATGCTGGTTGACGGATTTGCACACCGCACCTACGCCGAAATCGGTGACAGAGTCCATCGCGCAGTCAACGGTCTCCGTGCACTCGGACTCGCCGCCGGCGACCGGATCGCGATCATAAGCCCGAACGGCCCCGGGTTCATCGAGGCCTCCCACGCCGCTTTCGTCGGCGGGTTCGTCCGGGTCACGCCGAGCACGAAGCTGCATGCCGAGGAGATCCGCCACATCTTGGACGATTCCGGCGCGCGTATTGCCGTTGTATCGCCGGACTGGGCCGAGTCCGTGCTGTCCTTCCGCTCGGAACTGCGATCTCTCACCGCCGTCGTGGTGTTCGGCGATAAGGTACCCGGTGCTATCACGTTCGACGAGCTCGTGCTGAGCGGCGACCCGGAGCCACCGCCTGTTTTGCCAAGCCCGCAGGATCTCTGCGCGCTGCTCTACACGTCTGGCACCACCGGCCGACCGAAGGGGGCAATGCTCACCCACGCCAACTGGGCGGCGATGATCCGAAACTCGTTGACCGAGCTGCCGTCGGTAGAGACCGATGACGTCGTCCTGCACGTTGCGCCGCTAAGCCACTTCAGTGGCTATGTCGAACCGACCTACAGCGCCCGGGGCGCCGCGCACCTCGTTCACGAGACCTTCGACCCGCGAGCTGTCCTTGACGCGATCGAGCGTCATCGCGTTACGGTCGTGCCACTGGTGCCGACGATGTTGAACATGCTTTTGCCGGAAGCAGAGGAGGGCGAGTACGACCTTTCCAGCCTGAGAGCGATCGTGTACGGCGGCTCGGCGATCGCGCCTGATCGGCTTGCACGTGCGGTAAAGGTGTTCGGGGATGTTTTCGTGCAGTTCTTTGGGCTGTCGGAGGCTCCGATGCCGCTGGCCGCCCTGTCTCCCCGCGACCATAGTTTCGATCTGAACGGCCCCCCTCCACCCCGACTGTCGTCGGCTGGCAGGGTCCATCCGTTCGTCGAGTTACAGATCCGTGGCGCTGACGGTGGGGGTCTTCCGGCCGGCGAGGTAGGTGAGATCGCGGTGCGCGGCGATACGGTGATGCGCGGATACTGGAACCAGCCGGAACAAACCGCGGAAATGATCGACGCCGATGGCTGGACCGAGACTGGTGACCTAGGGCGTCTGGACGAGGACGGTTACCTCTATATTGTCGATCGCAAACGCGACACGATCATCACGGGTGGATACAACGTCTACCCGACCGAGGTCGAGAACGCGATCGCAACGTTGCCCGAGGTTCAGGAGGTAGCGGTGGTCGGAGTGCCGGACGAAATCTGGGGCGAGGCCGTAATGGCCGTGGTCGTCGTGCGCGAGGGACAGAGCCTTGATTCTGAAACCGTCCTCGAGGCGTGCCGCCAGCGGCTCGCGAACTACAAGAAACCACGCGCGGTGGAATTCGTCCGAGAACTCCCCAAGACCGGGTCCGGGAAAATAATGCGCAGGGCTCTGCGGCAATCCCACTGGATCGGCCACGAGCGGAGCATCGGCGGATAAATGGCGTCTGGCGGAGTGGGGGTGAGGTCATGGAACTTTCGGCCTCGCGGTAAGCAGCGAAGTCCGTGCGCAACTCACGTCGATCAGTAGAGTGCTTCAATTTCGGTCGTTGTACTGTACGGTCAGTACAAACTCAGTACTACCCTTGGAGTAGTTGGTTGCATGCGGGCGGTTCATACTGCCACTTAGCCATTCGGGTTTCGGTGCACCAAATGGGCTGGACGACGAAATGGGCTGTAAAATACAGGCCTTACGTGCGCTTCATGCCTTACGTGCTCCGCATATTGGCAACTCTTACAGCCACAGTCGGATCGCTCTTTTAATTTTTTGAAACATCAATAAACGGAATTGTACCGACCGATCACCGTTGAAGGGAAAAGATTATGGACGCGGCAACGTATGAAGAATTTCGGCTCAAGACGACCACCGCTATGTGGCGCGATCTCGCGCCGTACGAACATCAGATAGAGGACGAAGAGCGCATCCCGCGCGAGGCGCTGTGGCCGAAGCTCAACGAAATGGGCGCGTTCGGTTGGATGATCCCGGAGGAGTTCGGCGGCTCGGGCCTGACTGTGGCGCAGTATCTTCCCATCATTGCGGAGCTCGCCAAGGTGCACGGTGGCATTCGCGCCATGATCCACGTCCACAACTCCATCGGGCACGCATTCTGGGAACTCGCTGACCAGCGTCAGCGGGACGAGGTACTCCCGCGCCTCACACGAGGAGAGGCGTCGGTCGCCTTTGGATTGACCGAGCCCGAACACGGCACTGGGCTCGATACAGGAACGGTCGCGCGACACGATGGAGACCAGTATGTTCTAGACGGGCAAAAGTGGCTGATCACGAACTCGGACTTCGCCAGCCACTTCATCGTCTTCGCGAAGACCGACCAAGATGGGGGAGCACGCTCGCTGAGCACCATTCTGGTCGAGCGTGACACTCCGGGGCTCACCATCGATGCGCTTCCGGAGACGATGGGATGTAAGGGCGGTGAGCATGGGATACTCCACTTCGACGGCGCGCGCGTGCCGCGCAAGAACCTTCTTGGAGAGGAAGGGACCGGCAGCGAAGGCATGGAGCGGGCACTCGAAATCAGCCGTGTCTTCGTCGCGGCCTCGTCTCTCGGCACTGCCGAGCGTTCCCTCGAACTGGCGACCGACCATGCCCTGGGCCGCGTAACGTTTGGCAAGCCGATTGCCAGCCGCCAAGCTGTGCAGCGTTACCTTGCCGAGATGGCCGTCGACATCCACGCGCTCCGGTTGATGCTCGACGATGCTGCGGCGAAGTATGATGCAGGCCAACGAATCCCCATGGAGGCCAGCATCTGCAAGCTGTTCGGACTTGAGGCCGTAGGCCGCGTGACAGATCGTGCGCTGCTGGTTCACGGTGGTATCGGCTACACTCGCAAACACGGAATCGAGAGGTTGTACCGCGACGCGCGTCTGAACTGGCTCGAAGAGGGAACGCCCACAATCCAGCAGCTTGTGATCGCGCGCGAAGTCCTCTCCAATCACGATCGTCGCGCGCGCGAACTGGAGTAAGGAGTCCTGTGAGCGACGATCAAGTCGGAGAGACGACAAAACAACGTATTTTCCGAATTGCGGCGGAGCTGTTTGCGGCGCGAGGCTTCGCGGCCACCGGAGTGGCTGAGCTGGCCGAGGCAACGGGCGTCGGCAAAGGAGCGTTGTACTACCATATCGGCAGCAAAGAGGAGCTTCTCTACGAGATCGTCAAACTCCACGTGGAGGAGGCATTGGTCTACGGCGAAGCGTTGGTGAAGGCGGAACTACCGGCAGAAGCGAAGTTGCGGCGTCTCGGTCGCCAGCAGATGCGCGTGATCGCCGACCATCTTCCGGAAGTCACCCTGTACTTCCGAGAGGAGGCAGCACTGACCGGCGAGCGCCGGGTGTCGCTAAGCCTCATCCGGAAGCGCTGGGAAGACGTGTGGAGCCGAATCCTCGAGCAGGGTGTCGAAGAGGGCGTCTTTCGAAGTGCGGATTCCATTACGGTCAAAGGAATTCTAGGCGCCTTCAATTACAGTTGGGTTTGGCTGCGACCCGACGGAGCTCTGTCGCCGGAGGAGATTGCTGACCGGCTTGTGGAAACAGTACTGCACGGACAGCTGGTTGTGCGGAACCTCCCGGTCTCGGCATCGAGCGCAGTCGGTTGAGAATGCGCACACCATCCACAGCACGACGTTCCAGCCTCGGCCGAGCTGGGATGTGGGTGGTGTGCGCGCGTCGGTTTGCTGCCGGGCCGCCTCGCGCAACGCGGTCTTGACCGCGGTAACCCGCCATCCCCGATGGCGTTGCCAAGTTGTTGTGGTAGAGCAGTTTTCGGGTGCAGCAGGGCATCATGCGGAACGGTCGGCCAGGAAGCGACGGGCTGTTCGAGGACCTGATTCCACACCTGGAATCGGTGGTGGATCAGGTGGCGGGGTGGGCGGAGATACCACTGAACGAGGCCAGAAACCGTTGCGCTGCATGTGAAAACCCGAACACCCCTGTGTTGGTCACACTCGAAAGATGAGCCCGTTGAGTGCAGGGGAGTCGGTTCGGCCGGTGCTCGCGACACTGAGCGCCCCCGCCGACCGCTGAGCTGTGGCGTATTAACTGAACTAGCGTTTCGCATCATTGCAGGTCGGAGGTCGTGCTGATGCTTTCCTCAGTGTGTGCGGCGAGACGCGGCGAGCTGATCTTGCCGGGCTTGTTGTTCCCGACTCGAGGCGGTTGATTTCGACAGGTTCCGAAGGCGAGCCGTACAGGTTGGTCGATGCGTCAGGTGAGGTAATCGATACAGCGACACTATTTTTCGAGGCACTTCACGCGTGTGACCGATCGTCGGCGACGATCCGATCGTACGGGCATGACTTGTTGCGGTGGTGGAGATTTCTGGCAGCGGTCGACGTGGGATGGGAGAGAGCCGCTCCGACGGAGGGCCGTGATTTTGCACGTTGGATGGAGATTGCGGATAAACCCAAGCCGTGAACACTGGCTGAGGCGTGGCGAAAAAGTCTCCGGCACAACACTTGTAGGTGGCAACGTGGCCGAGAGTAGACATTCGGTGGTCGACGAGGTCACCGGCAAGCCTCGGCAGGGACAGAAATTCTCCCCGGGCCACTCGCGTAGGTCTAGCGTGAGTTTCCTAGGTAGCCGAGTTTTCGTGTCGCGTCGTGCGTGTTGAGCTGGGCAAACGCGATCGGAGAGTGTATTACCTATATATGGCCTGAGTTGGCTCATTTCGTTAGTGCGTGAACTCAGGGCTCCACAATCCGGTCGAGCAGGGCCTGCGTGTCGGCCTCAACGTCGGGTGGAAACGTTTGGCGAGTCCCGTTGATCGCGATGGTCGCCGACCGTAGTGGTCTCAGCAGTTTCACGACCTTCCCGATCGCGAATCCGCTACGTTCCTGCACCACCCGCGAGACCGCCAACGCCGTGAACACCACGGTCAGGTGCGCCTCGATCGCATCACGGGTCCGGTGGAAGATCGGCCGCGCCCGCAGATGCGTCTTCGACATCCGAAACGACTGCTCCACATGCCACAACTCGTGATACTTCCCGATCACCTCACCCGGATCAATCACCGACACAGGAAGATTCGTCACATAGCCCTTCAAGCCCACGAGCATCCGCGCCCGCTCCAGCGAGGCCGTATCCAGCCGTCGGCCCTTCGCGGTCGCCTTGACGAACCGTGTCGACTTCGGGACGGTGTCACCGTCGACCACAGCACGAGCCCGCGCCTCCTGCGCGTTCAGGGTCTTCTCGTCACGAGCCGCCCGACTGCGCGAGTACTGCCACACCGCCCGCCACGCATTCGGATGCTCCGCCTGATTCCAGACGGGTTCGGCGCGTTTACGGGTGTTGTTCACCACGGAGCGACCATGCCGCGGCGTGATCGTGTCGATGATCTGCCCATCTTTGAAAACTGTACCGTTCCAATGGAAATGGGAACAGAGATCACCGGGCGCCTTCGTCACCCGTGACCCGACGATGAACTTCAGGCCCGCCCGATCCAACGCCGCCAGATTCGCCGCCGACAGCATCCCGGCGTCGGCGGCCACGACCATCTCGACGCCCTCGAGGTCGTGGCGGGCCTGGAACTGGCGCACGATCGGCACAATCGTGTGGGTTTCAGCGGCGTTGCCTTCGTAGCATCCGATTTCGAGGGGGAAGCCGGTGCGGTCGACGAGCAACCCCACCACGATCTGCGGGTCGACCCGACGTTCCTTCGAGTACCCGACTTTGCGCAGGTCATCCTCTTTTTCGGCTTCGAAGTACAAGGTCGTCACATCGTAGAGCAAAAGGCTCAGGCCGCCGGTTTCGGCAGCGTGGGCGAAGCACTGCTCGGCGATCTTGTCCCGGTACTCGCCGGTGATGACCTGCTTGAGGTGGCGTTTGATCGTGGCGTAGCTGGGCGGGTCGGCGCCGAGGTCCTGCAGGACCCGGCCGGCGTCGAGTTTCGAACCGGGTTCGACGATGCGGGCGTTCACCAGATCGCGGAACACCTCATCGTCGACGATTCCGAAGCCGAGTTGCTCGTACACGTCGGTCATCACCTGACGCAGCAGCACCGATCCGGTGGATTCGGTACGTCCCGGCGCATCGATCCTCGCGGGTTTCCCGGCGGGGTCGAGCAGTGCCTCCTGACCGGTGGGCAGGGGTTTTTCGACCGGGATCTGGGGTGTGACATCCAGATCGAGAGCCTGCTGGTCGGGTTCGAGCCATGCCCGGGCGCGTTCGAGGAGCATCCCGAGTTCGATGTCGGTGTGGGCGGAGCCGATATGTGTGACGATCTCCTGCCGGCCGTTTGCGTATCGGGCGATCTGCACGGCCGTGGCCCCGGATTTGGTGCGCACCTTCCTGACAAACGCCACCCGCCGAGCCTAAACCGATGCGATTAGTGCGTGAAATCCGCCCGATCCGAATGCGAACAAGCAGGTCACAGGCGTGAGTACCCGTTCAGGGCCGAAACGTGAGCCAACTCAGGTGGAGAGGGCGCTCGATGAACACCCTCTTTCCCGGGTCCTGACCTCGATGCCCGGCATCGGTTTCTTCGGCTGCAGCCCGGATCCTGATCGAGGTCGGCGGCGGCTCCGCATTCGCCTCCGCCGCCCATCTGGCGGCCTACGCCGGCATCGCACCGGTCACCCGAAAATCGGGCTCCTCGATCCGTGGTGAGCACCCGGCCCGCTCCGGCAACAAAAGGCTCAAACGCGCGCTGTTCCTGTCCGCGTTCTCCGCCCTCCACGACCCCACCAGTCGCGCCTACTACGACAAAAAGCGTGCCGAGAAGAAGAAGCACAACGCGGCCCTGATCTGCCTCGCCCGACGCCGCTGCGACGTTCTCTACGCCATGCTGAAAAACAGGGAACTCTACCGGGCACCACTCCCCTCAGCGGCTTGACAGGAACCATAGGGACACCCCGTTACGTTATTTACGGTCCTTCGCAGAAGGGCTACGGTCGCCAGACCCGGTATGACTCGTTGCCCCTGTCTCACGCATGATCCGGGGGGTGGTGTCGCCGGGTGTGGTGGCGTCGACGGACCGCTGATAGGGACACGGCCAACCGAAGTAGGGTAGGTCTCTTTGTAACGTGGGTGCCGGGCGTCGATGCCGGATCGGAGGCGACCGGCCGACCGGAACCCAAGGGACGACCCCCGAAATGGACTCGAACTATGCGGTGTACTGCGGCATCGACGTCGGCAAAGGTGAGCACCACGCCGTCGGACTGACCGCCGCCGGAAAGAAGATCTACGACAAGGCGTTGCCGAACGACGAAGCGAAGCTGCGGGCGGTCTTCGACCGCCTGGCCAGCCACGGATCGGTGCTGGTGGTCGTCGACCAACCCAATACGATCGGCGCCCTGCCGGTCACCGTGGCCCGCGCCTGCAGCCACGAGGTCGGCTACCTGCCCGGACTGGCGATGCGCCGCATCGCCGACCTGTACCCCGGACAGGCGAAAACCGATGCCCGAGATGCCTTCATCATCGCCGATACCGCCCGCACCATGCCGCACACCCTGCGCCGGGTCGATACCGGCGACGAGGCCCTCGCCGAACTCGAGGTCCTCGTCGGATTCGACGACGACCTTGCCGGCGAGGCCACCCGGGTCAGCAACCGCATCCGCGGCCTGCTCACCTCCATCCACCCCGCCCTCGAGCGGGTCCTCGGCCCCCGCATCGCCCATCCGGCGGTGCTCGAGGTCCTCTCCCGCTGCGGCGGGCCGGCCGGAATCCGCAAGGCCGGCAAGCGCAAACTCACCGCGATCGCGGTCAAGCACGCACCCCGCATGGGCACCCGACTTGTCGGTGAGATCCTTGCCGCCCTCGACGAGCAGACCGTGGTCGTGCCCGGCACCCAGGCCGCGGAGACCATCCTCCCCAAACTCGCCGACACCCTGAAATCCACGAAGATCGCCCGCGCCCACTCGGCGGGCTCGGCGGGCTCGGCGGGCTCGGCGGGCTCGGCGGGCGGCAGATACCGCGGCACGCCCGACTTGGCGTCGACGGTGTGCACGATGACCGTGACGGCGAACCCGGTCGCCGCGGGAAACCACTCCGCGGCCGCGACGTCGAACGGTGCGACGGTCGTGTGCACCTGCAGCTCGATGTCCGTTCCGGTGCGCGCCGCCGCTGTGATGATGTGGGGATCCGCCGATGCATCCTGTACGGCCAGGTTCGGCAGCGCCTGGTGGTCGTCGGCGCGGATGCTGCCTGGATCAGCGGACATAGGGCAAGGGTACGGGCCGCCGAAACGCGGCCCGCGGGGTGACGGCGATTAGTCCGACCGGCGCCCGATCCGGCAGAATGGGGTTTGACCTGCAGTGATGACAGGTCCCCTAACGGAAGGACTGGGCCGGTACCGGAGTGCGCGCAGGTTCGATTGGGCCGTCGCATGCGGACTCCTCCGATTTCAGCTGGTCGCGGCGGTACACGGCGCCAAGTAGCCCTGCCCTCGATTTCGCTCGAAACTGATGGATTCCATGAGTTACGCGTGCAATCCGCGAGTTTCTCGCAGATTCCGATACTTGCCGCGGCTGGGAGCACATGTCTGCACCGTTTGACGCCCCCCAGTTCGGGATTCTTCACCGGACCACCTCTACGGGAGTTCGCAGGTCGGCGAGTTCCAGTCATGGGACGACAATCGGAACGTGCCGGTGAGGGTCCTCCACCGGCACTGGGGCGTTCGGACTGAGGACCACGGAACGGAGCGCACACGCGTCATGATGATGGGTGTGCGGATCTGGATGCTGGTGGACCTCGAACCCGGATACGAGCGCCTGCACGTCGGCGACCGAATCGAAGCCACTACCGCATGGTGTCGGCCGGAGATGCTGCCGGCAGAATTGGTGAGCTGGGACGTCCCCGTGCAAGTCGAACGCGTCGCCGCGAACCTCCCCGGCGAATACGACTGGGTAGCCCACGGCAATGGACACGTCTCCGCGCTGCTCTCGGACTGGAAAGAATCAGAGGGTCCCACCGCGATCTCCGGCTGTCTGATGTACGACAGATACCTGCACCTGTTTCACCACGTTGTGCCGACGACGCGTGGTCGTATTCTTCACCGCGCCTGCATCACTCGGGACGCACACCGCATCCCGACCTCACACGGGGGCTACTCGGTGAACCCTTTGGGACCGCCTACTTTCACCGAGCACGGCGACGTTGAGTCGGACAGGACCGTGACATGGGACTGCGTCGAACTCGACACGGACGCCGAGTAGGTCATCAGGATCCGCGGCCCGGCCACTCTCGCTACGGCTGCAGGGCTGGTGCGTACGAAAGGCCTATGATCAGGCCCACGGGTGATTGGAGTCGTGCGACGGTCTGCCCCCCACGGCTGGATCGGCGCGCCGTGGATGAGGGCGAACCCCTTCTGGACCAATTCTTCAGCAGCGACCTGCACGCTGTCCGCGACCTCGATGCTCGCCTGCGGCACGGCGTAATCGAGAACCTGACCGATCACCATCCGCCGGCGTTCGGAGTTCGACGCCAGCTTGCACTCGACGACCCAAATTATACCACTTGGTATTTTTTCGGCAGCGGTCCGGTTTCGACTCCATAAAGGTCTTCAGGTTGGTTTCTAGCAAGGTTTCCATGATCGACAGACTGCTCTGTCGGTTCTTTCAAAACGGGGATACTGTTATGTATGGCTCCGCGCTCGTCCCGGAAGGGCGAAAGGCGGGGTTACTACATCTGGGAGAGGGATTCACCGTCATGGCACGTCAGCAGGAGCGCGCGCGACGCACTCGCGCTGCGCTGGTGGAGTCGGCCGCGATCGAGTTCGCCAAGCGCGGCTATGCGGCGGCGCCGGTCAACACGATCCTCGAAGGCTCGAACGCCACCAAGGGGGCGATGTACTTCCACTTCCAATCGAAGGAAGAACTCGCCCGAGCCGTCCTCCAGTCAGGAATCGAGCAGTTCTCTGCTCTGACCGATCGGTGGACGCGTCGCACGGACATCGGGCCGTTCGAAGCCCTCCACGGCTTCGTTCTCGATCTCGCGAAGCTGTTCCACTCGAGCGTCCTCGTCCGGGCCGAGTTCCGGCTGATCGTCGAACCCGAGTTCTATCCGGACGTACAGTCCGGTGGCTCGCAGGTCTGGGGGCGGACCGCGCACGAGTTCGCGATCCGCGCTCAGCGCGACGGACTGCTCCGCCCCGGCGCCGACCCCGAGAAGTTCACCCGGGTCCTGGCGGCGTCGCTCGCCGGCCAGCGGTACATGCCCGACATGGCGGCGCTGGAGGGCGACCTCGGCGAGCGGTTCACGGAATCGCTCGAAGTGATCCTCACTGCGATGGCTTCACCCGAATGGCTGGAGAACTTTGCGAGGGAAGGATGGCCGGATTCCGGCTCAGAACTGCCCGATTCGTAGTCTGACCGGGCTATTTGGGAAATTCTCGATCCGTGTCCTAAGCGACGTGAACCTGCCGTCGCACCTGGCCGCGAACGCGAGCGGTTCGCCTGACTCCGCCCTACTGGGAGCTCTTGAAGAGAGAGTTTTTCGTCGAGGAAGCCGGCACGACCTCCAGCCGCTGTAGCTCAGCACCGGCACCGGTGACGTCACCGTCAGCTTGGTCGAGTATTTGCAGGCCTTTCTCCACTGCGCGCCAGTCCGCTGACAGATCGAAATATCCCAGGAGATCAACGACCTCGGCGACCCACCGTTTCGCGCCGCGTCTGTCACGTCGCAGCTGGGCGTAGTAGGTCACCATGGCGTCGCTCACCGACTTCTTGCGCTGCCCCACTTCTCGCCCTTCCGGGCCGCCTCACTGGCCAGTTGCCACAGCTGTGCAACGTCGACGTGCCGATCCAGCACCGGTTCCCTCACACCTGGCACAGTAGCGATCCAACAGGACAGGTGATAGCGACCCTGCTGCATGTAGCCGATCCGCTAGCGGTGACAGTTCAACGCACCTTGACGGCTGTCAATAGCGTTCCGGGCGAGGATTGACGGTGTCGCTGTCCCACTGGACGCTCATCGTGGCGGACACCTCCAGCGCTTCCAGATCCGGGCAGTTGATGATCGCGTCGATACACCTCGCGGATCCACCGACGTAGGTAGCCATGAGGTCGGTGTCAGTTGCCACGCACCAGGCGCGGTCGTCCGACCACCAGAGGTTCGGTGACAGGAGGCTGCGGAAGCGGTTTCCTGCCGCCGCGATGGAATCTTTGATCAGGAACATGCCCTTGTCGTATATCTCGAGGCGGCCGGCGTTTTGGCGGACGTCATCGAGGATCGTGTGGCTTCCCATATCGCGTACCAACACTGGTCGGTGGTTGTCGTGAAGTTTGCGAGTACACCGGCGAGGGCTTCGGCAGTGGGGCGGGCGAGTTCGCCGGTGCCAGGCGCCTTATCCCACAGCCCGGGTTGCCCTGTTCTGGCCGCGGTGGCAGGAAGCAGGAACTCCCATTCCATCAGTGGATGCGCGGTGCGCCCGTTCGCCGCAGCGACTGCACGCCAGGTGACCGGTTCGACCTGGCCAGCGGATGGGCCGGTGCGTCGGTGGGCGGGGTGGAATACCCTTGCGTAGGAGTCGAATTCGGTCGGCAATACCGAACCGACGACGACGGCGCGGTGGTCTCTGGCGAATCGCTTCAGACTCTCATCTATCCATTTTCCTGCCGAAACATCTCGTTGGAAGCTGTCCGCAGTCCACATGAACAGTAGGTTCTCATGATTCCGGCGGGTGGTACTGGAATCAGACCGGGCAGTCCCGGTAATGGATCGGCTTGCGTGCGTGCGGGCCCTCGTCGGCGGTTCCGGGAGGCCGGGTGTTGCGGGTTCGGCGTAGAGCCGTGCCGCGGTCACTGGATCACCGTCACGTTCGTGCGGGTACTCCGCGGTGGCGGGGTGGCGGGGCTGTACGTCGGCGACCTTCGGGCCTTCGTGGGTTTACTGGACAGCCGGTAGCCGGTAGCGGAAGAGCGGGCGCCGGCCCATGCCCAAATGGAACCGAGTCGGCGCGGGCGCGGTGCATTGTTGCGCCAGGACGGCTAGTAGCCGATCGACGGCAGCCATGCGCCCTGCGGCTCGTTGTAGAGCCCGATCGTCATCAGCGTCGACTGCTGGACGATCTTCAGTCCAGCATCGAAGCACCAGGCCATGAGGCGGGTGTTGCGTGAGGGCACGAGGAACCCGAGGCCGGTGAACTCGTCGGCGCCGGCCAGCAGCGCGATGACGTCGTCGTCGGCCTTGCCGACCGCGTGCCAGGTGTAGCCGAAACCCGTCGCATAGCCGGTGATCTGGCCGCCACGCTCGACCACGCGGGCGGTGCCGACATTGACCCAATGCTGCAGCTCGCCGTGGCGGTCGTGGCCGTGCACCTGCCGGCAGATCTCGTCGCAGGCGGCGATCTCGTCCGGTGTCGCCGGACGCACGACTGCGCCGGGTATCGCGGACCCGCGTGGCGTTCCCTGGAAGACGGACAACAGCTCACGCACGGCGAAGCCGAGCTTGGCGTACAGGGAGAAGGACCGGTAGTTGTACGCCGTCTGTACCAGCCGCACGCCGACGACGTCGCGCTCGCGCGATCGCTGAAGCAACGCAGTCATCAACGCACGGCCCGCCCCCGCGTCCGACGCCGCCGGGTCAACGGCCACGGGTCCTATGCCGACGATCTTTCCGCGCTCGTCCTGTAAGGCGCTGCCGACGATTCGGCCGTCCCGCTCGGCAACCAGACCATAGATGCCGTCAGTGTCCAGCATCGCCTTGATCTGGAAGTCGGCGAATTCGGGCGTGCCCGCTTCGATCGGAAAGTTATGGCGCGTGGCGAGCCCCTCGAAGGCGTCGAACATGAGGTGCCCACACACCTGGGCATCGTCCGGCGTCGCCTCGCGGATCTGCAGCTCGGTCATTCACCTATTGTCGCGCGTACGCTGCCGACGGTTGTCCAAATGGCGGATCGGCGACCGGTCAACGATCGGCTACTGAACAACACCGACCAGGCACGGACGACTACCGCGCCACAGGAGCTGTTCGATGTCTCGGTCGCGCGTCCACCAGGTGCGCGATGAGTTGTACAACCGCGACGAGGAACCCAACGACTGCCAAAGGGACAGCGATAAGCAGCAGCCCCCAGAATGAGGTCCAGTTCAGCAGTCCAACGAACCCGCGGGCCGTTCATCGCTGCTACGCCGTGTTGGATCGTCGTGAACACACCCACTACGGCGGTAATCCCGTGCCGCTGGACGATCCGCTTGAGGGATCACAAACTACTCCTCACATGGGTGTCAGAGCGCCCTGATCGCCGGCGCGGCAGGGACATCGTCACGACTCGTCTCGCTTCGTAATGGCTGAGGAAATGCCAGGGAATTGAGACTGATTGCTGTGGCCATGCCGTGAGGCAAGCAACAAGTCCGCAGTTCGCAGCGTCTCAAAACGCCACCGGCCGCGAGACCCTACAGAAGCTGTAGGGAATCAGAAATCGTGGCCAAATCTCAGCCCGGATGGCCACTAGGTGGCCAATTGGCCAATCCGGTGAGATTCGGCAGGTCAGGGGCTCGAGGTGCAGCGCAACCGCTACCATGAAAAGAACCGAATCTGGCGGGAAGTGGCGGACCGATGGCGGCTTCGCCACCTGGGCCATGTCTGGAACTCTTCCTGGCCGCCACCACGGATTCTCCTTCCTCCGTTGACGGTCGCTCTGCGACGGCCCATGCCTTCGGAGCGGTCGGCAAGTGGCCCTCGGGTGAGCCCATGCCCCCCTGGGGGGTACTTCCCGCACCCTAGGAGGGGATAACGGCGTGATCACACGGGAAGAGGATTGAGCCGGGTCATCACGCCCCCGAGGACGATCAGCCTGTTCATCCTTGTCCACCTCTCAGGACCCGATCTCATGAAACCCACCGGCCTCCGTGCCACAACTCGCCCGCCCACCCTGCCCGGAGGGCAGCCGACCACCGACACGGGCGGCAGGCAGTGCCATGTCTGACCAAGGACCCGTACCGTACGAAAGTCTTACCCCGCACCTCATCCACGCGGTGACCCCGCGTCCAGGAGACTCGGTCGGGACGTGGACGTCAAATTTCCTCCTATGCGTCGCCGCCCCGGTCTGGCTCCCGTTGAGCGCGATCAACGATGGATTACACAATGCGAGCGCGGCCTACATCAACTTCGTCGCAACCAAACTTCCGTTCGCGGAGAACGACTCGAAGGCCGTCAAGGCATTGAAATTCCTGGGAGGTGTGGCCCAACCGGTCCTGATGCCGTTCGCCGCGCTGTGGTGGAAAGGCACCGGCACACCCCTGGTCGTATGGGAAATGCTCGAAAAGGCCAAGGAACACGACGAACCCGCAGTGCATGCTCCCGAGCAACCCCCGGCGCCGGCACCGACACCGAGCGGACCCGCCACCGCACCGACCGGTCCGACATCGAGCCTCGCCCCGGCCGGCGCCGGGGGACTCGGCAGCACCGCTGCCAATGCCCTCGCACCCCTCGCGGCGGTACTAACGCTCGCCGCCGGTGGCCTCGTTTGGAGCCAGCACCAAGACACGCCGACGACCAGTGGGCCGGCCCCCGTCGTCGAGCCGGTTCACGGTACCGGCAATGGAGTGAATCAGCCCGCCGCAATTCCAGGCGATCCTGGGCCCGCCTCGGCTCCCGCGGATTCTGCTCCTGCCGACCCGGCTCCTGCCGTCGAGGCGCCTCCCGCACCTCCCGCGTCGCCCGCGCACGTCCCACCGGCAGCGGATGCACCTGTGGTCCTTGCTCCTGTCGCGCCCGCTCCGGTGCCTGATGTGCCCGCCCCGGCACTCGTCGCACCCGCCCCGCCTGCCCCGATGCCCGACGCCGGACATGGTGGCAGCGATCAAACAGCTATGAGCGGGCACGATGCACCCGCGCACCCTGCGCCTCCTGCGCCTCCTGCGCCTCCCGCGCCTCCGATTGAAGCCGCGCCTGTGGCGCCGATGCCCGACGCCGGACATGGTGGCAGCGATCAAACAGCTATGAGCGGGCACGATGCACCTGCGCCCCCGGCGCCCCCGATTGAAGCTGCGCCCGTGGCCCCGATGCCTGATTCTTCACATGGCGCACCCGCTCCAACTGACTTGGGCGGATACAGTGCGGATCCCGGAACCTACACGGAACCGGGGACGACGTATGCCGATCCGGGCACGACGTTAACCGAACCGGGGACGACGTATGCCGATCCGGGCACGACCGGCGGCTACACGGATCCGGGGACGACGTTAACCGATCCGGGCACGACCGGCGGCTACACGGATCCGGGGACGACGTTAACCGATCCGGGCACGACCGGCGGCTACACGGATCCGGGGACGACGTTAACCGATCCGGGCACGACGTTAACCGAACCGGGGACGACGTATGCTGATCCGGGAACCAGCGGCGGCTACACCGATCCGGGGACGACGTTAACCGATCCGGGCACGACGTTAACCGAACCGGGGACGAGGTATGCCGATCCGGGAACCAGCGGCGGCTACACCGATCCAGCTGACGTCGGCGGATACGGTGCGGATCCCGGCACGTACACGGATCCGGGGACCAGCAGCGGCTACACCGATCTCGGACTCACCGATAGCGGCACCACTGGCTAGATCGATGTGAGCGAGTGCCGTCATGCCGTGTTGAGCACTGCAGACACGGCAAAGCCCCGGCAGCCGAGCTTGCCGGGGCTTTGTCGTCTCCGTCGGTCAGTGCCGGGAGTTCCACCAGTCCAATATCGGGGCCAGTCACGGGGTCCAGATCTGTCAGCTGCCACCGAGTCCATACGGCGGAATCGGAATCGTCGTCATCAACCTCCTGAGTCTGTATCGGCGTGAAGAGTCGGATCGCAACGCGGTGAGTGACCCCTGGTGGGAGGCCGTGAACGGCGTGCAGCGGCTCGTTTCCGGGCGGGGCGTTCGGGCACCGGTGGGTTGGGCGCGTAATCAGCCGAGGAGGCTGTCACTCGAGGCCTGCATGCGACCGCCGCCGAGGTCGCTAGTGGCAAACGACGGCCGGAGACGGGAGGGTTACACGAGAACATTGTCGATATCCTCCGAACCGTGGAAGTCCGGACAGTCAGTGCCACCGCCGGTGTTGTGACAAGTCCACGCCGACTTCTCACGTCGGCGCCCCCGGATCGCTTCGGGTTGCTGGTTCACCGATGAAACGCCTGTGAAGTTCCTCGGTGAGTACGTGAATCTGGCGAGTCAGTTCGGTGTTGGTGAGCAACTCGAGTTCCTGGGCGTGGAAGTCGTGGTCGGCCTTTGCTTGTTGGAAGGCGGATTGACGGTTTTGGCCGATCATCACGAAGGTGGACAGGAAGATCGCTTCGAGGGACACGGCGAGGGTCAAGGTGGGCCAGGGACTTCGTTCCACAAGGAGCATCCACACCGTAAACAGCGCCACATGGAGCCACACGAACTGCATCGACCCGGCGAACGTGGTGATTCGGTCAGCCAGCCGCAGCTGCAGATTGCCGCTCCGCCGCTTCGCCTCCGCTAGTACGATCGGATGGTGAACGCTGTTCCCGCGTAGCAACCGGCGTGGTATCAGTTGTGGTGTGTGCCAGTCGGTTGCCGAGCGCTTGCTGGTCATTCCAATCGTCCCTTCGGGTGATTGGCCGGATTTCGGCGGATCGGGTTCTGGCACCGCGGCTGATTGTTGATGGGGTGATCCGGCCCTCGAGTGTGATGGCGGGTGCGTTGATAGTTCTTTCCACCGTGTTGCCCATCGTGCTCTTCCCTTGTCCATCGGGTCCAGAGGCCGGGTGACCGGATCGGACGGCACTGGTAGTTGACCGCGGGCAAGGTGATGACAAATGCGGGCCTGGTGTTGTCGGCGTCTACGCCAGCCTGACCACGACCCGACGTGCTCGTCGGGGTGGGCCTGTCGCAGGTCAGATGAACGAGTAGCTGCCGGATCTCGGGTACCGTGTGCGCTCGTCCGACCGACGACTGGTCCCTTAGAATGTGGCGTTGACCTTCGGTGACGGCAGATCCCCTGGCGGAAGTGTTGGCCGCGAATGCCACACTGCCAGAATTCTTCTCGAAGCCACCGAGCGGCACAATTCTGATCATCGCCCCCGTCAGGGCAGGATTAGACCGTGAGTGACCGAACCGCAGCACACCTCGAGCGTGAACTTGCCATGCTCGCCTCCGTGCGCGACCGCCTCCGGGCCTCGGAAGGCACGGCGTCCAGACGGCGCCGCGGCAGTACAAAAGACTTCCGTATCCCGACCACCGCCGTCGACCAGGTTCTCGATGAGCTCAACGGTCTCGAACAATCGCCGTGGGATCCGGCATGATCCGTCCGTGCAGAGCCCGAGGCAATGGTCACGGATGCCCGCGGGTGGCGTTCACAGTTTGCGGTGGGTCCCGTGTTTGTTGGCGGGCGCTCTTCGCCAGGTGATGGTGTGGCGTTGACGGGGTGGTCGTGGGGGCGCAGGCTCGGGGTTGTGAACTCGGTGGAGGAGGCCCGCCAGATGTCCTTGGTGACGGCTCGGCTGATCACGAGGTTCCTGACGGTGCCGCACGGTGCGGTAGGGCTCGCGGCGGAGCAGGCAGTGGCGCGTTTCGCGCAGGCGCGGATCAGAGATTTCGTGCCGTGATTCGTCGAGCGCGATGCGGCGGCGAAGCTGGCCGCGCTGATCGGCTCATGACCCCGAGGCCGAGGGTGGAGAACTCCGATTCGGCGCAGGCTCGCGTGTTCCTGGGAGTTCTGTGAGAGGAGATCGAGGCCGTCTCGCGAATTATCGAGAACGCGCAGGCGCTCGTCGAGAACACCCAGAAGGCCGGCAGGCGCGGTCTCCGGGACCGGTTGCGTGCGGAGGTGACCGTTGTGCGGGGCGAGTTGTATGAGGTGCACCGTCTTGTCGATGCGCTCGTGTTTCGGTTTCCGCAGCGGCGCAGTCTTTGTCCGAGACCCCGTGCGGCACGTACCTTCTGCCGCGCCGAGCAGGAGAAACGAGCCGATGACCCCGATCGCGCACGATCCCGACACGGCCCAGGCCGACGTCTTTCTGTCCCTGCTACTGGCCGAGACCGACGGCCTCCTCGATCACATCGCGCACGCACAGACCCAGCTCGAACAGCTCTGGCCCACCGATCGCGACCTCGAGCGGTATTGGCGGGCCGAGGAACACGCGTTACGCACCCAACTTCACCAGGCGCAGGTGCTGGTCGACCGGCTGCTGGTCCGGTTCCCGGTGCTGGCGGACCGCCCACATGCGCCCGCATCCGACCGGTCGGCGAAATGACTACCGCCGATTTCTCGCGGTCTGATCCAGGCGTGCCAGATCGAGCGTCGCGACCATCGGTGCCAGACCGATCCGCGCGGTACGTGCACCGTCCGGCCGTGCACGCCTGCAGATCCGGGCGGGCGAGGTACGGGTCCGCGACGGCGATCCGGTCCGTCCCCGCCCACACGTCGAGGTAGGACCACCGCGCCGACCGATCCGCCGGGTCGGTCAGTGTCCGGGTCTCACGGTGGGCTCGCTGGGCAGGGGTGCCGGTGGCCGTGAGCGCCAGGTACACCGCGAGCCCGCTGCCGAATGCGACGATCCGCCCCAGCTCCAGCGTCACCTGCGGATCGGCGGCCAACACGCGGTGACCGTGCACCCGGACGCCCCCGCACGGTGGTGGAGGGTTCGCCGGCCAGCGTCGTCGATGCACAGCCTGATCGTGCACCCATCACGGTGGTCGCAGCAACGGATGAAACCTGTGAATATCCTGAGTACCTGCGAAAACGCCGATTGCGGGCACGCCGAACACCCTTTCCGGGCTCTACACTTTGTGCTGACATATCACGGTGATGGGGAGGGCGGTCATGGAGCAGAACACCCGAGGTGAATCCGGAGCGGACCAGGACGTGCACCTGTCCGCCGACGACCTGGCGGGCGTGGTCGAAGCACTCACCGGCGAGCGTGTGACCCCTCGACCCGCACGTCGACCCGCACAGGACAAGCAAGCCGGGTCCGCGCGGCGGGCGCAGGGTTGACCCGCTCCAAGTCCTCGACCCGGACCGATCGGGGATCTATATCCAGGCGTTTCCCCTTGTAGGAGGGATGTCGGAGGCCTCCTCGGGAGTGCTCGCGGTAGTCCACCTCCACCACGGTGACGGGACGGAGCCACCGGACACCGGGTTGCTCCTCCCCGGTCGGTGATGCTCGGTGAACGGACTGTCGGACCGCTCGAGTAGGCGGAACTCCTCCCGGAGCTGACGGTGACTTTTCCCCCCAGCAGTTGCCCGGCCCGAGCCGACCTGAGTCAGCGGGCCTCTTCGACGTACGAGGCCAGGTTGGCCAGCGAGGCGGCGATCCCGGCCTCGTGTGCCGCTTGGTCGATGCCGGTGGCACGTCGGTGGCGGTGACGGTCACCTCGGTCCCGTCACCGGCGGCAGTGAGGTGCCAGGTCATCGTCATGGTGCCCGCGTACGACGGATCGTCAGCGTCGAACACCGCCCGCTGCACCACGCGCTCCGGTGGCGCGGTCGGCGAATCCGACAGCGACGACATCCGTCGCAGCTGAGGTCTTTGCCGGGGCTGTCGGCGGGGTCGAGGTAGGTGAGGATCATTCGGAACCCGCCACCGGGGCGGGGATCCCACCGCTCGACCCCGTCCGTGCATGCCGTCCGGCGGCAACCAGGCCTCGAGGGACTCCCAGTCGAGGAGGGCGCCGTAGACGGTCGCCGGTGGTGCCGCGATCACCCGGCTGGCGCGGTCGGTCCTGTCCAACTCGGCGTCTCCGCCATCATTCATCGACACCGGTGGTCACACGTAGTGGCGCGCCCCTATCGTGCCTTTACCGCACTGTGGAATTGTCAACGGGAGCAGATTTCACCGCATCGGGCGGGCTTGACCGGACACTTCACCCAGCGTCCACGAAAGCAGCTCTACCCGTGTTCGCGGAGTTCTCCAGCAGTTACACGCCGTGGCTAGCCTTGCCACACGAGCCAATAGGGAGCGTGAGTGTGGAGTTCAGGCATCTCGTCTCATTCATCACCATCGCCGAGGAATTGCATTTCGGACGGGCCGCGGCACGGCTGCACCTGACCCAGCCCTCGCTCAGCGCGCAACTACAGAAGCTGGAGAAGTCCCTCGGGGTCCGGCTGGTCGCGCGAACCTCGCACGAGGTGAAGTTGACGTCGGCGGGTCGGGAATTCGAGGCGCAGGCCAGGCTGATCGTCGCCCAGATGGACAAGGCGGCGCGGATCGCGAAGGCGACCGCGGACGGTCGCTCGGGAACTCTCAACGTCGGCTACAACATGCCGGCCAGCCGGCATGTCCTGCCGTCGGTCCTCGCCAAGATGTGTGCCGAGCACCCGGACATCGTGGTCTCGTTGTGGGAGAAGCGAACCGGGCCGCAGCTCGCGGACCTCGCGGACGGCGCCCTCGACATCGCCCTGGTGTACGGGCATCCCCGCACCGCGGATTTCCGGTACCACCTGGTCCTGCGGAAGATTCCCCTGGTGGCGGTCGTCGGCAAGGGGCACAGCTGGGCGGCACGGCCGGCGGTGCCGTTCGCCGAGCTGGCGTCGCAGGAGTGTGTGATGTTCTCCCGCGACCAGTGCCCGGCGATGTACGACTCGATTTTCGGCGCCGCCGCCGACAGCAGGATCTCGCTCGATGTCGCGCAGACCGCAGACGATCCGGGCGCGACCGCGCACATGGTGTCGGTCAAGCCGTTGGTCGGGTTCGCCTCGCTTGCGCGCGCCGGTTCGGGAGGATTCGGCGCGATGGGCGCGGATTCGGTGGCGGTGAAATTGGTCGATCCGGTTCCGACGATCGATTTGTATGCGGTCTGGCGGACCGCCGAGGTGAATCCGGCGGTGTTCTCGTTCCTCGACTGTATCGATCCTTCCGAGGAAGCGAGTCGCACCGAACGCGGGTTGGTCGCGATCTGAGACCGGCGGCCCGGACATTCGAGGAAGCTGCACCCGCGGGCAGTGGTCCTGGGGCAGTCCCGGGCTTACCGTCGTGGGAATGATGATCTCCTCTCTGCCGTCGATGGCAGCGAGCAGAGTGCCGCGCTGTTCGCCTGGCTCGAACCTGGCTAGAAGGCCGAGGACCGGGCGTTGCGGTGCTGACGCCGAATCATGCAGTGACACGGGCGGATCCGAATCGGACACAGGCCCGTCCCGGCTGGGGGCGGGAACCAGCATCGAGCAACTCGATGACGTGGCCCCAGGGCAGTTGGCCAACGGGTCGTTGACCGATTGCATCGTGGTCGGGCCCTGCCTCGGCGAACCTCGGCATGTACTCGAGACCCGGCCGCCGAGTTTGGGGGTATGTCCGAGAAGGTTCGCCGACACGCTGAGTGCAGCGGCCTTCCGGCTGGTGGCGTCGGGCGTGGTGCGCACTGCGCGGTGGCTGGGGTCGGTCAACCGTTCGGTGGGATGGGTTGGGGGCCAGTGGTACTGCTGCGTCTTCAGGTGTGGGGGGACGCGGTCTGACGGTGCCAGGCCAGTTCGCGGAGCCGGACCCAGTCGACGGTGGGTGCGGCGGGGCGGACCCCGGGGCGGTCGCGGGGGACCCGGACGCGGAGGGCGCCGGGCTCGATGGTGCACCGCACCGGGGTGGGCAGCAGCAGGGATTCGCCGTCGACGCCGACCGGGGTCTGACGTGTGTGGGCGTCGACGACCACCTCGGCGGTGGTGTGCTGGGTCAGCCCGCGGACGTTCGCGCGGCGCAGCAGCCCGATTGCCTGGTGGGCGCTGGCGACCGAGACGGTCACGGCGCCGAGGACGCCGCGGTCGAGTCGGTCGCGTCGGTTCAGGCCGGCGAGATCGCTGGTGCCGTAGGGGTTGTTGCTCACCAGCACCGCTTGTGGGTTCCGCACGGTGACGTTCCCGATCCGGGTGACGAGTGGGGCACCCGCTTGTCCGGCGAGCAGGTCCGGGAGCATCTGGAGCACGGTTCCGGTCTTGTCGTCGCGGTAGGCGGGGCTGCGTACCACCTCGGCGTAGACCCCGAAGGAGGCGTTGTTGACGAACGGGCGGCCGTTGATCCGGCCGAGGTCGACGGCGAACTCGACGCCCTCGCGCAGGGCGTCGAGACACCGGCTGGGATCGGTGCGGTCGAGTCCGAGGTCCATCGCGAAGTGGTTGCGGGTGCCGGCGCTGATCACCAGGAACGGCAGGTCGTTCTCTGCCGCGACCCCCGCGACGAGGGCCTGGGTCCCGTCGCCGCCGGCCACGCCCAGCAGGTCGGCTCCGGCCTCGACCGCATGCCGGGCCAGTTCGGTGACATCGACGGTGCCCGGTCCTTCGAGCAGGACCACCTCGGCGCCGAGTTCCTCGGCCTTGCGTTGCAGGTCGAATTTCGCGACCTTGCCACCACCGGAGTGCGGGTTCATGATCAGCACTGGATGCCGTACCGGTGGGGCGGGCACCTCGCGGACGGCGGTGTCCGAGGTTCGTCCGCGCAGGGCGGCGCGGGCGCAGGGCGCCGTGAGGAGCGCGAGAACAATGGAGGCGACGACCTCGGCGAGCAGGTGGGCGCGGATGAACAGGACCAGGACGACGATCGGTGACAGTATCGCGATCGCCAGTGAGATCCAGCGCAGCACACCGCGACTGGTGAGGAACCAGTACAGGGCGGCGACCATGACGACGACGCCGCCGATTCCGACGAGGAGGCTCCCGACGGTGCTGAGCAGACCGGCGGCCATCAGCGGCACCGCCGCCGCGAGGATCGCCAGTGCGAACGCCGCCCGTGCCCACCAGCGGCGGGCTCCGGTCGTGGTGTCGGGGGCGGCGGATCGGTCGTCGCTCACCGTCAGGTCCCCGGGTGTGCGGTGATCCGGCCGTCGTCGATGGCCTGGCGCAACGCGGCGTGATCGCGTTCGTTCTGGTCGGCGTAGGTCTCGGCGAAGGAGGCCAGTGCCTTGTCGAAGTCGTCGTCCGAACCGAGGTACCCGGCGATGGCGAACCGGTCGCCGGCGCGGGCGTGCGCGTACGCGAGCACGCGGGCGCACAGCCGGCCGTAGAGGGTCATCAGATGGGCGGACATGGTCTCGATGACGGCCGAGCCCTTGCCGTCGCGCAGTTGGCGGACGTAGTAGTCCCGGACCGTCCCGTCCGGGTCGGGTCCCTGCTGCCAGCCGAGGAGGATGTCGCTGGCGGCCTGGATCCGGCGTTGCCCGGTGACGACGCGTTCGCCCTGGTTGGTGACCGTGGGGCCGTCGAGGTATTCCGCGAGGACCGAGGCCCGCGCCTCCTTGGCCTGCAGGAACAGGGGGTCACCGCCGGTGCCGCGGAGCAGGATGATCCAGGCCCGGGTGCCGACACTGCCCACCCCGACGACTTTCCGTGCCGTCTGGACGTAGTCGAATCGATCGAACAGGACACGTCGGGCGGGTTGCAGGGTGTCGCGGTATTCGCGCAGTCGCTGGATCAGCTCCTGGTCGATGTGGTCGGCTTCGGTGTCGGTGAAGATCTCCTCGATGGGGACGACCAGCGGCGGCGTGCTCACGATCCGCGGGGTGCCGTCCACGAGGGTGGTCAGTTTGGACAGTGCCTGCATGCTGTCGCGGCCCCAGGATTTGTGGATCGTCTTCCTCACGCGTTTGCGTGCCGAGGAGTCCAGGACATTGCGGAGCTCGTTCAGTTCGGTGGCGGCATCGATGTGGGAGTACCAGACCGCGAGCTCGCCGCACTCGGCCTGGCGGGACATCGTTTCGCGGTATTCGGCCGCGCAGGCGCGGGCGATCCGTGTGCGCTCTTTGCCGCGGAATCCGTTGTCGCGGCCGGCGACGGAGAGGCTCGCGACGAGTCGTTTGATGTCCCATTCGAAGGGGCCGGGATAGGTTTCGTCGAAGTCGTTGACATCGAAGGCGAGGTCGCGTTCCGGTGTCGCGAAGAGCCCGAAGTTGCTCAGGTGGGCGTCCCCGCACAGCTGGGTGTGCAGGCCGGTTTCCGGGGCGTGGGAGAGGTCGTCGGCCATCACCAGGGCGGCGCCCCGGTAGAACGCGAACGGTGACTCGGCCATCCGCCCGTACCGGATGGGGACGAGGTCGGGGACCCGGGTGGTCGCCTGGGATTCGAGCAGGCCGACGGGGTCACGGTCACGGGTCCGATCGTGTTCGGCGATGGCGCCGAACGGGATTCGGTGCCGAACCGTTTCGCCGTGCTCGGTGCGAGCGGCCCGGGTCGGATGGTCGACCACGTCGGCGGGCCGCGGATCGGGGAACGTGTCGCGTGCTGTCATGGCGTGGTCCCTTGGGTATCGTCCGCGGATGGGGGTGGTCAGACGCGGTCGGGGTTCCAGCGTAACTTTCGCCATGGCGGGCATGCTCAATGTTCTGGTCATCAGCCTTCGCAGCCGCGGCGGCGGGCGCATCCCCGGAAACGAGTGACCAGCCAGGTTCCCGGGGCGTCAACGGCGACAGTCCTGACGAGGTAAGCGAGCGATGCTCTGGCCCATGTTCACGACCGGTCACCAGTGATCCTGCCGCCGCGCTTCCAGGAGCACTGGCTCGACCCACGCTCACCGACAAGGAGCTGGTCCAGGCGTTGATTGCGTCGATTCCCGAACCCCGGCTCGAGCGAGCGAGGGGAGTCGATCCGCTCGTTGACCCGGCCGCTGGCTGGGCGGAGGATTTTTCTATGACGCGCGATGAAGAGCTGCTACACATCGACCGAGTCATCGACCGCCTCGACGTGCGGTTCCCGGACCTTCCCCGGAAGACTGTCGAGCAGGTGGTGCGCTCGGCGCACGAGCATTTCACGAACGGCAAGGTGCGCGACTTCGTTCCGCTGCTGGTCGAGCGGCTCGCCCGCGAGAAACTTCAGGGGCTAATGCCCGTCGTACCCCTCGTGCCTGTCGTGGTGGCGCCGACGGCCGGTGCCGAGGTGATCGCTGACCGCCGGCGGTGGTGGTGGTGGTCAGGTTGGATGCGAGGCTGGTACCCGTACACCCGAGTGTCGATCGTCGCGTCGGCCCCGGTGGAGGCTTTTCCCGGCCCGGGTCGGACATGATCGTCTGACCCGGATCACCGACCTTCGAGTTCGTGGCCGTCGGTCGTCGTTCGGTGACGACTCGTCATCGTGTGGCGGGACACGATCTTCGCCCGCCGATCAGTCACCGCGACAACGCCAACCGCCTCATTCGTCGGCGCGCATGATGGGGCGCAGTCGTTCGGTCTTCTCCGGTGTCCACCCGGGTGGTTGGAGGACGGCGGCCCAGCCGTTGGCGACGTCTTCGACGTAGCGGTGGCCGTGCCCGTCGGGGACGTCGATCGCCACGGCCATGTCGGCCGAGACCTGCAGGAACGTGACGACGGGGATCCATTGCATGTCGTCGGGGACGTCGTCGCCGCGGGGTTCACGTAGCCAATCCGGCTTGGCGAACAGCAGGTCGGGGTTCCACCAGGCGATCGGGTCGGAGGCGTGCTGTAGGTACACCACGCGCGGAGTTGCCCACGGGTCGGCGGGGCGTTCCAGGTTCTCTGGACGGGCGACGAACCGGATGTTGTCGCCCTGCTGATAGATCGGCAGCCATTGCGGTGAGCCGTCATCACGGTGGGCGGTGACGTCCTTCCACATGGTGTTGTTGAACGTCGGACCGCTGAACAGGGCGCCGTCGGTGCGGGCCTCGATGTTGTTGGGCGACAGGAACGGGGCCTCGCCGCCGAACGATCCGAGGCTTTCGCCGAACACGACGAGCTTGGGTCGCTGGCCTTCCGGCAGCGCCCGCACCCGGCGGTCGACCGCCTCGAACAGCGCCTGCCCGGCCTGACGCGCGTTTTGCTTGTCCACCAGAAACGACAGCCAGCTGGGCAGGAACGAGTACTGCATACTGACGATCGCGGTCTCGCCGTTGAACATGTATTCGACCGCGTCGGCCTCTGCCTCGTTGATCCAGCCCGTGCCGGTCGTGGTGGCGACCGCGACCACCTTGCGCTGCAGCCCGCCGGTGCGCTCGAGTTCGCGCGCGGCCAGCTCGGCGGTGGCCTGGATCCCGTCGGCCGAGTTCAGGCCGGCGTAGGCCCGGATCGGCTCGACCGCGGGCGCGCCGTTGAACGCCGACAGCTGCGCTGTGGTCGGCCCGCCGCCGACGAAGATGCGGCCCTGATGGCCCAGCGAGTCCCACGACACGAACGAGCCGGGGCCGCCCGAGCGCAGCGGCGACGCCGGCGCCGGGGTGTTCGGGCTCTGTTCGTTGTTGACCGCCGCGAAGGTGCTGTTGAGCGTGTGCATCGCGAACTGCACCACCACGCCGTTGAGGAGTGCGATACCCAGCGCCGCCACGAGCAGCACCGCCACTACCGCCGAGACCCGGGGCGGGGCGACACGATTGAGTTGCCGGATCAGATACCGGATCAGCCTGCCGATGAGCTGGCCTATCTCGACCAAAACGAACAACACCACAAGGGCCAGCGCCGGGGTCAGCAGGTAGTCGGGCCTCGTCAGCCGCGGCACACCCATCAGGTCGCGCACGTGGTCCTGCCACACGTGGAACCAGACGATCATCGCGATCGTGCCGACCGCGCCGACCACGATCAGCACAATCCACGCCACCCGTGGCGCGGGCAGGCTGGCATCCTTCGAGGTCATGTAGCGCACCAGCCACACCGCGAACACCCCGATCGCGTAGCCGATGGCGCCCGCCGCCGCGCTGACCAGTCCCTGGAACAGTGGCCCACGCGGAAGGAGCGACGGGGTCATCGACAACCATAAAAACACCAGCCCGACAGCCGTTCCGGTGAACGTGTAGTGGCGCTTCCACCAGTCTGGCGTGGCTGCCGGTTTCGTGGCCTCCTCGGTGTGGGACTGAGCTCCGGCCTCGTCCTGCTCGGGAGTCGATGACTGCGTCGTGTCAGATTCATTCATCTTGTGCACGTCTTTCGCTCACGCCAAGGGGCTGCACAGCCCCCTGGCGATCGGCGGCAGCCCCGCGCGGGGCTTCGTGGTCGCGAGCGTTCAGGTCGGCGTAGGCCTCGGTGAAACGGGTGAACGCGATGCCGGCGTCGCCGTCGCTGCCGTGGTGGGCCGTGATCGCGATCCGATTGCTTGTGCGGGCATGCGCGCGGCCCGGCGCGTATCCGCAGGATCGCCCGGTATCGGCGAGCAGTTGTGGGTGCATTGCCTCCACCGTTGCCGAGTCCGTCCAGTCGCGAAGTCGACGCACGTAGTATAGCGGTGGGTTTGCCCAGCTCAACTGGGGGTTCGCTCGTCCTCACGGCTGCAGCTGTGGGGCTATTCGACTCGCACGCCGCTACCGCACAGGTCAGCCGAAACGAATCGAGACGGCATCCAAGACGACGGACATGGACGCGCCGTGTAGTCCACTTGCTTGGGCGAGTGGCGGGTTCCGTGTAGCTGCCGGTGGCGGGATCCCAGCCGGCTGCTGGCCGACCGGGTCGAGTGTCATGGTCGCGGTGGTCGGAGCCCGAATCGGCCGGTCAGGTTGGAGGGTTCGGCCCGACATAGCGGGGACCGCGGTCAGGATGCACGATCCACAGACCACCCTTCGCGGTCTTCCCGGTCGGCAGAAAGCGCGCGGCACTGTGGGCGGTCGCGGCCGCAGCCAGTTGGTCGAACACCTCCCCGTGGGTGCACCAGAGGGTCCCGTCGTCGCACCGGCCGAGCGCGGAGAGCAGTGCACCGACCGGGGCGTCCCTGATCAGACGCGGGTCGTCGACGATCGGCAATCCACGCGCCACCGCCAGGGGTTGCAGGGTTTGCCGACAGCGCACGGTGGGACTCGAGAACAATGCGGACAGTGTGACATCGGCGAGGGCATCGACGAGATGAGCGGACTGCTGGCGGCTGAGAGGGCGGACCGCGTCCGGGCCCTGCCACGCCTTCTTGGCGACGGCGTCCGCGTGACGCACCAGAACGAACATGGTTGCCCTCCCGGGGACATCGGCGCGGCGTTGTGCCACCGCCGGACAGGATAGTGCCGGCGGTCGTCGGGCAGCGGCAGACGCCGACCGTCGGGATGCCCGACCGAACGCCCCGCCGATACGCCGTTCGCGTTCGGTCGACGCCCAGTCGAGGGGGTCGGCCCGCGAGCAGTAGGTCTGATCGAGCGTCATTCGGGCGAGTGCCACGTCCTCACCGCGAGATCGGTGTGAGTGGGTGTCGCGCTCATGTATGAGTGCGGGCGAAGGTACGGTGCGGTTGCGTGCCCGACGAGTTCACTGCACCGTCAAAGGGTTTCGCGACGCCTGTTGGCAGTCGCTAGGCCGCCGCGATGGATCGACACCACTTCCACTTCCCGCGAATGTGGATTGCACCGACGTGCACCCCTTTTGCGGATGGGCGCGGTGACGGCGGAGAAAGTGTGGGCACCCTATGGGCGTCGTGTTCGTGTACATCCGGTGAAAGGTTTGTTGAGACACACGCTGGTTCCCGCGAATCCAACTGTGAGGCAACTTGTTACATCGAGCATGCCGCCCGCGACGGTTGCGTCGGGCGTGCGAGCCGATAGGCTGGGGGAGCGAGATCGGTCACCATCGTCACCAGACAGGGCACATGCATCCCCGGGTCCTTCTTCGCGCTCACGGACGGTGGCATGAAAGTGGAGAACCTGGACCTATCCGATCCGGGAATCCTCGACGAATCCGGACAACTCATCGCGGGGGAACGGCGCCAGGGCGACATTGCCTTTGACGTTCCGCCCGGCTCGACCGTTACCAAGATCGTGCTTTACCACGGCACGATCAACCCGTCTAAGGCCTACTGGACGGCGTGAACCCGGCTCCGACTGGCCGATGACTGCGTCGTACAACGTCGTCGCGGAGTTGGATGCGGCGTTCGGCGAGGAATCGGAATTACATGACCGCTGACACCTACGGTGATTGGCGGGGTGCGCTGGGTCTGCCGGATCTGGCGGAGAAGGCGCGCACGCTTGTGGCGGAGTCAGCCGACGGCCGCGCGGCGGGCGACACCGATTCCGGCCGCGACGCATAGAGACCGCAGCTGATGCTGGTTGCCGGTGAACGGTTGTGTCGATGATGTGAGCACCTTGGTCTGCGGGCGGCTGCGGGTCGCCGCGCCGCCGGGGGAGACGGTTGCGTTTGCTGTGGTTGTTATCGCCGTGTCAGCGGATTGAGCTGAGTCATGGCTTTCATTCGGAGGGTGGTGACGGTGGTCGCGTCGAGGAGATGGAGCCACCTGCGGTGGGTGAGTAGATAGCGGAGTCGGTGCCAGTAGTGTTCGGGACTGATTCCGAACCCTTCCCAGATTTGTTCTGGTGGGGGGCTGCCGTACGGGAGCCATGTGACGGCGAGGGAAACGAGCATGTCCTCTTCGTTCGGGCGGGTGCTTCTCGATGACCGTGTGGTGGACCTGCTGTCGCGGCAGGCGAGTGGTTTGCTGGATTCTGTTGGACGGGTGCGATCTTCAGAGGAGGTGTTGCCGCGGACGCCTGTCGTACTGGCCATGATCGGATACCTTTCCGTCGAGACTGCGCCGTGTGGACATGCCCGGTGTTGTCCGGGCCGTTCCCGCATTCGCACGGCGGTACCTGTCGCCGGGGTGAGGTACGCGCCGGTGACCGGGGAGGGCATCGGGTCACCGGGCGCGATCGGGATCAGAGAGATAGGAGTACCCGACTACGCGCTGAGTGGCGCGGCGGCCTGTGCAACGAATTGCTTGAGGCTGAACTCCGGTTCCGCGGCGTGGTTCGGAGTGAGCGGGCGGGTGCCGCCGAGGATCTTGCGCGCCGCGAGGTGGTCGGATGGGTTGTTGACCGACTCGACACAGGCGAGGGTGCCGGCGCGGAAACGGAGGATTGAGAATCGTCTCGTAGCGGTATCACCGTGCAGCATGAACTGGTCGGCCGGCGACCCGAGTCCGGCGATCTGGATATGCATCTCGAACTGGTGGGTCCAGAACCACGGCACGGCCGAGTAGCCGGCGGCGGGCGCTCCGGTGATCCGGGCCGCGACGTGTCGGGCGTGGTCGCTGGCGTTCTGCACGGATTCGAGCCGCACCGTGCCCGGTGCGTGCACGGTCGGGTACCGGGCGCAGTCACCGATGGCGCTGATCCGGGGGTCGGAGGATATCAGTTGCTCGTCGACGACGATCCCGTTCGAGACCGCCAGCCCCGCCTCGGCGGCGAGATCGGTTGTCGGCAGAACACCGATGCCGGTGACGACGAGATCGGCGGGTATGACCTCCCCGGTTACGAGTTCGACGCCGGTCACTTTCCCGTCCCTTCCGTGGATGCAGGCGACCGACATGCCCAACATCACGGTCGTGCCCCGACTGGTGTGCGCGGCAGCGATGTACTCCGATATCTGCGGCGCCACGGCACGGTCCATCACTCGGTCGGCTGCGACGATGATGGTGACCTGGTGGCCGGCCGCTGCTGCTGCGGCGGCGACCTCCATTCCGATGAACCCGCCGCCGACGACCACGATGCGGGCGTGCGGCGACATCATCGCCCGGATCAGGTCGGCGTCCTCGCGTGTGTGCAGCGACGCCACGCCGGCCAGATCGGCTCCGGGAATCGGAATGCGGCGGGGCCGAGCGCCGAGTGCGAGTACGAGATGGCCGTAGTCGACGTGTGTACCGGAGCCGAGTACCACCCGCGAGTGCGGGCGATCGATGGCGGTAACGGGATCGCCGAATCGCATGTCGATCCCGTGCCGTTGGTAGAACGACTCCGGGCGCAGCGGCAGGACTTCCGGGCCTGCGGATCCGGTGAGGTAGGCCTTCGACAACGGCGGCCGCTGATACGGCAGGCAGTTCTCGTCACCGACGATCGTGATCGGTCCCTCGAACTTGTGCTCGCGCAGCGACAGTGCGGTCTGGAATCCGGCCTGGCCGGCGCCGACGATCACCACACGCTCGGGATGGGTGTTCATCACTGTGCCTCGGGCAATTCGACGACGATGCCATCGTGGGCATCATTGATCGGAAGTTGGCAGGACAGTCGGCTGCCCTCGCGCCGGGGGCTCACGGCGCAGTCGAGCATTTCGTCTTCGGCGGCCTCGATCGCCGGAAATTCGTGCAGTCGCTCAGGGTCGAGGTAGATGTGGCAGGTGGCGCACATCCCGTTCCCGCCGCATTCGGCCACGATGCCGTCGATGCCTGCGGAGACCGCGGCCTGCATGACGGAGGTCCCGTCGAGGGCATCGACGTAGTTCTCTGCGCCGTCGGCTGAGCGGTAGATGATCTTGGGCATTGTTGTGTCTCTCAGCTATTGATGTTGGAGTGTGCGTATGGCGTCGACCCGCTGCGTGGCGAAGAAACTCCCCGGCCGGCCAGATGACAGCCAAGGGGGCGGTCATCTGGCCGGCCAAGGTCTCCGCTGGGTTCACACCGACTGCTCTCAGCGCGGGTGAATCCGCACCGGCTGTGACTCGAGGCTGCGGATGAGGTTGTTGACGTGGCGGATGGGCGGTCCGAGCGGCTCGATGCGATCGACTCGCGATGTCAATTCGGTGAGAAGCGAGAAGATTTCGAGGTTCGATACGGATTTGCCCATGCAGGCGTGGACACCGAACCCGAATGCCAGGTTGTCGGCGGGATTGCGGCGCACATCGAAGCGGTCGGGGTCCGGGTACTTGCGTTCGTCCCGGTTTGCCGCGCCGTACGAGTGGAGTAGGCGGGTGCCGGTTGGCACGACGACGTCACCGAACTCGACGTCCTGGGTGGTCACTCGGGTGAACCACTGTGCGGGTGATTCGATGCGGACGCCCTCCATCACGGCGCTGGGAATCAGTGACGGGTCGTCGCGAACCAGGCTCCACTGATCGGGGTGGTGCGCGAAGAGCATCATCAAGCTTCCGATGGCGCTGGCGGTGGTGTCCAGGCCTGCGGTGGCGTAGCCGCCGAGGATGCCCATGGCTTGTTCGGGGGTGATGACACCGCGGTCGGCGGCCTCCCAGGTTTGGTGGCCGATGCTGCCGGGGCGGAAGCCCTCGGGCCCCATGTTCTCGAGGACGTACCCGTAGAGCTTCTCCATGCTCGGCAGGGTGTCGTCGAAGGTGCCGTCCGGGCCGCAGCAGTTGTACGAATCCGTCGCCCAGTGCAGCAGATTGATACGGGTCTGCTGATCGGGGTCGAGGCCGATCAGGTCCAAGATCACCGAGGTCGGTAGTAGCTGGGCGAACTCGGTCACTGCGTCGAATTCGCCCTGCTCGACAACGTTGTCGACCAGGCGCTTGGCCGCGGCCTCGATCGTCTCCTTGTGCTGTGAGGCCGCCTTCGGGCCGATGCTCTGCATCATGACCCGACGCAGCGGCGCGTGGTCGTCGCCGTCGAGGCACGGCGCAAATTCGGCCCATGCCGTGTTTACGGTGTCGTTCATAGCGATTCCCCGGCCCGAGACGAAGATCTCCGGCTGGGACAGGACCCGCTTGACGCCTTCGTACCGGGTGACCGCCCACATGTCGTAGCGGGTGAGGTACCCGATCTCACCGATGTCGCGCAGCGACTGGTAGTCGGCGTATGGATCGAGCAATGAGGCGCGGCTGAACAGATCGACATCCGTCCCGTAGGTAAGGCGGGGATCGGGGGAGGTTGACAGTGTCATCGTCGGTTCACCTGACTTTCGTTTCCGGTGGCGGAAGGGTTGAAAGAAAAAGCGCTGGAGTGTTTCTTGGATCTGGTGTGTGGCGCCGCGGGATCAGCGGACATCACGAGAGTCGATCGCGCAGTGAGGTCAATGCGTCGGCGACTGCGGGGGCGATCGCCTCGCCGAGTTCCGCCGGTTCGACCTCGGTGCTGTACACGACCACGGATTCGTCGCCGAGCGCGATCACATCCACCGTGCCGAGATGCCGCTCGACCGGTAGGTCGCCACCGACGATGCGGTACTGGAACCGCCTCAGCGTGGCATCGCGGTTCTCGATGATCTCGTCGACCTTCGTTCCGTCCAGCAGAATGACGGTGCGCCGGTCCCCGTCCACTGTCGACGACTCGATCAGCGGATACCACGTCTCGATCGCGGTGTCGGCGACGACGCCCCACACGGTGTCCGGGGGGCTGGCAATGACGATCTCCGACCGCAAACTGACCATCGATCTCTCCTTCGCTATGTGCAACTGGATCCGGTGAATCGGCTCGATATCGACCGGATAGATGGGCGCCGGACAATCTCCGTGCCGTCTGTGACCGCTGTCACTAGCTCTATTTCAGGTCTGCGAGGCACCGCATGTTGTCGCCGGCGTGCGCATCCGCTGTCGCATTCGTGCACAGTCGCGATGACGTTGCTGCACTCCACGACCGATCAGGTCACGCAGCAGGTTGCGGTAGTGCACTCTCGCAACAGCCGGTGTGCACGAATACGAAGGGCCCTGTGCCGGTGTGGAGTTATGTTCGTCACAAATGTGTACGGTTGAGAGCAACGAAGCAGTGTCCTTCTGCGAGTCGGCGGAGGAAAAACAGATGCACACGGCAGAGGGTGGCCGAACACCGACGACCAGCCAGCAGAACAGCCCGGCGGTGGTCGCAGAAGCCGCGCCGGCCACCCGCGGCGATCAGCTCGATGCCTGGAAGGAAGCGGTCAATGACACCTTCTTGCCGCTCAAGGTGCAGGCGGCTCGCCAGTCGGAGTTCACATGGCAACTGAAAACTGGTTACGTCGGCCCACTACAGCTCACTCACGCCGAGGCGGATGCCGAACTGGTGGGACGTACTCCCAAGCTCGCCGCCTCCGACGACAACGATCACTACGCGATCGCGCTGCAAGGTCGAGGATCGTGCCGCTTCCGGCAGGACGGCCGCGAGGTGGAGGTCCGACCGGGTGAATTCACCATCTATGACTGCACTCGCCCGTTCGATATCGAGTGGTCCATCCGCCACCGCACGGTCGTCGCGATGTTCGATCGGACGACGCTCGACGTGAAGGCCGACGACGTTGCCCGAGTCACCTCGACACCGATATCGGGGCGTGACGGAATGGGCGCATTGGTCCGCTCCATGCTCATCCAGCTCTCCCGGAATCCTGAGGCCTACAATGGGGCCGCGGCGAACCGTGTAGCAAACTGCTTCCTCGATCTCGTCGCCGCCTTCTACAGCTGTCGGCTCGCTGCCGAACCCACACGATCGGCTGCGGCGCAGAAGACGCTTCTGTTCCGAGTCAAGGCGTTCATCGAGGATCAGCTCTGCGATCCCGAACTGTCCGTCGAGGTTGTTGCGGCCGCGCACTTCATTTCCGTGCGTTACCTGTACAAACTCTTCCAGAACGAGCAGATGACCATCGCCCAGTGGATCCGCCACCGGCGACTCGAGCACAGCCGAAGAGACCTCGCCGACCCGCTCCAGGCGCTGCGCCCGGTCGGTGAGATCGCCGCCCGCAACGGCATGCTCAATGCTCCCCATTTCAGCCAGATCTTCCGCGCAGAGTACGGGGCGAGCCCCAGCGAGTATCGCCGGCGAGTCCTGCGCCCTTCCTAGCTATTGCTCTACCACTCCAGCAGTTCGACTCGACAGGAATCCTCGTGCCCACATTGTTCATCCATGCTCTCTTGGCGATCTTCGGCGTCATCACAGGTCGGCGATGCGTAATTCCGCATAGGCTGATCCGACAGCTGGCGTACGCACGAGCAGCCGTGTTGTGGTCGTCCGCGATGACACACCAGGACCCCGCCGATGACGGAACACTTGCTCCGTGATCCGCGGTCGGTTCGCGCCGAAGTTGGATTGATTCGGGTACACCGTGGTGAAGCACTGAGCCTGCTCGCGGCTCGCACCCGATTGCTGGGCCGTGTGCTGTGCCGGGGGGTGATGGTGTTGTGACCTGGTGTGATGACATGCCCCCGGTTTGTGATGTGGGGCTGCAGGTCGACGTGTCGGGGGAGTGTCGACGTCGTGGTGCGGGCGGTTGGGCGGGCGTCGCGGGATGCCCGTTTTCAACTCTTTTGAATCATATTGGTGTACATCGATTTTCGGTATCAAATTGTTGTATAGGTAGTTTCGATATTTCTGCACCATTGAATTTTGGTGAACGTCGAATAGTGTTGGTGCTTATCATCTTTCGTGTTTAGAGGTTTTCTGATGTTTTGGATGGCATGGAGGTAGGTGGTACGCTGTGGGGTATGACATTGAGCGGCGCGGGAAGGCGAGTGGGAGGCGGGTCGGGCGCACACACCCGCCTCCCCAGCCTCGTTGGGGTGTGGGGGACTGGATCAAACGTGCCGATGAAAAATCCAGGGAGAAATCTAATTTCGGAAACTCAGAGGAGCGAAGCGACTCGATTGGCGGCAACGGGAGTGGACCCACTGCGAGCCGCGCAGCGGCTCCCTGGTGGGGAGCGAAGCGACTCGCCCCGTCTCCCGGCGCGGAGCGCCGGGAGC
>NZ_JBHXWI010000051.1:0-76498 GCF_042671975.1 Rhodococcus sp. NPDC127593 | reverse complement strand
CCCCACCACCGGGCGCATCGGCCCCGAGCAACCTCCGCACACCTAGCAGGAACCGGGCCCCACCCACCCCGCCAACCAATACAGTCACGTTCACGATGCAAGCCTAGGCGGTGGCCGTCCGCCTCCTGTGAGCTGCTTCCCCGGAGCGATTCGCGAGCGCGAAATAGTAATCGACTTTGGTCGGTTAGCTTGACCGCGACACGCTGGGCGTGTCTAATCACAAATATGTCATTCCGACGTTGCGGGCGTGGAATCACTTGCAGCGGGGATCAATTCGAACGAATGTTCGAACGGGTGGCAGGGGTGTTCGGGTCGGGGTACATGATCGATCGAAATTTTCTGCGCTATCACAGGTGAGGAGGCGGAACGATGCCCAATGAGCAGATCGAGTCGGAGACTCGCTGGAGCACAGTAAGCGACGAACCGCAGACCAATTCCGAAGCAGGCGCAGCGGACGGCGTCTGTGTTCAAGAAGTCTGTGTGCAAGAAGGCAGTGTGAAAGTAATTCCTGTGCCGGAACTCGTCGCACAGGAAGTCGAGACGACGGGCCCCCGCCCGGCGTTGAGTCTGGTGACAGGTTTCGACGAACTGTTCGAGACCATCGAGGATCAGTGGCAGGAACGAGCGCTCTGTGCGCAGACCGACCCTGAGGCCTTCTTCCCCGAAAAGGGAGGCTCCACCCGGGAAGCGAAGCGCATCTGCCTGGGCTGCGAGGTGCGGGACGAATGCCTCGACTACGCACTGGCCAACGACGAGCGGTTCGGTATCTGGGGTGGCCTGTCGGAGCGTGAGCGCCGGCGCCTGAAGCGGGGGATCGTCTAGTCAGTCTTCGTCGCCCGGCAAATCCGGGTCGATGACCTCGGGTTCGACTCCGAGGTACGTACTCACCTGCTGTACGAGCACGTCGTGCACCAGGTCGGTGAGGTCGTCCGGATCCTTGGCGCGCTGTTCGAGCGGTCGCCGGAACAGGACGACTCGCGCCCGCGTCGTGGATCCGTGCCGGTCGATGCCGGCCGGGATCAGTCGGGACAGCGGCACGGGCCCGTCCGCCACGACCTCGGCGGGCCAGTTGACCGAATCCGGGTCGAGCGCATGAATCTTCGGGACCTCGTCGACGGCGATGTCCAGCTTCGTCAGGCGTTCACGCCAGCGCGCGTCGATCGGCGCGAACGCCTCCAGGACCACCAGATCGAACTTCTCTGCGCGGCTCCGTCGTGCCGGCGCGTCCGGAGGGAACACGGACCCGCGGATTCCCCGTCCCCGTCGGTCGACGGATCGGGTGGTCACGGGACGCCTGCGTCGTGCTCTGGACATGGTGTGGACATTACGACAGCCGCACACTCTCGGTGTGTCCGAGTAGGTGTCGGGCCTTCGTGGGGCTAGGCTCCCTAGCTGTGAGATCTCTGCGTCGATGCTGCCGCCCCGGGTGCAAGAACCCCGCTGTCGCGACGCTCACGTACGTCTACTCCGACTCCACCGCCGTCGTCGGCCCGCTCGCCACGGTCGACGAACCGCACTCGTGGGATCTGTGCGAAACGCACGCGTCGAGGATTACCGCACCCAAAGGCTGGGAACTGGTTCGGTACGAGGGTGGGTTCTCGTCGAGCACCCCCGACGAGGACGATCTGACCGCGCTGGCGGAGGCCGTGCGGGAGGCGGGCCTCGGCGATCGCGGGCGGTCCGAACGGGCCCTGTCCACCGAGGATCGCGCGGAGACCGGCACCCAGCCCGGCCCGGCGCGCACCGGTCGTCGTGGCCACCTGCGGGTACTTCCCGACCCGTCCAACTGACGTCCCAGCCTGTTCCGGGCCTGCGGTCCGCGGCGTGCCGTGCCCGCGACGGGCAGGCATTAGGCTTGCGCCAGCACTGGTGCTCGTAAAGGAGAAACAAGAAGTGGCGCGATCAGCCGAGTCCGTACATGCCGTGATCAAGGCTTACGACGTGCGGGGTGTCGTCGGTGAACACATCGACGCCGCGTTCGTGCAGGACGTGGGTGGCGCATTCGCACGACTCGTTCGCGAGGAGAGCGCCACGAAGGTCGTGATCGGCTACGACATGCGCGCGTCCTCCCCGGATCTGACCCGCGCGTTCGCCGACGGCGTCACCGCCCAGGGCCTGGACGTCGTCCTCATCGGACTCGCGTCCACCGATCAGCTGTATTTCGCTTCGGGGATGCTCGACTGTCCGGGTGCGATGTTCACGGCGAGCCACAATCCGGCGAAGTACAACGGCATCAAGCTGTGCCGCGCAGGCGCGAAGCCGGTGGGGCAGGAGACGGGCCTCGCCACGATCGCGGCCGAGGTCGTCGACGGGGTTCCCGCGTTCGCCGGCGCTCCCGGCACGGTGTCCGAGGAGGACGTGCTCGAGCAGTACGCGAGTTTCGTCCGCGGACTGGTGAACCTCTCCGACCTCCGTCCGCTGACGGTGGCCGTCGACGCGGGCAACGGAATGGGCGGGCACACCGTTCCCGCCGTGTTCGAGCCGATGCCGGTGAAGCTGGAACCGCTGTACTTCGAGCTCGACGGCACGTTCCCGAACCACGAGGCGAATCCGCTCGACCCGGCCAACCTCGTGGACCTGCAGCGGTACGTCCGTGAGACCGGTGCCGACATCGGTCTGGCCTTCGACGGCGACGCCGACCGCTGCTTCGTCGTCGACGAGCTCGGCAATCCGGTGTCGCCGTCCGCCGTCACGGCCCTGGTCGCCGAGCGGGAGCTGGCCAAGGAGCCCGGCGCGACCGTCATCCACAACCTCATCACGTCCCGCGCGGTGCCGGAGCTGGTGACCGAGCTGGGCGGACACCCGATCCGCACCCGGGTGGGGCATTCGTTCATCAAGCAGCAGATGGCCGAGACGGGCGCGATCTTCGGCGGCGAGCACTCCGCGCACTACTACTTCCGCGACTTCTGGGGCGCCGACTCCGGCATGCTCGCCGGACTGCACGTCCTCGCGGCACTGGGGGAGCAGGATCGTCCGCTGTCCGAGCTGATGGCGAAGTACGAGCGGTACGCGGCGTCGGGAGAGATCAACTCGACCGTCGCGGACGCCGCCGAACGGACCGACGCGGTGTTGTCGGCGTTCGCCGAGCGCACCACGTACGTGGATCGGCTCGACGGTGTCACGGTCGAACTGACGGACGGCGCGTGGTTCAACTTGCGGGCCTCCAACACCGAACCGCTCCTGCGACTCAACGTGGAGGCGCCGACGACGGCCGAGGTAGATGCACTCGTTACCGAGATACTGGGCATCGTCCGAGCCTGACTGCCATAGTTGGAACTACAGGTTCTGCTCGTGCTGCGAATGTGGCTTGCACTGATGAAGAAAGGGGGTGCGGTGTCATGACAGCGCCGACGCCCCTGCTCGATCTGGACGACGGGGACGCACTGGTTGCGGCGGACACCGAGGGTGCGTTGCGTTCCGCCGCCATGGGTGGTGCCCAGATCCGGGCCACCCGGTCCGCGGTCGAGGAGGGGGCTCTCGAACGACTGCAGGGGCTGCGTCCGCGCAGCGTGGTGGTGGTGACCGGCGCGGGGCGTGCCAGCCGTGGGGCGGCGATCCTGACGGCGGTCCTCGCCGAACGGATCGGTTTCCCGCTGGTGCGCGCCACCCGGACCCCCGTGTGGGTGGGCCCGCTCGACGTGGTGGTGGTGGCCGGCGACGACGCAGGCGACCCCCGGCTCGTGCAGGCCATCGACGCGGCGGTGCGCCGCGGCGCGGAAGTGGTGGTGGCGGCACCGGACGAGGGACCCTTGCAGGCCGCGGCGGCCGGACGCGTCGTCATGTTCGCGCCACGTGTCCGGGCACTCACCCGGCACGGTCTGCTGCGGTACTTCGCCGTTCTGCTGGCCGTCCTCCGGGTGCTCGGTTCGGAACGTTGGGGCGACGAGGTTCCCGACCTCGAGCAGATCGCTGACGCCGTCGACGGTGAGGCGCTGCGCGACAGGCCGAACAGCGAGGTGTTTCACAATCCCGCGAAATCGTTGGCCTCCCGCATGCAGGGACGCCGCATCGTGCTCACGGGCGATACGGAGAGCACGGTGGAACTGGCCCGGCACGGCGCCGAAGCGCTACTGCACGCGGGCCGCGTGGCGACCGCGTCGGAGCTTTCGGACGTGCTGAGTGCGGCGGGCACGTTCCGTGTCGACCAGGCGCTCTCCGCGCACGACTCGATATTCCACGATCCCGAGCTGGACGGTCCGCCGCCGGCGAGCCCGGTGCGCACGTTCGTATTGTCCGCCGACGCCGATCGGATGCTCGTCGAACGCAGGATCGCAGCCCTGGGCGACGTCGACCTCGTCGTCGCGTCCTCGGACGAGGGTCTGGTTCCGTCTCAGCGTCCCGAGCTGGAACAGGCGGCGGTCCTCGTCGGCAGACTCGACATGACGGCCGCGTATCTCCAGTTGATCGGCGGTATCTAGTGCACCGACTCGAAGGTGCGCTCCGGTCCTACGCGTGGGGATCGCGCACAGCCATCGCACAGCTGCGTGGACTTCCGGTTCCCACGGCGCATCCGGAGGCGGAACTGTGGTTGGGCGCGCACCCGGGTGATCCCGCCCGCGTCCTCACCGAGGAGGGGCCCCGGTCCCTTCTGGACCTGGTGCATTCGGAACCCGAACGCCAGCTCGGCAAGCGGAGTGTGGAGACGTTCGGCGAACGGCTCCCGTTCCTGCTGAAGTTGCTCGCGTCGGAGGAACCACTGTCGTTGCAGGCCCATCCGAGCGCCGAGCAGGCGTGGGAGGGATTCGCCCGGGAGAACGAAGCGGGAATCCCCCTCGAATCCTCGGTGCGCAACTACAAGGACGCCAGCCACAAACCCGAACTCGTCGTGGCCCTCAGCCGGTTCCACGCGCTCGCCGGATTCCGGGACCCTCAGCGGACGGTCAAACTGCTCGAGGCGATCGCGGTTCCGGAGCTGCAGCCCTACGCCGGCCTGATTGCCGGGCAACCCGACTCGGACGGTCTCCGCGCGCTGTTCACCACGTGGATCACGTTGCCGCAGCCGGTGCTCGGCGCGCTGATGCCGAGGGTGCTCGACGGATGCGTCGCCTATCTGTCGAACACCAAGGACGGTGAGTTCACGGCGGAGATCCGCACGGCCCTCGAATTGAGTGAGGTGTATCCGGGGGACGCGGGTGTTCTCGCCGCGCTCCTCCTGAACCGGGTCACTCTCGAACCAGGGCAGGGCCTGTACCTCGACGCGGGCAACCTCCACGCCTACCTGCACGGGATGGCCGTCGAGATCATGGCCAACTCCGACAACGTGCTGCGCGGGGGGCTCACGCCCAAGCACGTTGACGTTCCGGAGTTGCTGCGCGTCCTCGACTTCGACACCGTCGACATTCCGATTCTGGAGGCGGAAGAGCGCCCGAGCCGTGGCGAATTCGTGTACTCCACGCCGGCGCCGGAATTCGTCCTCGCGCGGATCGACCTGTCGCCGGACGGCCCCACGGAGCACCGGCTCGACTCGGAGGGGCCGCACATTCTGCTGTGCACCTCGGGTTCGGTGGAGTTGCGGTGCGGAACCGATGCCCTCGAACTGTCCCAGGGCAACGCCGTCTGGATCGCGGCCGAGGACCCCGAAGTGGTGGTGACCGCAGGCACCGAGTGTGCCCAGTTGTTCAGTGCGAGAGTCGGCCCGCCGATCGCGTAGCCTGTGATCCGCCCTGCGATCCGAGAAGGGCTCCGCGGCCCGTCGTGAGGGTCGTGTGCGACCGAGAGGAGAATTCAGTTGTCGGCTCATGGGGGAAAGAAGGCGATTCTCGCCGCGCTCGGCGCCAATGCCGGTATCGCGGTAGCCAAGTTCGCCGGCTTCCTGATCACCGGCTCGTCGTCCATGCTGGCGGAATCCGTGCACTCGGTGGCCGACACCTCCAACCAGGGCCTGCTCCTGCTCGGCCAGAAGAAGGCCGAACGCGCCGCCGACGATCTGCACCAGTTCGGTTACGGGCGTAGCCGGTACTTCTACTCGTTCGTCGTCGCGCTCGTGTTGTTCAGCCTCGGTTCGCTGTTCGCGATCTACGAGGGCATCCACAAGATCCAGCACCCCGAGGGACTCACGTCGCCCCTCGTGGCGGTGGTCATCCTGGTGATCGCCATCGGGCTCGAGACGTTCAGCTTCCTCACCGCCGTGCGGGAGTCGCGTCCCCTCAAGGGACGGGCGAGCTGGTGGGGATTCATCCGCACGTCGCGCAGCCCGGAGCTTCCCGTCGTGCTGCTCGAGGACACCGGCGCACTGGTCGGTCTGGTTCTCGCGCTCGGTGGTGTCGGACTGACGATGCTCACCGGGGATCCGGTGTGGGACGGTGTCGGCACCCTCTGCATCGGCGCCCTGCTCGGAATCATCGCGATCATCCTCATCGTCGAGATGCAGAGCCTGCTGATCGGTGAAGGAGCCACCGCCGACGAGGAGTCGCGTATTCTCGCCGCTCTCGTCGACGGCGAGAAGATCGAGCGCGTCATCCATTGCAAGACGCAGTACCTCGGACCCGAGGAAATCCTCGTGGCCGCGAAAGTGGCCGTGGCCGCCGGATCGGACATCAGCGCGGTCGCCGAAGCCATCGACGAGGCCGAGGCGCGAGTGCGCGGCGCAGTCCCCGCGGCTCGACGCATCTACATCGAACCCGACCTGTTCCGGGCAACCGAAGGCATAGGCTGAACGGCAACTTTCGATTGAGGAGGCTGATATGGCCATCCAGGACAAAGGCAGCGGAGAACCGCACCTAGGCGGCAGGCCGACCGGATTGTTCCGCACCAAGTCGATCGAGCAGTCGATCCGGGACACGGACGAACCGGAAACCAAGCTCCGCAAGGATCTGACTGCGTGGGACCTGACCGTCTTCGGTGTCGCCGTCGTCATCGGTGCCGGAATCTTCACGCTCACCGCGCGCACCGCAGGCAACGTCGCCGGTCCCGCCGTGTCGGCGGCGTTCGTGATCGCCGCCATCGCGTGCGGGCTCGCCGCACTCTGCTACGCCGAGTTCGCCTCGACAGTCCCGGTGGCGGGCAGTGCGTACACGTTCTCCTACGCGACGTTCGGTGAACTGATCGCGTGGATCATCGGCTGGGACCTCATCCTCGAATTCGCGCTCGCCGCGTCGGTCGTCGCGAAGGGCTGGTCGCTCTATCTCGGTGAGGTGATCGGCAACCACACACCGGTGGCGCAGATCGGCTCGGTCACGTTCGACTGGGGCGCGGTACTCATCGTCGCCATCATCACCGTCGTGCTGGCAACGGGCACCAAGCTGTCGTCGCGGGTCTCACTCGTGATCACCTCGATCAAGGTGGCCGTGGTGCTCGTCGTGGTCGTGGTCGGCGCGTTCTACATCGACACCGACAACTACTCCCCGTACATCCCCCCGTCCGAGGCGGGCAGCACGGGCGAGGGTATCCATCAGTCCCTGTTCTCCTACATCACGGGCGCGGGCGGCAGCACGTTCGGCTGGTACGGACTGCTGGCGGCGGCGAGCCTGGTGTTCTTCGCGTTCATCGGGTTCGACATCGTCGCCACCACCGCCGAGGAGACGAAGGATCCGCAGAAGGCGTTGCCCCGCGGAATTCTGGGATCGCTGCTGATCGTGACGGTCCTGTACGTGGCGGTGACGCTGGTGCTCACCGGGATGGTCGACTACCACGAATTGTCCGGGGACAGTTCCAATCTGGCCACCGCGTTCGGCATTCACGGAATTACGTGGGCGAAGAACCTGATCTCGTTCGGCGCGCTGGCGGGCCTCACCACCGTGGTGATGGTGCTGATGCTCGGGCAGACCCGGGTTCTGTTCGCCATGTCCCGGGACGGGCTGATGCCGCGGCGGCTGGCGCCGACCGGCAAGCACGGCACACCCGTTCGGATCACCGTGCTCGTCGGTGTCGTGGTGGCCGTGCTCGCGGGCATCTTCCCGATCGGCACCCTCGAGGAGATGGTGAACATCGGAACGCTGTTCGCGTTCGTCCTCGTGTCGATCGGTGTGATCGTGCTGCGCCGGACCCGCCCGGACCTGCCCCGCGGATTCCGTGTCCCGCTGGTGCCGTGGGTGCCGGTCCTCGCCGTCCTCGCCTGCCTGTGGTTGATGGTGAATCTGTCCGTCGAGACGTGGATCCGGTTCATCGTGTGGATGGCGCTCGGCGTGATCATCTACTTCGCCTACAGCCGCCGCCACTCGATGATGGAGAGACGAAGCCGCGGCGAGGTCTGACACGCAACGGGATTGGACGTCCGGGGGTCGGAGCGGCAGTACCGGGCGAGTGCCCCGGAGGCGGCGGGCACTAATGTCGTCGCCATGACTTCGTCGCGTGTCCGGGTGCCCTATCAGGAGGCTGCGCGGCTGCTGCTGCGTCAGTCGGTGCTCGATGCGATGCGGGATCTCCTGTTCGAGAAGGACTGGTCGGACATCACGATGTCGGATGTCGCGGCCGGCGCCGGGGTGAGCAGGCAGACGCTCTACAACGAGTTCAAGTCCCGGCAAGGGCTGGCGGAGGCGTATGCCCTCCGGCTGGCCGACGAGCTGGTCGACGCGGTCGACGAGGCGCTCGTGGCGAACGTCGGGCAAGGTCGCGCCGCGCTGCTCTCCGGATTCACCGCGTTCTTCGCCGCCAGCTTGTCCGACCCTCTAGTGCAGTCACTTCTGCGTGGCGAGACCAAGCCCGATCTGCTGCGCCTGATCACAACCGAGAGCGCGCCGATCATCGAGCGGGCCTCCACTCGGCTCGCCGACGTCTTCCAGCGGGGCTGGGTGCGGGCGAACCCGTCGGACGCGGGGATTCTCAGCCGCGCCATCGTGCGCCTCGCTATGAGTTACATCTCGATGCCACCCGAATCCGAGGCCAACGTCGCCGAGGATCTGGGTGCCCTTCTGGGACCTTTCGTGGACGAGGCGGTCGACGGGGCCGATCGGGAGTGACCGCCCCGCGGCGCAGCCTCACGTGAGTGTGACCCTCGGGCCGCAGTACCGATAGCCTTGACCGAAACAGCAGTCAACCAGGAGAGGCAGATGACGACCTCAGTTTCAACCACGCCCGTGGCCGAGAGCCGAAACGGGATCGATTTCAAGGTGGCGGACCTTTCGCTCGCCGAGTTCGGCCGCAAGGAGATCCGGCTCGCCGAGCACGAGATGCCGGGACTGATGGCGCTTCGCCGCGAGTACGCAGAGGTGCTGCCGCTCAAGGGTGCTCGCATTTCCGGTTCGCTGCACATGACCATCCAGACGGCCGTCCTCATCGAGACGCTCACCGCGCTGGGCGCCGAGGTCCGCTGGGCCTCGTGCAACATCTTCTCGACGCAGGATCACGCAGCCGCCGCGATCGTCGTCGGCCCGCACGGCACGCCCGAGGAGCCGCAGGGCACCCCGGTCTTCGCGTGGAAGGGCGAGACGCTCGAGGAGTACTGGTGGGCCGCCGAGCAGATGCTCACCTGGCCGGACGCCGACAAGCCCGCGAACATGATCCTCGACGACGGCGGCGACGCCACGATGCTCGTCCTCAAGGGCGCGCAGTTCGAGAAGTCCGGCGTCGTGCCGCCCACCGACGACGAGCGGGATTCCGACGAGTACAAGGTGTTTCTCGCCCTGCTGCGTCAGTCCCTCGAAGCGGACAAGACCAAGTGGACCAAAGTTGCGGAGTCGGTCCAGGGCGTCACCGAGGAGACCACGACCGGTGTCCTTCGTCTCTACCAGGTCGCGGCCGCCGGTGAACTCGTGTTCCCGGCCATCAACGTCAACGACTCGGTCACCAAGAGCAAGTTCGACAACAAGTACGGCACCCGGCACTCGCTGCTCGACGGCATCAACCGGGGCACCGACGTGCTGATCGGCGGCAAGGCCGCGCTCGTCTGCGGTTACGGCGACGTCGGCAAGGGTTGCGCGGAGGCTCTGCGCGGACAGGGTGCCCGCGTCGCGGTCACCGAGGTCGACCCGATCAACGCCCTCCAGGCGCTGATGGACGGCTTCGAGGTGAAGACGGTCGAGCAGGCCATCGGCTGGGCCGACATCGTGATCACGTCCACGGGCAACAAGGACATCATCACGTTCGAGCACATGCAGCAGATGAAGCACCAGGCCATCCTGGGCAACATCGGCCACTTCGACAACGAGATCGACATGGCCGGCCTCGAGCGTTCCGGCGAGGTCACGCGCATCAACATCAAGCCGCAGGTGGACGAGTTCCGGTTCAAGGACGGCCACTCGATCATCGTGCTGTCCGAGGGCCGTCTGCTGAATCTCGGCAACGCGACGGGCCACCCCTCGTTCGTGATGAGCAACAGCTTCTCCAACCAGGTGATCGCGCAGATCGAACTGTGGACGAAGCCGGAGGAGTACGACAACGAGGTGTACCGACTCCCGAAGCACCTCGACGAGAAGGTCGCGAAGATCCACGTCGAAGCGCTCGGTGGCACGCTCACCAAGCTCACGAAGGAGCAGGCGGAGTACATCGGCGTCGACGTCGAGGGTCCGTTCAAGCCCGAGCACTACCGGTACTAGAGATCGCGGCGTCCCCCGGTCCGTCGCGTACGGGCCGGGGGATAGCCTTCTTCCTCGTGGGAAAACTGATTGCGCTGGAAGGCCTGGACGGCGCGGGCAAGCGAACACTCGTCGGCGCAGTGGTGACACGCCTCACCGACCAGGGTCTGACGGTCGGCACCCTCGACTTTCCGCGGTACGGCAGGTCCGTGCACGCTGATCTGGCGTCCGAGGCTCTCAAGGGTGCGCACGGTGACCTCAGTGACTCCGTGCATGCGATGGCCGTGATGTTCGCGCTGGACCGGTCCGGTGCCGTCGGGGAGCTGTCAGCGCTGCTCGCCGAACACGACCTGGTGATTCTCGACCGCTATGTGGCGTCCAACGCCGCGTACGGTGCGGCCCGGTTGCATCAGGGGGCGGACGGGGAGTTCGTGGGTTGGGTGGAGAACCTCGAATTCGAGCGGCTGGGGCTGCCTCGGCCCGACCTGCAGCTGTATCTGGACGTTCCCGTCGCGCTGGCCGCGCAACGCGCCCGCGGCCGCGAATCGGCGGATGCGACCCGGTCGCTCGACGCCTACGAACGCGACCGTGGACTGCAGGAACGCACCGGCGAGGTGTACCGCGAGCTGGCCGTGAAGGACTGGATTTCGCCGTGGTGGGTACTCACCCCGGACACCGATCCGGTCACGCTCGCCGAAAACCTGGCACTCTTGAGTGACGACACGGCACGCCGTGACGAGAAAGAACACGGCACGCCGTAACGGCGAACGGGCTGTTACGGCCTCCGAAGATGCAACGATAGGGACATGAAGCCAAGGATTCTGGTTGTCGACGACGACACTGCGCTCGCGGAGATGCTCACGATCGTCCTCCGCGGCGAAGGATTCGATCCGTATGTGGTGGGGGACGGGACCCAGGCGCTCACCGCGGTCCGGGAGACACGCCCGGACCTGGTGCTGCTCGACCTGATGCTGCCCGGCATGAACGGCATCGACGTGTGTCGGGTCCTGCGAGCCGATTCCGGTGTCCCCATCGTGATGCTGACCGCGAAGACGGACACCGTCGACGTGGTCCTCGGATTGGAATCCGGCGCGGACGACTACATCATGAAGCCGTTCAAGCCGAAGGAGCTGGTGGCGCGGGTCCGGGCACGGCTTCGCCGGACCGAGGACGAGCCGGCCGAGCTGCTCAGCATCGCCGACATCGTCATCGACGTCCCCGCCCACAAGGTGAGCCGGGGCGAAGAACTGATCTCCCTCACCCCCCTCGAGTTCGACCTTCTGGTGGCTCTGGCGCGCAAACCGCGACAGGTGTTCACCCGTGAGGTCCTGCTCGAGCAGGTGTGGGGTTACCGACATGCAGCCGACACCCGACTGGTCAACGTGCACGTTCAGCGTTTGCGGGCCAAGGTCGAGACTGATCCCGAGAATCCCGAAGTGGTTTTGACGGTCAGGGGGGTCGGCTACAAGGCCGGACCGCCGTGACAGGTGTTTCCCGATGGCGGCGTCGTGTCAACCGACGCGTTTCGCCGATCCTTCGGTGGGGTCACTCACTGAGCAATACCCTCGCGCACACGTGGCGTCGTTCGCTGCAGCTGAGGGTCGTCGTCTCGACGTTGACGTTGTCGCTCATCGTCATCGTCGTGCTCGGCGTCGTGCTGACGAGCCAGATCACCGACCGTCTGCTCGAAACGAAGATCAACGCGGCGACCGAGGAGATGGACCGTGCCCGCAGCACGGTCGAAGGGCAGCTGGCCGGCGCGGACGACAGTAGTTCGCCCACCACCCAGCTCGACGGTGCCCGGGCCGCGCTGACGAACCGGGAGCCCGACGCCGGTCAGGCGTCGGGGTCGGCGGGAACGTTCGATCCTGTGCTGATCGTGCCGGGTGACGGTCCCCGCGCCCCGACGTCCAGCGGTCCGGCGGACCAGATCCCGGAATCACTGCGGGCGTTCGTCCAGGCCGGTCAGGTGGCCTACCAGTTCGCCACCGTGAACGATCCCGAAGGCTATTCGGGGCCGGCACTGATCGTCGGAAGCCCGACCGCGTCCGCTATCTCCACGCTCGAGCTGTACCTCGTGTTCCCGCTGGCCAGTGAGGACCGCAGCCTGTCACTGGTCCGCGGCACGCTGCTGGTGGGTGGTGCGGTGCTCGCCGTGCTGCTCGCGGCCATCGCGCTCCTCGTCGCCCGGCAGGTGGTTCTGCCCATCCGGTCGGCGTCCCGGATCGCGGTGCGCTTCGCCGACGGCCGGCTGAAGGAACGCATGCCCGTGCGCGGCGAGGACGACATGGCCCGGCTGGCGATGTCGTTCAACGAGATGGCGGAGAGCCTGTCGAAACAGATCACCCAGCTCGAGGAGTTCGGAAATCTCCAGAAGAGATTCACCTCCGACGTGAGCCACGAGCTGCGGACACCGCTGACGACGGTGCGGATGGCGGCCGACCTCATCCACGACGGCAGCGACGATCTCGACCCCGTGCTCCGGCGGTCGTCGGAGTTGCTGGTCGCCGAACTCGACCGGTTCGAAGGGCTGCTGGCCGATCTCCTCGAGATCAGCAGGCACGACGCCGGTGTCGCGGAACTGGCCGCCGAGCAACTCGACGTCCGCATGTGTGCGCGTGCGGCGATCTCGACGGTCCGTCACCTCGCGCGCGAGAGCGGAACCGAACTGATCGTGGACCTGCCCGATCAGGCAATCATGGCCGAGGTGGACCCGCGTCGCGTGGAACGCATTCTGCGGAACCTCCTCGCGAACGCGATCGATCACGGAGAAGGCAAACCGGTGCTGCTGCGCCTGCGCGCCGACGACAGCGCTGCGGCGTTCATCGTGCGCGACCAGGGTGTGGGCCTGCGGCCTGGCGAGGAGAAGCTGGTGTTCAACAGGTTCTGGCGGTCCGACCCGTCGCGTGTGCGACGGTCGGGCGGTACCGGCCTCGGACTCGCGATCAGTGTGGAGGACGCGAATCTCCACGACGGCAGGCTCGAGGCATGGGGCGAACCCGGCGAAGGGGCCTGCTTCCGGCTGACACTGCCGCGGGTGCGGGGCCGCAAGGTCGTGTCGAGCCCGCTGCCGCTGAAGCCGGGAACCGCGAAATACGTTCAGGGGCAGCCTGTCCCGGGCGACACCACGTTGCCGGTGCGCAACGAGAGCCCGGAGACGGCGGCCGACGAGTCTCACACGGTTCCCCAGAAGCGTGAGCGTGCGCACGTCGGTGACCGAGACGGTTCGCACCTTCCGGAGCGGGACCTGTGACGCCCGGCAGGCGATCCGCCCTGCTGTCGCGGTCGGTGTGCGGAGCGATCGTCCTCGCGGTGCTCGTCACGGTCAGTGGGTGCGCGAGCCTCCCGGATTCGTCCACACCGCAGGCGATCGGCACGATCAACCGTGACTCGCCGGGATCGAGTGTCGCGGCCCCCGCGCCGGGGCGCGAACCCGACCTGCTGCTGCGTGACTTCTTCAAGGCCAGTACCGATCCGTCCGACCGGCACCTCGCGGCCCGCCAGTTCCTCACCCCCGGTGTGTCCGGCAGGTGGGACGACGCGGCCAGCGCGACCATCGTCGACAAGGTCGACGTCCTCCCGGAGACACGGTCGGCCGACCAGGCGACGTACACGATCCGCGCCAACAAGGTGGGGCAGCTCGAGCCCGGTGGACTGTACGTGGCGGAGGAGGGCAGTTTCGAGACGAAGATCAGTCTCGAGCTGCAGGGCGGTGAGTGGCGGATCTCCGAGCTCCCCGCAGGCGTGATCCTCGACCGGGCGCAGTTCCTGAACACGTACCAGCGCAAATCGCTGTACTTCCTCGACCCGGCCGGGACGACGGTCGTGCCGGATCCGCGCTGGGTGTCGGGCGCCCAGGACCAGATGGCGTCGCAGCTGATCGGTCTGCTGATCGACGGGCCGAAGGCCGCCCTGGCGCCGGCGGTGCGCAACGAGCTCGGCGACGGCGTGTCGGTGCGCGGCCCGATCACGAAGGCCGACGGCCGCACCGCGCAGGTGGGGGTGGGGCTCGGCGGGATCCGGATCGACTTCGCCGGCGTGCCGCCGATGGACGCGCAGGCGAAGCAGCTGTTCGCGGCGCAGGTGATCTGGACGCTGGCCAACGCGGAGATCTCGGGCCCCTACGTGCTGCTCGCCGACGGCGAGCCCTTCGACGAGCGGTTCCCGAACGGGTGGACCACCGCCGACGTCGCCTCCATGAATCCGTTTGCGACGTCGAGCGCCACCGTCGGGTTGCACGCGCTGCGCGAGGGTTCGATGGTGAGCGTCACCGAGACCGGTGTCACTCCGGTGCCCGGGTACTTCGGTTCGGCCCGCAACATGCGTTCGCTCGCGCTGTCGCAGGACGGAAAGCTGGTCGCCGCCGTCGCGGACACCGGGCGTCCCGCGCCGGAACCCGCGAGTTCGCTGATGGTCGGCGCGTACGAGGACGGTGCCGCGTCGGTGCTCGAGGGCGGCGCGATCACCCGCCCGACATGGGCGCCCGACAATTCGGCGATCTGGGCAGCGGTCAACGGCAACACGGTCATCCGAGTGTTGCGCGAGCCCGGCACCGGCCGGACGTCGGTGGTCAACGTCGACGCCGGCGCCGTCACCGCGCTGGGTGCCACGATCACCGAGTTGCGGCTGTCCCGCGACGGGGTGCGTGCGGCACTGATCGTCGACGGCAAGGTCTACCTCGCGATCGTCACCCAGATGCCGGGCGGTGAGTACGCCTTGACGAATCCCCGTGCGGTCGCGATCGGTCTGGGCAGCCCGGCGCTGTCCCTGGACTGGAGCACCAGTGACACGATCGTCGTCGCGCGCGCGGCCTCGGACATCCCGGTGGTTCAGGTGGCCGTCGACGGTTCGCGGATGGACGCGCTGCCGAGCCGCAACCTGACCGCGCCGGTGGTGGCCGTGGACGCGTCGACGACCACGGAGTTCGTCGCAGACTCCCGGGCGGTGTTCCAGTTGAACAACAACGATCCGGCTGGTGACCGGTACTGGCGGGAGGTTCCCGGGTTGACCGGTGTGAAGGCGATCCCGGTCCTGCCGGGCTGAGGCTGTCGGTGCGGTCGCCGATACTGCCCGCATGCGCGCCCTGCCCGGCCTCCGGAACCTGCTCGACCTGATCCTGCCCGCCGAATGCGGCGGGTGCGGGGTGCCGGGCACGCAGTGGTGTGCCCGCTGCGCCACGGAGTTGGCCGACGATCCCGTGCTGCTCCGGCCCCGCGTCGATCCCGGGGTCGGGGTGTGGGCCCTCGGAACGTACTCGGGTGCCCGCCGCCGCGCCGTGATCGCCGCGAAGGAACGCGGGCGGCGCGATCTCGCTGCGCCCCTCGGATCCGCCGTCGCGGGCGCCCTGGGCCGTCTGCAGCAGTGGGGTGAACTCGACCCACCGGACGTGGCCCCGGTGGTTCTGGTGCCGGCTCCGACGCGTCCCCGGGCGGCCCGTGCACGCGGCGGCGACCCCGTCACCCGGATCGCCGTCGCCGCGGTGGGGGACAGGCGCGTGTGCCCCGCGCTCGTGATGCGGCGCGCCGTGCGCGATTCGGTCGGACTGAGCGCGGATCAACGTCGAGTAAACCTCGAGGGTGGCGTCCGGTTGACGCGCAAGGGTGAAGGATTCGCGCGGCACCTCGCGTCGGAACCGGCAGCACTGCACCGGGTCTCGGTGGTATTGCTGGACGACGTGTCGACCACCGGGGCGACCGCGGCCGAGTCGGTCCGAGTGCTGTCGGGGGTGGGTATCCGAGTGAGCGCGGTGGTCGTCGTGGCGGGTGTCAGATGAAATTCTGCCGAACAGTGGCACTCGCGCGCGTTACGTACTAGCGTCGCGGACACACCCGAAAACACAGGTAGGAGGTGGAACTTCGAACCTGGTGCCGGGCGGACCCCCTTCCGGCATTGCTCAAACTCGCCGCCGCCCATCAAGGGGCGGGGCCGTAATCGGGAGGTACGAGTGACGACCCCTTCGCAAGCCTCGGTTTTCGTCGACGACAGCACATCGGATGCACAAGAGAAGACGGATACCCCCAACGCCGAGATCGTCGTCAAGGGACGCAACGTCGAGGTACCCGACCACTTCCGCGTGTACGTCTCCGAGAAGCTGTCGCGCCTCGAGCGCTTCGATCCCTCCATATTTCTGTTCGATGTCGAACTTCACCACGAACCCAATCGACGCCAGAGGAAAAACTGCCAGCGCGTCGAGATCACTGCCCGAGGCAAGGGGCCGGTAGCCCGAGCCGAGGCATGCGCCGACAGTTTCTATGCAGCATTCGAGTCGGTGACCGCCAAGCTCGAGAGCAGGCTCCGCCGCACCAAGGATCGCAAAAAGGTCCACTACGGGGAAAAGACCCCGGTGTCGGTGGCGGAGGCCACCGCCGCACTCGCCGAGGACGACAGTCTCGGCATCAGTCCCGACATCTCCCTGGACGGTCAGGTGTCGGACGAGCACACACCGGGTCATGTCGTGCGTACCAAGGAACACAAGGCCACGCCGATGACCGTCGACGACGCTTTGTACGAGATGGAGCTGGTAGGACACGATTTCTTCCTGTTCCACGACAAGGAGTCGGACAAGGCGACCGTCGTCTACCGGCGGCACGCGTTCGACTACGGATTGATACGTCTGGCGTGATGTACACCCGTTCCGCCTGACGATCGGAGCGGTCGGTCTACTCGTCCGATCGCGGAAGCGCCTACCATGGAATCCGGCCGGGGTTCTCGGACCTCCGGCCGGATTTTGTGTGTCACCCATCCACTGCCGAAGATTGAGGACGAACAAGACTGTGCCGTCGCTGTCGCTATCGAAGCTGCTCCGTGTTGGTGAAGGTCGCATGGTCAAGCGGCTCAAGCACATCGCCGACCACGTTTCCTCGCTGTCGCCCGAGGTCGAAGACCTGACCGACGAGCAACTCCGCGCGAAGACCGAGGAGTTCCGCGCCCGCTACCGTGACGGCGAGACGCTCGACGAGCTGCTGCCCGAGGCGTTCGCGGTCGCCCGCGAGGCGTCCTGGCGGGTCATCGACCAGCGGCACTTCCACGTGCAGATCATGGGCGGCGCCGCCCTCCACTTCGGCAACATCGCCGAGATGAAGACGGGTGAGGGCAAGACCCTGACCTGCGTGTTGCCGGCGTACCTCAATGCGATCGCCGGGGACGGCGTGCACGTCGTCACGGTCAACGACTACCTCGCCAAGCGCGACTCCGAGTGGATGGGCCGTGTCCACCGCTTCCTCGGCCTCGACACCAGCGTGATCCTGTCCGGCATGTCGCCCGCCGAGCGTCGCGCAGCCTATGCGGCCGACATCACATACGGCACCAACAACGAGTTCGGGTTCGACTACCTGCGCGACAACATGACGCACTCCCTGGACGATCTCGTCCAGCGCGGTCACAGCTTCGCCGTCGTCGACGAGGTCGACTCCATCCTCATCGACGAGGCCCGGACACCCCTCATCATTTCCGGCCCCGCCGACGCGTCGAGCAAGTGGTACGCGGAGTTCGCCCGCATCGCGCCGCTGCTCAAGCGTGACGTGCACTACGAGGTCGACATCCGCAAGCGCACCATCGGCGTCCACGAGGCCGGCGTCGAGCTCGTCGAGGACCAGCTCGGCATCGACAACCTGTACGAAGCCGCCAACTCGCCGCTCGTGAGCTACCTGAACAACTCCATCAAGGCCAAGGAGCTCTACACGAAGGACAAGGATTACATCGTCCGCGACGGCGAAGTGATCATCGTCGACGAGTTCACCGGCCGCGTCCTCGTCGGCCGCCGGTACAACGAGGGCATGCACCAGGCGATCGAGGCCAAGGAGAAGGTCGAGATCAAGGCCGAGAACCAGACCCTCGCCACGATCACGCTGCAGAACTACTTCCGCCTCTACGAAAAGCTGTCGGGCATGACGGGTACGGCCGAAACCGAGGCCGCCGAGCTGCACCAGATCTACAACCTCGGTGTCATCCCGATCCCCACCAACCGGCCGATGGTCCGCGTCGACAACGGCGACCTGATCTACAAGACCGAAGAAGCCAAGTTCGACGCCGTCGTCGACGACGTGGTGGAGCGGCACGAGAAGGGCCAGCCGGTCCTGATCGGCACCACCAGCGTCGAGCGGTCCGAGTACCTGTCGAAGCAGTTCACCAGGCGCGGCGTGGCGCACAATGTGCTGAACGCGAAGTTCCACGAGCAGGAAGCCCAGATCATCGCCGAGGCCGGCAGGTCGGGCGCCGTCACCGTGGCGACCAACATGGCCGGTCGTGGTACCGACGTGGTGCTCGGCGGCAACCCCGACATCATCGCGGACATCGCGCTCCGCAAGCAGGGCCTCGACCCCGTCCACACGCCCGACGACTACGAGGCGGCGTGGGACGACGTCCTCGACCAGGTCAAGGCCGAGGTGAAGGCCGACGCGGACAAGGTTCGCGAAGCGGGCGGGCTCTACGTCCTCGGCACCGAGCGGCACGAGTCCCGGCGTATCGACAACCAGTTGCGCGGCCGGTCCGGCCGTCAGGGCGATCCGGGTGAGTCGCGGTTCTACCTGTCGCTCGGCGACGAGTTGATGCGACGGTTCAACGGCGCGGCGCTCGAGTCGATCATGACCCGGCTCAACCTGCCCGACGACGTCCCCATCGAGGCGAAGATGGTCTCGAAGGCCATCAAGAGCGCACAGACGCAGGTCGAGCAGCAGAACTTCGAGATCCGCAAGAACGTCCTCAAGTACGACGAGGTGATGAACCAGCAGCGCACCGTCATCTACAACGAGCGCCGCCAGATCCTCGAAGGCAAGGACATGGAGGGCCAGGTCGAGAAGATGATCACCGACGTGGTCACCGCCTACGTCGACGGCGCCACCGCCGAGGGATACGTCGAGGACTGGGATCTCGAACAACTGTGGACGGCCCTCAAGACGCTGTACCCGGTCGGCCTCGACTACAAGGAACTGGTCGGCGACAGCGACGACGGTGAGACCACGGACATCACCGCCGACGAGCTGCGCGAGACCCTGCTGAAGGACGCCCACGACGCGTACGCCCGGCGCGAGGCCGAGATCGACGGCGTCGCCGGCGAGGGATCGATGCGCGAACTGGAGCGCCGGGTCCTGCTGAGCGTGCTCGACCGCAAGTGGCGCGAACACCTCTACGAGATGGACTACCTCAAGGAAGGCATCGGCCTGCGGGCGATGGCCCAGCGTGATCCGCTCGTCGAGTACCAGCGTGAAGGTTTCGACATGTTCGGCGGCATGCTCGAGGGTCTGAAGGAGGAGTCGGTCGGATTCCTGTTCAACCTTCAGGTCGAGGCGGCCGCCCCGCAGGCGGCACCGGCCCCGGGCGTCAGCGTCACCGCGGCGTCCGCAGCGGCGACGGCGTCGGCCTCGCCCGCTCCGGCAGCGCCGCGGCCACTGCCCACCCAGGAGGCGGCGCAGCAGGCGCAGGGCACGGCGGCACCGTCCGCTCTCCGCGCGAAGGGACTGGACGACGGCGAGCCCCGCGGGCTCACGTACTCCGGGCCTGCCGAGGACGGCAACGCCCAGCTCAGCCGCCGCGGCGCGGCCGAGTCGGACGATGCCGCCGACGCCGGAACCCGTCGCCAGCGGCGTGAGGCCGCGCGGTCGCAGTCGAAGAGCAAGAAGGCCCCGCGGACCAAGCGCAAGCGCTGACCGCAGGAGCAGAAGATCAGCCGATCACCAGCGAGGTGACGGTCCAGCCCGTGTCGGACTGCTGTTCGACACGGGCTGCGATCACGAAGATCCGCGGTCCCCGGCCGTAGGTGCCGAAGGCCTCGAACGCGCACGGCTCCACCGCGCGCAGGTGCACGCGGACGAGCGTCGCGACACCGAGTCGCCGGGCGGGCGACTCCGACAGAGCGAGCGTGCGCACGACGTCGACGAGCGACGGCGTCACCAGCGGCCGCAGTTGCCGCACGTTGCGGCGCCGATCCAGCACTTCGAGGACCAGCCGGAACGCCTGCTCCGTGAACCGCTGGACGTCCGGCGACGGAAGAGGAAGCGTTCCCGGCTGCGTCACGGCGGTGCGCGGCGACGCTCCCGAGTGGGGCGACGAGCGGTGCCTGCTGCGCCCGGGTGCGTGCCGCCCGCCCGACGGCGCCGCCGAACGCCCCGGCAGAGGCGGCGCGGGAACGTCGCCGGCTACCGGCTCGAAGCGCGGCACCCGTGACAGGAACGTGTAGGACTCACTCATTTCTTACCCCCCGGTTTCGGCATGAGACGGCCGTCGTAGCGGTCATACTCGCACGGATCCCGTCGTCGTGTCGCCGAACCGGGGAGCGGACCCTAGGGTGGGGACGTGCGGGGATTGATATTGGACTTCGGAGGAGTTCTCGCGGGTCCCGGTTCGGACATGGACGGCCTGTCGTCCGTCCTGGCCGGTGCCCGGATCCGTGGGGTGCGGACCGCGATCCTCAGCAACGATCCCGGTGGTCCCGGCGCGCAGTGGCTGCGGGAACTCGGTGACGGCCGGCTGGTCGATCAGGTCGTGCTGTCCGGGGATGTCGGTGTCGCCAAGCCTGATCCGCGGATCTACCGGATGACGGCCGACGCGCTCGGTCTGACCCCGGGGGACTGTATCTTCGTCGACGACCTGTCGGTCAATGTCCGGGGTGCGGTGGCCGTCGGGATGGTGGGTATCCACCACGTCGACGGCGGCGCCACCGCGGACGAGATAGCGATACTTCTCGAGGTCGATCGAGACGGGATGCAAGGGGGACAGGCGCCGACATGGTGACGAGACTGACTACGCAGGACGCGTCGTTCTATTTTCTCGAGGCGAGCAGTACGCCGATGCACGTGGGGTCGCTCGCGATCTTCCGCAAGCCGCGAAACGGGTTGTCCTACGAGGAATTACTGAGCCTCGTCGAGGAACGGCTGAGCCTGGTGCCGCGCTACCGGCAGAAGGTGCGGGAGGTGGCGCTGGGACTGTCGCGGCCGGTGTGGGTGGACGACCAGGACTTCGACATCGAATACCACGTCCGGCGGTCGGCGCTGCCGAAGCCCGGATCGGATGCCCAGTTGCACGATCTGGTCGCGCGGCTCACGTCCCGGCCACTCGACAACACGCGACCGCTGTGGGAGATGTACCTGGTGGAGGGGTTGTCGAACAACCGCTTCGCCATCTTCACGAAGTCCCATTCCTCGCTGGTCGACGGCGAGACGGCGCTCGAGATCGGTCAGGTGATCCTGGACCCGGCGAAGACCCGGCGGCCCATGGCCGAGGAACTGTGGATGCCGAGCCCCGCCCCCAGTGAGTCCACTCTCATCGCCGGGGCACTGGCGGAGATGGTGGCGAGGCCGGGCGAAGGGTTGGCGGCGCTGCGGATGACGTTGGGTGACATGGCGTCTGCGCTCGGCGAGACAGTGCGCGCCGTCGGCAAGGTCGCCGCCGTCGTGCGCACCGCCACGCAGGTGGCGCCGGCGAGTCCGCTGAACGCGACCATTTCGCGCAATCGACGCTTCGCGGTGGTCAAGACCGAACTGGGTGACTACCGGAAGATCCGCGCGCAGTACGGGTGCGAGGTCAACGACGTCATCCTCGCCGTCGTATCGGGCGCGATGCGGTACTGGCTGCTCTCGCGCGGCGAACCGGTGGCCGAGTCGACCACGGTCCGGGCCATGGTCCCGATGTCCGTGTACGCGACGGATCCCGAGGCCGACGACGAGGCGTCACGCCGCGGTGAGTGGGCGGATCCGCGAAGCATGGTGTCGTCGTTCCTCATCGACCTGCCGGTCGGGGAACCGAATGCCGTGGTGCGGCTGTCTCACGTGGCGCACGCCATGGAGGCGCACGCCAAACAGAGTCAGCGGGTCACCGCGGAGACCCTGGTGCGTTTGTCGGGTTTCGCGCCCGCCACGCTGCACGCGATGAGTGCCCGTGTCGCGAGCAGTTTCTCGCAGCGGATGTTCAACCTGATGATCACCAACGCACCGGGCCCGCAGCTGCCGCTGTATGTCGGAGGAGCGCGGATGCTCGAGATGTATCCGGTGTCGCCCCTGCTGAAAAACCAGACTTTGAGCATCGGCCTGACGTCCTACGACGGCAACGTCTACTACGGTTTGAATGCAGACCGTGACGCCATGGCCGACGTGGACGTGGTGGCGGCGCTGCTGTACGAATCTCTCGAGGAGTTGTTGGATGCCAGCCGGTGAGAAGTCCGCGGTGCGAATGACGGGTGACGCATGACGAGGGTGTACGTTCCCGCGACGATCGAGATCCTCCACCGGCTCGTCACCGACCGGGAGTTCGATCCAATGAGCCGTACCGCCTTCGCCGTCACCCCCACGCTCCGCGAGGCGTACTCGTCGGGCGACGACGAAGAACTGGCCGAGGTCGCGATGGCCGAGGCGGCCCGGGCCTCGCTGCGACTGATCGCCGGCCGGGTGGGGGAGAGCGGGAGCGACGGGGTTCGCTTCCGTCGCGCCGTGGTCGCGGCGGACGTAGACGACGTGACGCCGCGGCCGGACCTCGACGACGCCGTGGTCCGGTTGCCCGGTCCCGTGACGATCGGCACGGTCGCGTCGGTGCACGTGGACCTCGCGGAGGCGGAGCCGGACATCGAACGAGCCGTGTCGGCGATCGACGAGGCCGATCTCGGGGACCCGGACGCCGAGTTCGTTCTCGGTGACGCGGAGGATCATGTGCTGGCGTGGTACGCCACCCAGGAGCTTCCGTTCCTGCTCGAACTGCTCTGACCGGCACGTCCTCTTACTTCGGGGTAACCTACGGTACCGTAACTTGATAACCTACGGTAGCGTAGGTCGTGACGGAAAAGGTGGAGGTCGGATGGGTCTGAAGGATTGGATCGAGGCGCCCGCAGCAGCGGTCGTGCCCGCCAAGCGGTCCAAGCTCAATTGGTTGCGGGGCGCGGCGGCACGGCTCACGACGCCGTTGCTGCCCGACGACTACCTGCATCTGGCCAACCCGCTGTGGTCGGCTCGTGAACTGCGTGGGCAGATCGTGGAGGTGCGCGCGGAGACCGCGGACTCGGCCACGATCGTCATCAAGCCGGGCTGGGGATTCGACTTCGACTACGAGCCCGGCCAGTACATCGGCATCGGTCTGCACATCGACGGACGCTGGCACTGGCGCTCGTACTCGCTCACCTCGCCGCCGAACTGGGACGACAAGCTCATCTCCATCGCCGTCAAGGCGATGCCCGAGGGATTCCTGTCGAGTCACCTCGTCAACGGTGTGCCCTCGGGAACGATCGTGCGGCTCGCGACCCCCACGGGCAACTTCGCGCTGCCCGACCCGCCGCCGGAGCGGATCCTGTTCCTCACCGCGGGCAGCGGCATCACGCCTGTCATGGCGATGCTGCGCACGATGAACCGGCGCGGTCAGCTCCCCGACGTCTTCCACGTCCACTCGGCACCCACCGACGCCGACGTGATGTTCGCCGACGAGCTGATCCAGCTCCACGAGGAGCACGACGACTTCCGGTGCAAGATCCAGCTCACCCGCAGCCAGGGCAAGTTCGCGTTGTCCTCGCTCGACGAGGTGTGTCCCGACTGGCGTGAACGGCAGACGTGGGCCTGCGGGCCGCTGCCGATGCTCGACGAGATCGAGACGCTGTGGCGCGACGAGGGCATCGAGGGCAAGTTGCACCTCGAGCGGTTCGCCGTCTCCCGCGCGGACACGTCCGGCGAGGGCGGGACCGTCACGTTCGCCAAGGCAGACAAGACCGTGACGATCGACGGCGCCACCACTCTCCTCGAGGCCGGTGAGCAGGTTGGTGCACTGATGCCGTTCGGCTGCCGGATGGGTATCTGCCAGACCTGTGTCGTGCCGATTCTTGCCGGGCACGCCATCGACCTGAGGTCCGGCAAGCAGCACGCCGAAGGTGACCGAGTCCAGACTTGTATCTCCGCGGCGGCAGGGGACTGCACGCTCGACGCGTGAGCGTGAGCGTGTTGTTCACCTGACTCCGCTATTCTCGGACTCTCACCAGACGGAGGAGCACGGTGGCGATCACCGACATCAAAGAGTTCGCGCATCTGACCGAAGCGGACATCGAATCGCTCGGGCGTGAGTTGGATGCGATCCGGCTCGACGTGGAGGATTCGCGGGGCGTTCGCGATGCCCGCTACATCCGCCGGGCCATCAGGGCGCAACGGCTGTTGGAGCTCGGTGGCCGGCTTGCGTTGTTCGGAAGCCGCTACCGCCCGGTGTGGCTTGCGGGCACCGCCTTGCTTTCCCTCTCGAAGATCATCGAGAACATGGAACTCGGTCACAACGTGATGCACGGCCAGTGGGACTGGATGAACGATCCGGAGATCCACTCCATGTCGTGGGAGTGGGATCAGACGGGCCCCTCGGAGCATTGGAAGCGGGCGCACAACTACTCCCACCACACGTTCACCAACATTGTGGGAATGGACTCCGACGTCGGATTCGGCATCCTCAGGATGACCCGCGACGAGGAGTGGCGGCCGATCAATCTGCTGCAACCCGTCGCCAACGTCATCCTGGCCGCCACGTTCGAGTGGGGGATCGCGCTCCACGACCTCACCTTCGCCGCCGAACTCGAGGGTGCCGAGAAGGGGCAGCTCAATTCTCAGGCCAACAAGGATTTCGCTCGCAAGATCTTCCGCCAGGTCGGCAAGGACTTCCTCCTGTTCCCGGTGCTCGCGGGGCCTGCGTGGAAGTCGACGTTGTCGGCCAACGCCACCGCCAACCTCGTGCGGAATCTGTGGGCCTATGTGGTGATTTTCTGCGGGCACTTCCCGGACGGTGCCGAGAAGTTCACAGTGGACGAATACGAGAACGAGACCCAGCACGAGTGGTATCTCCGGCAGATGCTCGGTAGCGCCAATTTCGACTCCGGCAAGATCATGGGATTCATGAGCGGCAATCTCAGCTACCAGATCGAGCATCACCTGTTCCCGGACCTGCCGAGCAACCGGTACCCGGAGATCGCGGTGAAGGTCCGGGCGCTGTGCGAGAAGTACGACCTGCCGTACACGACGGGGTCACTCGCCAAGCAGTACCTGCTGGCTCTGCGCACGATCCACAAGCTCGCCCTGCCCGACCGGTTCCTGCGGGCGACGGCGGACGACGCCCCGGAGACGTCCTCGGAACGCAAATTCCGCGACGCCCGTGATGCGGGTGCCGCCATGGTCGAGACGTTGCGCACGGATCCCGTCACGGGGCAGCGGCGGGGTCTGCTGTCGGCGTTGCGCGCCCGCGCGGAGGCCAAGATTCCTCGACGCCGACGGTGATTTCACTCACACCTACACTCAGGTAACCTACGGTGTCGTAACTTACGGTACGGTAGGTCGAGTCAGCGCCTATCGGGTGTGAACTGTCGACCCAGCCAGGAGGAGGTCCCCCATGGCGATTGCAGACGTCAAGGAATACGCACATCTCACCGAAGCCGACATCGAGTCGCTCGGACGCGAGCTCGATGCGATCCGGCGCGATATCGAAGAGTCCCGCGGGGAGCGTGACGCGCGCTACGTGCGAAACACGATCAGACTGCAGCGTTCCCTCGAAATCGGTGGCCGAGCCGTCCTCTTCGCGAGCAAGCGGCGTCCCGCCTGGCTGGCGGGCACGGCCTTGCTTTCCCTCTCGAAGATCATCGAGAACATGGAGCTCGGCCACAACGTCATGCACGGCCAGTGGGACTGGATGAACGATCCCGAGATCCACTCCACCTCGTGGGAGTGGGACGTCACGGGACCGTCCGCTCACTGGAAGCAGACGCACAATTACATTCACCACAAGTACACCAACGTCCTCGGCATGGACGACGACGTGGGATACGGGCTGCTGCGCGTCACGCGGGACCAGCGGTGGAAGCCGTTCAACGCCGGCAATCTCCTGTACAACACCCTGCTTGCGCTGTTCTTCGAGTACGGAATCGCGGCGCAGCATCTCGAACTCGGCAAGGTCGCCAAGGGGCGCGTGCCGAGCGAGGAGACCCAGCGCAAGCTCCGCGAGGTGGGCGAGAAGGTCGGCAAGCAGATCCTCAAGGACTATGTCATCCACCCCGCGGTCACGGGTCCCGCGTGGAAGAGCACGCTCACTGCCAACATCGCCGCGAACATGATCCGCAACGTGTGGACCAACGCGATCATCTTCTGCGGGCACTTCCCGGACGGCGCCGAGAAGTTCACCAAGGCGGACATCGACAAGGAAACGCCGGCCCAGTGGTACCTGCGGCAGATGCTCGGTAGCGCGAACATCGAGGGCGGCAAGCTCATGGACTTCATGTCCGGCAACCTCAGCTACCAGATCGAGCATCACCTGTTCCCCGACCTGCCGAGCAACCGCTACGCGGGGATCGCCGTGCGGGTGCGGGAACTGTGCGACAAGTACGACCTGCCGTACACGACCGGGCCCTTCCTCGTGCAGTACGGGAAGTCGTGGCGCACCATCGCCAAGCTGTCGTTGCCGAACAAGTACCTCAAGGCGACCGCGGACGACGCACCGGAGACGGCGTCGGAGCGCAAGTTCGGTGGAAACACCACGGCGACAATCGATCCCGTGACCGGCCGCCGTCAGGGTCTGAGTACCGCGATCAAGCGCACCCGCAAGCGCCGCGGTCTGCGCGCGCTGCTGTCGCGCTAGAAAGTTCCGCTACAGACGCGGTTCGTCCCTCACCAGGCTTCGTTGGACGCGATGGCCGTGAGGAGGTGACGGACCGCGTCGACGCGTTTGGCGGCCTTGCCCTCCAGTTGGTCGAGCGCGCATTCGGGGTCCGCGGGCGGGCCGAGGTGGGTACATCCTCTCGGGCAGTCCTCGATGGCCGCGGCCAGATCGGAGAACGCGGCCACCACGTTCTCCGGGGAGATGTGGGCCAGTCCGAACGACCGGATGCCGGGAGTGTCGATCGCCCAGCCGCCCGTCGGAAGCGGCAGCGCGACCGATTGCGTGGACGTGTGGCGGCCCTTGCCGACGCCGGAGACCACGCCGACAGCCCGGTCGGCATCGGGCACGAGGCGGTTGACGAGAGTCGACTTCCCGACCCCCGAATGGCCGATCAGCGCAGTGAGTCGGCCCGACAGCATCGACAGGACCTCTTCGACCGGATCGTCGCGACCGGCCACGATGACGGGGACGTCGAGGTCGGCGAACGCGCTCGCGAACTCCTCGGGCGGTTCGAGATCGCTCTTCGTCAGGCACACGATGGGACTCAACCCACCCGCGTACGCGGCGACGAGCGCACGTTCGACGAATCCGGTCCGTGGCGGCGGGTCGGCGAGCGCCACGACGATCAGCAGCTGCTGGGCGTTGGCTACGACGATCCGCTCGTACGGATCGGTGTCGTCGGCGGTGCGTCGCAGCACCGTGGAGCGTTCGGCGACCCGCACGATCCGTGCCAGGGTGTCGGGCTTGCCGGACAGATCACCGACGACGCTCACCTCGTCGCCGACCACGATCGGGGTGCGGCCCAGTTCCCGGGCGCGCATGGTGACGAGGGGACGCTCTGGGTCGCCGCCCAGCACGCAACCCCACCGGCCGCGGTCGACCGAGACGACCATCGCCGACTCCGCGGCGAGGTGCTCCGGCCGGGTCTTCGTGCGCGGGCGCGTTCCTCTGCCCGGGCGTACCCGGACGTCGGACTCGTCGTACTGCCTGCGACTCAGAAGCTCGCCTTCCGCTCGGTGCCCGAAGCTGCGGACAGCATTGTGGCCCAAAGGTTCTCGAAGCCGGGCAGGGTCTTGGCCGTGGTGCCGACATCCTCGATCTCGATGCCGTCGACCCGCAGCCCGACGATGGCACCCGCGGTCGCCATGCGGTGGTCGGCGTAGGAGCGCCACGTCCCGCCGTGCAGCTCTGCCGGGACGATCGTGAGGCCGTCCTCGGTCTCGGTGACGTTTCCGCCGAGCGAGTTGATCTCGTGTGCGAGTGCGGCCAGCCGGTCGGTCTCGTGACCGCGCAGATGCGCGATGCCCCGCAGGTGCGACGGCCCGTCCGCCAATGCGGCGAGCGCCGCGACGGTCGGCGTGAGTTCGCCCACGTCGTGCAGGTCGATGTCGATGCCGGTCAGCTGCTGCGGGCCGCGGACGGTGAGGTTCGCGCCGTCCAGCCGGACGTCCGCGCCCATCGCAAGGAGTATCTCGCGGATCGCGTCTCCGGGTTGCGTGGTCCTGCTCGGCCACAGGGGAACGGTCACCTCACCGCCGGTGACGGCGGCGGCGGCCAGGAAGGCGGTGGCATTCGACAGGTCGGGTTCGATGGCCCGGTCGACGGCCCGGACGACACCGGGGCTCACCCGCCACGTGTCGGCCTCCCCGCCCGTCGCCGGGGTCGTGACCTCGACACCCGACTCGCGCAGCATCTCGACCGTCATGTCGATGTGCGGCATGGACGGGACCGTCTTGCCGTCGTGATGCACCGTGATGCCCTCGTCGAAAGCCGCCGCCGACAACAACAGCCCGGAGACGAACTGTGACGAGCCGGACGCGTCGATCGTGACCCGTCCACCGCGCAGCGAACCCGCACCGCGGACGGTGAACGGGAGGGAGTCGCCGTCGATGTCCGCTCCGAGACCGCGCAGCGCGTCCAGGATCGTGTCGAGGGGCCGGGTGCGCGCCTGCTCGTCCCCGTCGAAGTGAACCGTTCCGCTCGCAAGCGCGGCGACCGGCGGAAGGAACCGCATGACGGTGCCCGCGAGGCCGCAGTCGACCGCACCACCCTGGAGGGGTCCGGGGGTGACTTGCAGCGTCGTGTCGGCGCCGGCCGTTTCGATGCTGATGCCGAGCGTGCGGAGCGCGCCGATCATGAGGTCGGTGTCCCGGCTGCGCAGTGCCCCGGTGAGGGTGGACGGACCGTCCGCGAGTGCGGCGAGGATCAGTGCGCGATTGGTGATCGACTTCGATCCGGGGAGGGCGACCGTCGCGACGACGGGCGCTTCGGCACGGGGGGCGTTCCACAGGCTCAGGCTCACGGTCTCCATCTTCGCCTATCGGGCGGGTCGCCGGGCCGGGTGGGCGGCGTATCGCGGGTGTCGGTGGTTCGTGCCACTCTGGTGGGCATGTGCGGCAGGTATGCGACCACTGCGAATCCGGCGACACTCGCGGCCGACCTCGATGCGATCAACGAGGCGGGCGAGGAGGAGGGTCCGCCCGACTACAACGTGGCGCCCACCACGCAGGTCCTGACGGTGGTCGACCGCCACGACGCCAGGCGGATCCGGCGGATGCGGTGGGGGCTCGTGCCGTGGTGGACGAAGGAGCTCGGCAAGGGGCCGGTGCTGTTCAACGCGCGAGCGGATTCGGTCGACAACAAACCCGCCTTCCGGAATGCGTTCAAATACAAGCGCTGCCTGGTTCCGATGGACGGCTGGTACGAGTGGCAGACCGAGGTCGATGCGGCGGCCGCAGGCAAGAAGACCGGCAAGGCGAAGAAGATCCCGTACTACATGTCGCCGGAGGACGGCTCCCGCCTGTACATGGCTGGGCTGTGGTCGGTCTGGCACGATCCCGCGGTCGAGGAGTCGCCCCCGGTCCTGAGCTGCAGCATCATCACGGTCGACTCCGCCGCCCAGCTGGAGGACGTGCACGACCGGATGCCGCTGGTCATGCCGCGCGACCGGTGGACCGCGTGGCTCGATCCCGAGCATCCCGCGTCGACGGATCTGCTCGCGGTGTCACCCGACGCCATCGCCGACATCACCGTCCGGCGGGTGTCCACACTGGTGAACAGTGTGAAGAACAACGGACCGGAACTCCTCGACCCCGACACGGCCGGTCGTGACGACGCGCAGGTGGGGGAGCAGATCAGCCTGCTGTGACCGCCGCGGTGACGGCTCCGCTGAGCCGCACCAGGTCTGCGGGCGCGAGTTCGATCTCGAGTCCGCGCCTGCCGGCGCTGCACAGTACCCGGTCCCAGTCGAGCGCCGACGCGTCGACGACCGTCGGGAGTGCCTTGCGCTGTCCGAGCGGTGAGATGCCACCGAAGACGTACCCGGTGGAGCGCTCCGCCTCGGTGCGTTCCGCCATCACGGCCTTGCCCGCGCCCAGCGCCGCGGCCGCCGCTTTCAGCGACAGTTTCTCCGGCACCGGCACGACCGCCACCGCCAGCTTGCCGGTGTCGAGTTTTATCACCAGCGTCTTGAACACCTGGTGGGCGGTGACGCCGACCGTCTCGCCCAGGGCGTCGACGGCCTCCGAACCGTACGATTCCGCCCGCACATCGTGCGCGTAGCTGTGCACGGTGTGGTCGATACGGTGTCTGACGAGCAGCTTCGTCGCGGGAGTGGCAGTTCCGGCCATGGACAGACACTCTGCCACGCGGTCGGGAACACAGCGGACGGGAGGCGTGTTGGTACCTGCAGAAGAACAGTGCATCGAAGGGAGTGGTCCGTATCGTGATGTCCTCGGTGATGGAGCCCACGTCGCGTCTGCAGTTGGCGGTAACGTTGACGCCCACGGCGACCGAAGGGATCAGCGTGCAGGAACATGACCGTCCGACGGCAGACCAGGCCGAGCCACAGGACGAGTTGATCGCGCGTTTCGAAAGGGATGCGCTCCCACTTCTGGATCAGCTGTACGGCGCTGCTCTGAGGATGACCAGGAACCCGGCGGACGCCGAGGACCTCGTGCAGGAAACGTATGTGAAGGCCTACACGGCGTTCCGTTCGTTCCGCGAGGGCACCAACCTCAAGGCGTGGCTGTACCGGATTCTCACGAACACGTACATCAACTCGTACCGCAAGAAGCAGCGCCAGCCCGCGCAGTACCCCACCGACGAGATCACCGACTGGCAGCTGGCGGCGACGGCGGAACATTCGTCGACCGGTCTGCGGTCCGCCGAGGTCGAGGCCCTGGACGCGCTCCCCGACGACGACATCAAGGAAGCACTCCAGGCCCTGCCCGAGGAGTTTCGGATGGCCGTCTACTACGCCGACGTCGAGGGATTCCCGTACAAGGAGATCGCCGAGATCATGGGCACCCCGATCGGGACCGTGATGTCGCGACTGCACCGCGGGCGCAAGCAGCTCCGGGGTCTGCTCGCCGATGTCGCACGCGAACGTGGATTCAACCGTGGGGAAACCGGCGAGGTGCCCGGCGGCAGTGTAGTGAGCGCGGAGCAGGAGGTTTCTCGGTGAGCGAGCAGGACGAATTCGAGCAGCTCGATTGCTCCGCCGTCATCGCGGACGTCTGGCTGATGTTGGACCGTGAATGCGACGAGGCGTCGAGGGCGCGGCTGCAGAGGCACCTCGACGAGTGCGGGTCGTGCCTCGAGGCGTACGGGATCGAGGAGAAGGTGAAGAGCCTCGTGAACCGCAAGTGCGGCGGTGAGCACGCACCGGAAAGCCTGCGTCAGAGGCTCTCCATCGAGTTGCGGCGGACGATCCTCATCACGAATACCGAACCTGACGCATAACCCGTCAGAACAGCAATCAGGGGCCGGAAAGCAGTGATGCTTTCCGGCCCCTGGTGCGTTCTACGGCGCGTCAGGCGTTGGGACGCTTGCCGTGGTTTGCGGCGTTGCCCTTGCGACTGCGCTTCTTACGACCACGCTTACCCATGAGTAGATCTCCCTTCTTTTCACCACAGTCTTCCACGTGTGGTTGGGTGTCCTTGCAACAGGGCTTTCTCGATACCCGGGAGTGAAGGATCACAATGGCAGAAGACGTGCGCGCCGAAATGGTTTCGACGGTGTATCAGGTTGTGGTGAGCGCGGGTGACGAGGTGAAGGAGGGCGACACCCTCGTCATCCTCGAATCGATGAAGATGGAGATCCCCGTCATCGCCGAAGAGCCCGGCACGGTCACGTCCGTGGACGTCAAGGTCGGCGACGTGATCCAGCAGGGCGATCTGATCGCAGTCATCTCCTGAGCTGACACCCACCGACGATGTCCACACTGAGCGACCTGCTCGCCGAACACACCGACCTGCCCGGCGAGGCCGTCGATCATCTCCAGCGAGTCGTCGGCGAATGGCAGTTGCTCGCCGACCTCTCCTTCGCGGACGTTCTGCTCTGGGTCGGAACGGATTCCGCCGCCACCAACCCGACCGGCACCGTGATCTGCGTCGCGCACTGCAGGCCCACCACCGCGTCGACCGCATTCCCCGAGGACGTCGTCGGGACCGTCGTGTCGGAGTCGGAACACCCGCAGGTGCTGCAGGCGCTGCTCGAGGGCAGCGTCGTCCGCCCCGAGAACGGCGGCGGGCACGCGGGTCTGCCGCCGCGCGGGGAAGCGGTCCCGGTGCGGTGGAACGGCGAGGTGATCGCGGTCCTGAGCCGGGACACCAACCTGTCGCACCAGCGGGCGCAGAGCCCGCTCGAGGTCGCGTATCTCGACTGCGCCGAGGATCTGTGCCAGATGATCAGCGACGGCACCTTCCCGATCCGGGAGGCCCGGTCGGACACCAACTCGAGTCCCCGTGCCGGCGACGGCTTCATCCGCCTCGACACCGACGGCAGCGTGGTCTACGCGAGTCCCAATGCGCTGTCGGCCTATCACCGGATGGGTCTCAGCTCGGACCTGATCGGTCAGAACCTCGCCGCCACCACACGGTCGCTCGTGACGGACCCGTTCGAGTCGCAGGAGGTCGCCGGGTACATCCGCGACACCATCGCCGACAAGCCGGGCCGCCGCATGGAGATCGAAGCCAGGGGAGCGACCGTCCTGCTCCGGGCGCTGGTCCTCAAACCCGGCGGGAAGCGGGTCGGCGCCGCTGTCGTCGTGCGGGACGTCACCGAGGTGAAGAGGCGGGATCGCGCCCTGCTCAGCAAGGACGCGACGATCCGCGAGATCCATCACCGGGTGAAGAACAACCTGCAGACCGTGGCGGCACTCCTGCGACTGCAGGCACGGCGCACCAACAACGAGGAAGCCCGGCAGGCGCTGAGCGAATCGGTGCGCCGTGTCACGTCGATCGCCCTCGTGCACGACACGTTGTCGATGTCGGTGGACGAGGAAGTGAACCTCGACGAGGTCGTCGACCGCCTCGTGCCGATCCTGTCCGACGTGGCGACGGTGAGTACGCCGATCAAGGTCCGCCGGGAAGGCAGCTTCGGGGTGTTCTCCGCGGAGCGGGCCACGCCGCTGGTGATGGTGCTGACCGAACTCGTGCAGAACGCGATCGAGCATGCCTTCGAACCCGGCGCTCCGGGCACGGTCACCATGCGGGCCGAACGCTCTGCGCGGTGGCTGGACGTCGTGATCCACGACAACGGCAGGGGATTGCCGCCCGGTTTCAGCCTCGAGCGGTCCGACCGTCTCGGTCTGCAGATCGTCCGGACCCTGGTGGCCGCCGAGCTGAACGGTTCCCTCGGGCTGCATCCCGGGGCGGAGGGTGGAACGGATGCCGTGTTACGCGTACCGCTGGGGCGTCGTGGGCCGCGGTACTGACCGGCGGGCAAGCAAAAGGCCCGGCACCATGTGGTGCCGGGCCCGTCTTCTTCGGAAGTATCAGACGGTGGTGCGGGCACGCGTCCGAGCGTTGCGACGCTTGAGTGCGCGTCGCTCGTCTTCGCTCATGCCGCCCCACACACCGGCGTCCTGGCCCGACTCGAGTGCCCACGAGAGGCATTCGGCGGTCACCGGGCAGCGGTTGCAGACAACCTTGGCATCAGCAATCTGCGCGAGAGCCGGACCGCTGTTGCCCACAGGGAAGAACAACTCGGGGTCTTCGTCGCGACAGATTGCCTTGTGGCGCCAGTCCATCCTTCTGCTCCTTAACTGGGTGCGTAGTGCACCATTTCGTCTTCATGAGTTCATGTGTGCGTAGAGAATGTTTCCGCACTGTTGCTTGTGAATGCTTTCACGAACTGGCGGGATGTCAATAGAAAACCGCCGCACCGTGGGGGAGCTCACGTAGTTAGGCTGCCCTTCGAGGCGCGCCGTCCTTTGTACCCCATGCAGGCACTTCCCGCTAGGTGAAAACGGGGATTCTCGAGATCTGCTCAGGCTCGCGCCGGCGCGACCACATCCAGCGCTTCGGGCACCGACACGAACTCGACGACCTTGCGAAGTCCGATGTAGTCGCCGTCCATCTGCAGTCCGATGGGCTCCGACGCGGAGATCCGCACGCACGGCACGTCGTCGACCCGGACCAGCTTCTTCGCCTTCGGGCGGGTTCCGGGGGTCAGCAGCTGGCGGGCCACCCGCAGCGTGGTGAGGATCGCGGTGGACCGCATCGCGAAGACACCGAGGCCGGTGTCGTAGGTGGTGTCGGGATTCGTGTGGACCTCCCGCTTGTTCAGATACGTCCAGGGACTCGCGTTCGACACGAATGCGTAATGAACGCCCTCGACCGGATCGTGATCGGGAACCTCGACGGTGAGCGTCGGCTCGGCGTATTTCGATCGGAAGAACACGCGCACGGCCGCGCGGACATAGTGCGCCGGCGTGGCCGGCCGGCCGTTCTTGCGGTGCATGTCGACCGCCTCACACACCTGGGCGTCCCAGCCGAGACCGGCGTTGAACGCGAACCAGCGGTTGTCGCAGTGGGCGAGACCGATCCTTCGCCGCTGTCTGCGGGCGAGGAGATCGATGAGCTGGTTGGTGGCGTCCACCGGGTCGGGCGCGATGCCGAGCGAGCGGGCGAATACGTTCGCCGACCCACCGGGGACCACGGCGATCGGGGGAATCGGCCCCACCGTCACCGCGCTCATCGACTTCGGTGCCGGGGTGCCGAGCAGTCCGTTGACCACCTCGTTCACGGTGCCGTCTCCGCCGTGGACGATGATCAGGCCCATCCCGTCCACGCAGGCCTGCTGCGCCAGTTCGGCGGCGTGGCCGCGGTGTGTCGTGTGCGCGACCGTCAACCGCACCCGGCTCGACAGCGCGTGGGCGAGGAGATCACGCCCGGCCGGGGTCGTCGATGTGGCATTCGGGTTGACGATCAGCAGCGCGCGCACGGGGCCCAAGCCTAGCGGGGGCGGCACGCGTCACCATCCGAGGCCGCCGGCGACGGGGTGTTCTAGGCTGGCCGACGTGCCGAAGCCGTCTCTCAGCAAGTCCACGCCCACCACGGTCCGCGCGGCGGGCGCCCTGGTGTCGCTCGAGGGCGCGGTGGCGGTCGGTGTCGCCGTGGTGCTGGTGATCCGGGGACTGCTGGGGCACGACCAGAGTGTCAGCAGTGGATACGGCACCGCGGCCTGGTTCGCGATTCTCGGTGGCGCCGTGCTCGCCGCCGGGCTCGCCCTGATCTTCGGCCGGCGCTGGGGGCGGGCGATCGCGATCGTCGCCCAACTGCTCCTGCTCCCGGTGGCGTGGTCGCTGCTCACCGATTCGCACCAGCCGTTCTTCGGTGTGCTGCTCGGAGTCGTCGTCGTGGCGGCCCTCGGGTGCCTGTTCAGCAGTCCCACGTCGAAATGGATGGCTGCCGAGTACGGCCAGGAGGCCGACGCCGACGGCGACAATTCGTCGGACCGCTAGCTCACCTCGGACGCGAGGCGGCCGAGCGGATCCCCGGTCAGCCGGTACGTGGTCCACTCGTCCTGCGGGTGGGCGTCCAGCGACTCGTAGAACGCGATCGACGGCTTGTTCCAGTTGACCACCGACCACGACAGTCGCGTGTAGCCGTTGTCGACGCATTCCTTCGCGAGTGTGGCGAGCAGAGCCTTGCCGTGCCCGGAACCGCGCTCGGACGGGCTGACGAACAGGTCCTCGAGGTAGATGCCGTGTGTTCCGTCCCAGGTGGAGAAGTTCCGGAACCACACCGCGATCCCGACGACCCGGTCGTCGTCGTTCGCCGCGACGTGGGCGAACGTGGACGGGTGCGTACCGAACAGGGCGTCGTCGATCTGGTCGGCGGTGACGGTGCACTCGTCGCGGGCCCGCTGGTGTTCGGCGAGTTCGTAGATCATCGCGGTGATCGCGGAGACGTCCTCGGGTACTGCGCGTCTGATCATCGGGCACCTTCCTCGCTTGTCACGTTGTGGCTGACCACCTGTTGCGCCCCGTGCTCGAAGCCGAGGACGGAGTACGCGCCCGGCGACATCGCGAATCTGCGTCCCTCGCTGATGGGAAGCTCCGCCCAACGGGCGATGAGCGCGCGCGAGAAGTGGCCGTGCCCGACGAGGATCACGTCGCGGTCGACGAGTTGCGAATGCGCGACGGACAGTACGAGGTCGCACCGGGTGTGGACCTGCTCGGCCTGCTCGCCGCGAGGGCACGGATGCGTCCACACCGTCCAGTCCGGCACCTGCTGCCTGATCTCGGGGGTCGTCATGCCCTCGTAGATCCCGTAATCCCATTCGGCGAGTGCATCCCAGGTGCGCTGGATCTTCAATCCCGCCAGCTCCGCCGTCTCCTGGGCGCGTTGCCGCGGACTGACGATGACGAGGGGGTCGCGCAGTTCGAGGGCATCCATTGCCGGGCCCACCCGCCGCGCCTGGGCTTCACCGAGTTCGGTGAGGTGGATGTCGGTCCGACCGGTGTGTTTACCCCAACGGGCCCATTCCGTTTCGCCGTGTCGGAGGAGGACGATCCGACGGCCGCGCGGCGAATCACTGGGTGGCATCCATCCATCATGTCAGTCAATCTGCGTGTATGGCTCGCCTCCGGCGACGAAGTAGGTAAGGATCGAGCCGTGACAACGGTTCTTGCAGTGGCAAATCAGAAGGGTGGGGTCGCGAAGACCACCACGGTCGCTTCTCTCGGCGCAGCCCTCGTCGGGCTGGGCCAGAAGGTTCTGGTGGTGGATCTCGACCCGCAGGGATGTCTGACGTTCTCCCTCGGACACAACCCGGACCGCCTGGACGCCTCCGTCCACGAGGTGCTGACGGGTGATCTGGCGGTGCAGGACGCCGTGATCGACACCGAGGACGGTGTCGCCCTCCTGCCTGCGACGATCGACCTCGCGGGCGCGGAAGCGTTGCTGCTCATGCGCCCCGGTCGCGAGTTCGCCCTCAAGCGCGCTCTGGCGCCGCTGCTGGACGACTACGACACGATCATCATCGACTGTCCGCCGTCTCTCGGTGTGCTCACGCTCAACGGGCTCACGGCGGCGCAGTCGGTACTGGTGCCGCTGCAGTGCGAGACGCTCGCCCACCGTGGTGTGGGGCAGTTGCTGCGGACGGTCACCGAGGTACAGCAGATCACCAACCCCGACCTGGTCCTGCTCGGAGCGCTGCCGACGCTGTACGACGCCCGCACGACGCACAGCCGGGACGTGCTCTCCGACGTGTCCGACCGCTACAACCTGCCGGTCCTCGCTCCGCCGATCCCGCGGACGGTGCGATTCGCGGAGGCGACGGCGTCGGGTGCCACCGTGCTGGCGGGGCGAAAGAACAAGGGTGCCCAGGCGTACCGGGACCTGGCCGAGAACCTCGCCAAGCACTGGGCGGGATCCGAACTCGCTACGTTCTCGCCTGGAAGTGCCGTGTAAGTTCTTCCGGCGTCGGATTCCACGCGGCGGGCCAATCCTGTTGGCGTAACTGGGCGTCCGTGCCCCCGTCGGCGAAGACGATGCTGCCGCAGAACAGTGTCGACCCCGGTCCGAGCAGGAACTCGACGAGCGCGGCGATCTCGTCAGGACGTCCGCGTCGGCCCAGCGGCACCGGATAGAAGTCCAGCGCCTTCGCCAGTTCGGGGTCGAGGTCGTCCCCGCTGGTCATCGGTGTGTCGATCATGCCCGGCGCGATCGCGTTGAGGCGGATGCCGTTGCCGATCCACTCGGGCCGTACCGCTTCACGTCGAACCCACCAGGCCAGCGCGAGCTTGGACGCCGGGTACGCCGGGATGGCGGTCACCTGGTCGCCGATGCGCACAGCCTCCGCCTCGTCGCCGTCGAGGCACGCGGTCACCAGATTCCCGGGTATCCCCGGCTGCGTGGTGGTGCTGCTCGACGAGATCACCACCACCGAGGCGCCGCCCGCGCGCTCGAGGGCGGGCTTCAGGGCCGTCACGAGTTCCACGGCCCCGAAGTAGTTGACGGCGACGAGCTTGCCGCCCGGGACGTGCGACAGCGACCCGAGTCCGGCGCAGCAGACGAGACCGTCCACGACGCCGCCGCTCGCCTCGTTCACGGCGTCGGCCGCCGCGGTTCGTCCGCCGGGGGTCGACAGGTCGGCGGTCACATCGGTGTGCGCGAGGTCGACTCCGATGACGGTATGACCGCCCGACTCGAGTGTGCGGCGGCTCGCCGCCCCGATGCCCGAGGCGGCACCGGTGATCACGTAGGTTGCCATGCCGTGAATTAGAACACGTTACAGATCGCACTGGTGCGGACTTCGTCGGCGTAGTGGGCGCGCAGGCCCGTGACGCCCGGCGCCCGGTCCTCGTGCAGCACGAACCGGGCGTCGTAGTCGCCGCCGTTCTGTGAGCGGAAGGGCAACGGCGCGTCGGTGAACAGGCCGGACAGGCGATCGATCAGCCGGGCCGCGACGCCGGGGTAGTGCTCGGCGGGCAACCGGTCCGCGCTGTCGATCAGGACCGGGGGCAGCACGGACATCCCCGTGTACCAGAAGATTCCGTGGTGGATCGGGAACAGGAGTTCGTCCATCTGGCCGTTGATCCCCCGCGGGCCCGCGCTGTCGGCGCTGCCGCCGAAACTGACGACCGTCATCGCCCGCTTGCCGGCGAGGGTTCCGTCGCCGTACCGCCGGGTGGAGCCGTCCTCCCGGCGTAGTCCGTAGCCGTAGCCCTCGACGAAGACCCGGTCGAACCAGCCCTTGAGGATCGCGGGCATGCCGTACCACCACAGCGGGAACTGCACGATCACCGCGTCGGCCCACGCGAGTTTGCGCTGCTCGGCGCGGATGTCGGGGGCCAGGGTGCCCTCGGTCAGGGCCTGACCCGACCGCGCGCCGACCAGGAGGCGATCGTGGGGGTCGTGTCCGAAATCGTCTGCCGTCACCACCGGGTTCCATCGCATCCCGTACAGGTCCGAGGTCCGGATGTCGTGGCCGGCGCCGCGCAGTGCCGCGAGGGCATCGCTGCGGAGTGCCGCATTCAGGGACTTCGGCTCGGGATGTGCCGATACCCACAGGATCTTCATGGTCCACCTTCCACTCGGTCGTCCTGACCCCTTCGATCATGGACGCGCGGCGGTGGTCGCGACAGTGGCCCGCCGGACGATATGTGAAAGAATCGGGCCATGTCAGAATCGAGACGCGGGCGGACCGTGCACCTTCATCGCGTAGTCGTGTTCGTGCGCGACGGTCTCCTCCCGATCGAGTTCGGGATCGTCCATCGGCTGTTCGGTGAGGCGAGATCGCGCGATGGCGAACCGCTGTACGAGGTCCTCACGTGCGCCCTCACCCCCGGTGCCGTCCGGACCGACACCGACGTGACCATCTCGGTCGAGCACGGCCCGGCGCTGCTCGCCACGGCCGACACAGTCGTGATCCCGGCATCCGATCAGGACTACGACCCGCCGGAGGACGGGCGCCTGCCCCGTCGCCTCGCGGACGCCCTCGCGCACATCCGTCCGGGCACGCGGGTGGCATCGATCTGCACGGGTTCGTTCGTGCTCGCGGCGGCCGGCCTTCTCGAGAATCGGCGTGCCACGACGCACTGGAAGTCGGCGGACGCGTTCCGGCGGCTGTACCCGGACGTGCACCTGGACCCCGGCGTGCTCTACACGCACGACGACGGCGTGCTCACCGCCGCCGGCGTCGCATCCGGAATCGACTTGTGCCTGTACATGATTCGTCTCGACCACGGTGCGTCGGTGGCCAACGAGGTGGCGCGGGGAACGGTCGTGCCGCCTCATCGCAGCGGCGGTCAGGCGCAGTTCATCACCGAGCCCGTCCCGGAGGCCGACGGTGCGTCCACGGCGCGAGCGCGCGCCCGGGCGCTGTCACATCTCGATCGACCGCTGTCGCTGCGGGAGCTGGCCGCGTGGGAGTCGATGAGCGTGCGCACGTTCACCCGGCGATTCCGGGCCGAGACGGGGGTGTCGCCGACGCAGTGGATTCTCGAGCAGCGGATCATCCGCGCCCGCGAACTGCTGGAGAACACCGACATGCCGGTGGACGACGTGGCCGAGGCCGCGGGATTCGGCACCGCGACGTCGCTGCGACAACACCTCTCGCGCACGGTCGGCGTCTCGCCGTCCGCGTACCGCGCCACTTTTCGTTGACGGCATGCTCATTCGTCCAAGTGCTGAGGAGTGCACGGCGCTAACGTCGGGGCCATGACAGTCTCGGATACGCCTCGGAGCAACACCCTGACGATGCGGGCTCAGCCGCTCCTCGCCGTCGACGACGTCGAACGCGCAGGCGAGTGGTACCGGAAGATCCTGGACGCGCGCAGCGGCCACGGCGGACGCGACTACGAGCAACTCCGCGTCGACGGGCACATGATCCTGCAACTGCACCGGCTCGACGAAGGCCACCACCACGGCGCCCTCGGCGATCCTTCGCTCCCGCGCGGAAACGGGGTGGCGATCTGGTTCGAGACCCCCGACTTCGACGGCACCGTCGCGCGGGTGCGGGAGGCGGGCGCCGACGTGGTCGCGGACGAGCACGTCAATCCCAATGCCGGACATCGCGAGATCTGGATCCGCGACCTCGACGGCTATCTCGTGGTGTTCGCCGAACCCGCGTGAGGGGTGACCTCAGCGCAGCGCCACGACATCATTGCCGCGCTGTTCGAGCACGACGTCGCCGGCCACCGTCGTCGTGATCGGCCCCGCCGCGACGTCACGCGTCACCGGGATCGTGCGCAGCAACGCGCCGGTCGACAGGTCGAGCACGGCGATGCCGGATTCCACCGGAACCAGCAGGTTTCCGGCCATCACGGCGCCCGGGCCGAGAGCGCCGGGGAAGATCCAGCGCGGTGCGAGATCGGAGGCACCGAGAGACACCACGTCCGAACCGGTCCACCAGGTGACCACCGAACTGCTCGTCGACGTGACGGGATCCGGTCCGACCCGGAGGGAGAGCGCGTATTCGGACACGGCGTTGCCGGTGCCGTCGAACAGGCCGATCCGCGGTCCGTACGACGTGCCCGCGGGGAGGTAGACGGCCGTGGTCTCGCCCGACACCCCGAGGATGCGCGCACCCTCGACGCCGGCATCCACCCCCGCCAGGACGCTCGACCCGTATTCCTCGGGTTCCTGATTGTCCTTCGGCGACGGGTTCATGACCGTCAGGCGATCGGCCACCTCGCCGGGGCAGCGCTCGAGAACGGACAGCCGGCTGCTGCTCGAACCGACATCGATCAGCGTGCATCCGCTGCGTGGCTGCTTCTTGGGATTCACCGGCGCGTCCACCCGTCCGTACTCGACGGTGCGGACGAGGTCGGAGCGCCACAGTTCCAGCCGGCGGTCGCCGAGGGACGCCACATAGGTTCCGTCGGCCTTCAGCGTCACCCCGGAATCGGCGTCGCTGCTCCGCTGCGCCAGGCGCTCGCCGGTACCGCCGTCGAGTTCGGTGACCTGGGAGCAGCCGCGGTCGTCGCGGTAGGCGGCCACGACCTTCTCCCACGACGCCGTCACACCGCACAGGTCGAGATCACGCTCGTACCGCCACAGCTCGGTACCCGACATCCGGTCCCGTCCCACGACGTCCCCACCGTCGGCGGTGACGACCGCACCACCCACGACGAGGGGTGCAGTGGTGGTGGAACTGGCGGAGTCCCAGATCGGGCTCAGCGTCTCCGGAACCGTCAGGGCCGTGACGAGCCCAGGCGGCGGCTCGGCGGCGGTGACCGAGGTGGTGCCCCGGGCATCGCTGCGGAACCACACCACGGTGAGGGCGACCACCACCGCAGCAGCGATTCCGGCAGCGACGACGAGATCGGCGCGCGAGCGCCGCTCAGGTGCGAGCACGGTGGTTGTTTACTCCGCGTTCGTCGCGGCGGCGCCGACCTTCGTGGTCCGGCGGCGACGACGCCGGCGGGGCTTGGAGGCACCCTCGCCGTCGGCGTCTCCGCTCGCAGCGGCGGATTCGGGTGCCGTCGGCTCCGGCGACACGGACTTGGGGCCCACGGAGTCCGCGGGGCGGCCACCACGGGTGCGCCGGCGGGCGCGGGTGCGTGCCGGACGTTCCGTGCGCTCGGCCTTCTCGCCCTGCTCGGTGTCCGTGTTCTCGCTCCGCTCCGGTGCGACCTTCTCGGTCTTCTCCACCCGGGGGCGCTTGATCGTGCCGGTCGCGTCGGCCGGGATCGACAGCTCCTCGAACAGGTGCGGGGAACTGGAGTACGTCTCCGCCGGATCGGGGAGGCCGAGGCCGAGAGCCTTGTCGATGAGCTGCCAGCGCGGGATGTCGTCCCAGTCCACCAGCGTCACGGCGATACCGGTGCGGCCCGCCCGGCCGGTGCGGCCGATCCGGTGGACGTACGTCTTCTCGTCTTCCGGGCACTGGTAGTTGATGACGTGGGTGACGTCGTCGATGTCGATACCGCGGGCCGCGACGTCCGTTGCGACCAGCACGTCGATCTTGCCCGTGCGGAACGCCTTCAGCGCCTTCTCGCGAGCGACCTGATTGAGGTCGCCGTGGACGGAGCCGACGGAGAAACCGCGCTCGGCGAGATCGTCGGCGACCTTCTGGGCGGTGCGCTTGGTGCGGGTGAAGATCATCGTCGCGCCGCGGCCGTCGGCCTGCAGCACGCGGGCCACCATCTCCGCCTTGTCGAGCGCGTGGGCCCGGTAGATGTGCTGGCTGGTCCGGTCGTGCACCGCCGAGTCGTCGGCCTGCTCGGCGCGGATGTGCGTCGGCTGGGTGAGGAACGTGCGGGCGAGCGTGATGATAGGACCCGGCATGGTGGCCGAGAACAGCATCGTCTGACGCTTGTCCGGCACCATCCCGAGGATGCGCTCGATGTCGGGCAGGAAGCCCAGGTCGAGCATCTCGTCGGCCTCGTCGAGGACGAGGACCTCGACCTTGCCCAGAATCAGATGACCCTGGTTGGCGAGGTCGAGCAGACGGCCCGGGGTGCCCACGACGACGTCGGCGCCCTTCTGGAGGGTCGCGATCTGCGTCTCGTAGGGACGGCCACCGTAGATGGCGAGGACCTCGAGCTTGTTCTTCTCGCCCTTCAGGTACTTCGCGGCGCCCTCGAGGTCCTTGGTGACCTGGATGCACAGCTCGCGGGTGGGGACGATGACCAGCGCGCGGGGAGTGCCGTCGAGTGCGGCCGTCCCGGTGGTGCCGCTGGAGATGCGGTGGAGAAGCGGGACGCCGAACCCGAACGTCTTGCCCATGCCCGTGCGGGCCTGACCGATGAGATCGTCGCCGGCGAGGGCGAGGGGGAGCGTCAGCTCCTGGATCGCGAACGTGCGCTCGATGCCGATCTCGTCGAGTGCGCGGACGATCTCGTCACGAACTCCGAGCTCGGCAAAGGTGGGGGCGACGTGCGTGGAGTCGAGTTGCGCCGACAGCGTGGTCTCGGTTGCGTCGTCTTCATGGTCGACAGTGATCTTGCTCAGGGGACTGGCCTTCCTCGTAGCTGCACGCACGCACGAGGTAAGGGCCAGGCCGCTGGTCGGCCCGATTTCCCAGTCGACGCTCGTCGATGTCCTCTTCCGAGTCGATCCTGCCTCTGCCTCAGCGCAGAAATCGAAGATTTCGGCGAGGCGCGGCTGGGACCGTCGATCAGGTGCGCGCACATTATCGGTGGGAACCGCTGATCGGATCGTGATCGATCATCACTCAAACCGCGTTCTCCGTGGAGACGAACGTGGTGACGAGCGGTTGCCCATGATCATTGTAGCCGGAGAACGCCCCACAACCGGTTACGCATGGCAAACATCACTGGCCGACGCACTAGGCTGTGGCGCCATGGAGCCCAACACGCCTGCATCCTCTGATTCCACCATTCCCGCTGATCACCCCGGCGTCAGTGAACTCTTCGCGGTCCTCGCGTACGGCGAGATCTCCGCGTTCTACCGGCTGTCCGAAGACGCGCAGATGGCGCGGACCCTGCAGGGCAAAGTGGCGCTCGCGAGCATGGCCGCCGCCGAGATGGGCCACTTCGAGATGCTCGAGACGGCGCTGACAGCGCGCGGGTTCGACATCTTCGAAGCGATGGATCCGTTCGTTCGCGCCCTGGACAACTACCACGCGTCCACCACCCCGTCGACGTGGCTCGAGGCACTGGTGAAGGCGTACGTCGGCGACGGGATCGCCGCCGACTTCTACCGTGAGATCGGACACTCGCTGCCCGCCGAGGTCTCGCGGACGGTCGAGGAGGTGCTCTCGCAGACCGGCCACTCGGAGTTCGTCGTCCACGAGGTGCAGCAGGCGATCAAGGCCAGTAACCGCGACAAGGACCGCCTCATGCTGTGGGGCAGGCGACTGCTCGGCGAGGCCATCACCCAGGCACAGTTCGTCCTGGCGCAGCGGGAGGCGTTGACCGAACTCGTCATCTCCGCGTCCGGCGACCTCAACGGCGTCGTCGCACTGTTCGACCGCATGCAGGAGATGCACGCAGAACGCATGGCCGTGCTGGGCCTGGTGTGACGGCACCGCCGCCGTGCCTGGTGTGACGGCACCGCCGCCGCACCTTGTGTGACGGCGCCGCCGCCGTGCCTGGTGTAGCAGGCGTGTTCGCTCAGGGCACAGCCCACAGACGCGCACCGGTGGCGGCCGCTGCATTAGCCTGGCCTGGACAGCTGATGTTTCTCGGAGAGTTCGGAGGTTGACCGTGGAGGTCAAGATCGGTGTAATCGACAGCCCGCGTGAGCTCATCGTCAGCAGCGAGCAGACCCCGGACGAGGTCGAGACATTGGTCTCGGACGCCCTCACCGGTGGCGACGGGATCTTGTCTCTGCAGGACGACAAGGGACGCAAGTACCTCGTGCAGTCAAGCAAGATCGCCTACGTGGAGATCGGCCCGTCCGATATCCGCAAGGTCGGATTCGCTCCGACCAAGTGAACACATGAGAAAGGGCCCGCAGTCGACTCGACTGCGGGCCCTTTCTCATGCTCGGTGTCAGCGCTGTTCGGGATGCAGCGGCACGCGGGACAGACCGCCCCACGCGAGCGTGACCGTCGTGTCGACCGCTTCTTCCTTCGGGATCGGGCGCGCCGCCTCGAGCCAGTACCGCGCGGTGAACTGGCTGGCGCCGACGAGGCCGACAGCGAGGATGCGGGCGCGGTAGGGGTCGAGACCGGAGTCGTGGCTGACGAGGTCGAACACGGCGTCCACGCACGCCTCGGTGGCCTGCTCGACGCGGCTCTGCACCTGCGGCTCACCCATGAGGTCCGACTCGAACACGAGCCGGAAGCCCTGCGAGTCGTTGTCGACGAAGTCGAAGAACGCCTGCACCGCGGCGCGGACACGCTGCTTGTTGTCCGTCGTCGAGCGCAGCGCCTGCCGGACGCCGGATATCAGGCTGTCGACATAGCTCTGCAGCACGGCCACGTACAGCTCGAGCTTGCCTGGGAAGTGCTGGTAGAGGACGGGCTTGCTCACACCGGCGCACTCGGCGATCTCATCCATACCGGCAGCGTGGTATCCGCGTGTGACGAAGACCTCGCTGGCTGCGGCGAGTAGCTGCAGTCGCCGGGCGTCACGGGGGAGTCGCGTGCTGCGACGAGCCCCGGTGCCCTTTCCGGGGGTGGCATCGCGATCGGAGTTCGTCCGATCCGCGAGTTCAGTCATAGCGCTTCCAATCTGCACAAGTATTCCGCGTCACATTCTGTGTAACCCTGTGAACGATACCCGCGCGTAGTGAACCGTTCATGGTGGACTCGCTGGACTCGCCCGGTCAAGGATATTGCCTGACCGGTAACTGGGGCCCTGCAGGGGTCGGGGACACCTGGTGATCCGGGTAGCCGCGACGTTGCGGATCGTATCCGCGTGACACGCCGAATGACCTGCAGACGGTGCGCTGGGACGAGGCGGTGCCGGACTGTGAGATTCTGGGCTGCGTGACTGACCGAGGAGGACCGCGTGTTCGCGGCCGGGCTCCCCAGAGCTCCGAGGACGGGGAGCGACGATCGCGCAGCATCGACCAGCGTGACGTCCGTCCCCGCGCTTCGCAGTCGGCACCGGGGGCGCAGTCGCATCAACCACTCCGCGCGCAGTGGGACCCGACCAGCCGCGAAGTCGGCAGACCCCGGAACCCGCGCCCAGAGCGGCAGGCGAGGAAGCAGAGCCGCATCGGCCGGTTCGTCTCCACCTACGGCTGGCGGGCCTACGCGATCCCGATCCTGCTGGTGGTCTCCGTTCTCGTCGTGGTCGACGCGGTCCGGGACACCGGTGGCAGCGAGACGACGGCCGAGACCGACACCCCCGGATTCGGCACCCTCACCCGGGACACCGACGGTTCGAGCGTCATCGGGATCCCGCCGGAGGCCGACGGAAACTTCGCCGCCGAACTTCCCTCGGGCGCGCTGCCCGAGGGAGGACCGTTCACGGCGGTGGGCGCAGGCACCTGGCACGTGGTTCCCGGAAGCGGGACCAAGGTCGGGCAGGGCACCGAGCGCGAATTCACGTACAGCGTCGAGATCGAGGACGGGGTCGACACGTCCGGATTCGGCGGCGACGAGTCGTTCGGCCGGATGGTCGAACAGACGCTGTCGAATCCGAAGAGCTGGACGAAGGACCCGCGGTTCGCGTTCCGCCGCGTCGACCAGGGCGACCCCGACTTCCGGGTGTCGCTGACGTCGCAGATGACCATCCGCGAGGCGTGCGGCTACGACATCCAGCTGGAGGTGTCCTGCTACAACCCCGGCATCGATCGCGTCGTCCTCAACGAGCCGCGCTGGGTGCGGGGCGCGATCGCGTTCCAGGGCGACATCGGGTCGTACCGGCAGTACCAGATCAACCACGAGGTCGGGCACGCCATCGGCTACCAGGACCACCAGCCGTGCGAGACCGAAGGCGGCCTCGCACCGGTGATGATGCAGCAGACGTTCGGGACGGCCAACAACGACATCGCGCAGCTCGACCCTGAGGGTGTCGTCCCGATGAACGGTCTGACCTGCCATTTCAATCCGTGGCCGTTCCCGAGGGCGTGAGCGGGGGCCGCCCCGCGCGACTGCCGGCGGGAGGGGAAGAATGGACCCCGTCGGGGCGTTGAAGTCAGTGCTGCCCGACGTATCGGAAGCTGTCGCGCAATCGTCAGGAGTGGACCGTGTCGCTTGACCGTTCTGTGAAGACCACCGAGGCACTGCCGCCGCTGGTGGAACCGGACGCCGAACTTTCCCGCGACGAGGTGGCGCGGTACAGCAGGCACCTGATCATCCCGGACGTCGGCATGGCGGGGCAGAAGCGCCTTAAGAATGCGAAGGTCCTCGTCATCGGCGCGGGCGGACTCGGCTCACCCGCCCTGCTGTACCTGGCGGCGGCGGGTGTCGGGACGCTCGGCATCGTCGAGTTCGACGAGGTCGACATGTCGAACCTGCAACGACAGGTGATCCACGGCCGGTCCGACGTGGGCCGTCCCAAGGCCGAGAGTGCGCGCGACTCGATCCGCGAGATCAACGACAACGTCGACGTCCGGTTGCACGAGTTCCGGCTCGAGCCCGACAACGCCGTCGAATTATTCGAGCAGTACGACCTGATCCTCGACGGCACCGACAACTTCGCCACCCGGTACCTCGTCAACGACGCCGCCGTCCTGGCGCACAAGCCGTACGTGTGGGGCTCGATCTACCGATTCGAGGGCCAGGCGTCCGTGTTCTGGGAGGACGCGCCGAACGGTCGCGGACTCAACTACCGGGACCTGTACCCGGAGGCGCCCCCGCCGGGCATGGTCCCGTCGTGCGCCGAGGGCGGGGTGCTGGGTGTGCTGTGCGCGTCGATCGGTTCGATCATGGCCACCGAGGCGGTCAAGCTGATCACCGGCATCGGGGAATCGCTGCTCGGACGGCTGATGGTCTACGACGCGCTCGACATGACCTACCGCACCATCACGTTGCGCCGGGATCCGGCGCGGACCCCGGTCACCGAACTGATCGACTACGACGCGTTCTGCGGCGTGGTGTCCGACGAGGGGCAGGCGGCGGCGGCCGGTTCGACCATCACGGCCACGGAGTTGCGCGATCTCCTCGACTCCGGCAAGGAGATCGAACTGATCGACGTACGCGAGCCGGTCGAATGGGACATCGTCCACCTGCCCGGTGCCGTGCTGATCCCGAAGGACCGCATCCTGTCGGGGGAGGCGCTGTCGGAGCTTCCGCAGAACAAGCCGATCGTGCTGCACTGCAAGACCGGGGTCCGGTCGGCGGAGGCGCTGGCCGCACTGAAGAAGGCGGGCTTCTCCGACGCCACGCATCTGCAGGGTGGCGTGATCGCGTGGGCCAAACAGGTGGACACGAGCCTGCCCGTCTACTGACCTCCGTCGCGGCGTGATTGCCCTCTCCGGGCCAGCGCGCCTTGCAGTGTCACCGGCCCACCCGGCGGTAGCGTTGAGTCCGTGAGCACAGGCCAACCCCCTCAACACGTGTGCTCCACGTTCGGCCTCCGGGAAGTCGAGCCCATCCCGCTCGGTGCGGACTGGGACGGCGGGTGGCTCTGTGGAGACGTAGTCCTGTCAGCCGTCGCCGACCACGCGCGCGCCGCATGGTCCGCCAAGGTACGTGAGACGCTCGAGGTGGACGGGGTGCGGCTCGCCCGTCCCGTGCGGTCCACCGACGGCAGGTACGTGGTGTCCGGGTGGCGCGCCGACACGTTCATCGAGGGCACACCCGAACCGCGTCACGACGAGGTCGTGTCGATGTCGGGGCGGCTCCACGCCGCCACCTCGCAGCTCGACCGTCCCCGGTTCCTCGTGCAGCCCCCGGTCGCGCCGTGGGCGGAGGTCGACGTGTTCGTGGCGGCGGATCGGGCCGCCTGGGAGAAGATCCCGCTGCGCAGCGCGAAGGGTGCGGACCAGCTCGAGACGCCGTCCCCCGACGGTCGCAAGAGTCTGGAGCTGATCACCGGGCTCGCGACGCTGCGCAAGCCCGTCACGAGCCCGGACCAGCTGGTGCACGGGGACCTGTTCGGCACCGTCCTGTTCGCCGGTGCGCTCGCACCCGGGATCACCGACATCACTCCGTACTGGCGTCCCGCGTCGTGGGCGGCGGCAGTCGCGGTGGTGGATGCCATTTCCTGGGGTGGAGCCGACGAGACCCTCATCGGCCGCTGGGAAGATCTGCCCGAATGGCCGCAAATGCTTCTGCGTGCGGTCCTGTTCAGGCTCGCCGTCCACGTGCTGCACCCCCGGTCGACCGCGGAGGCGTTTCCCGGACTCGCCCGCACGGCCGACGTGGTACGCCTCCTGCTCTAGGTGAGCAGCTCCGCGAACAGATCGCGGGCGGCCGTGGTCGCGGCGGGCTCGTCCCCGTCGATCACCGCCTGGATCAGACGCCCGTGCTCGTCGTGAAACCCCGCACCGGTCGCGTGCACGTGGCGGTCGACGGTCTGGGCGATCGAGGGCAGTAGCGAGTCGTAAAACTCCAGGTACACGGCGTTGTGACTCGCTTCGACGATCGCGCGGTGCAGGCTGATGTCCGCCGCGACGGCGGCCTCGGTGTCGGATTCGGCCCAGCAACGGGAGCGCTCGTCGAGGAGGCTTCTCAGGCGTGCGACGTCGTCCGGGGTGCGACGCCGGGCGGCGAGGGCGGCGGCGGTGACGTCGAGCGCCTGCCGCAGTTCCGTGACGTCGCGCTCGTGCGCGCCGGCGAAGTACTTGCCGAGTGTTCCCCCGACGTCGGAGGTGGCGACGACGTACGTGCCGGATCCCTGCCGCCGTTCGAGCAGTCCGGTGTGGACGAGGGCCTGTACTGCCTCGCGGACGGTGTTGCGTCCAGTTCCGGTGAGTTCGGACAGCGCAGTCTCGGTAGGGATCTTCGCGCCGACCGCCCACCGACCACTGCAGATCTCGTCGCGCAGTTGCTCGGTGACCTGTGAGATCAGACTCGAGCGGCGCACGGGTTTTCCAAAGGTCATCCTGTCATCCTATGATTTCTCTTGTGACTCTTCTACGCGGCCGCCTCCTCGTCTTCTGTGCGATCGCCATGTCTGCCCTCGTGCTGAGGCTGGCGGTCACCTCGTTCTCCCCGCTGGCCTCGCAGATCCGGGAGGACATCGGATTCTCGCCGACGGTTGTCGGGGTGTTCGGGATGGTGCCGACGGCGATGTTCGCGCTGTTCGGGCTGGGAACGCCGCTCATCGCCAAGCGGTGGGGACTGGAACGGACCGCCCTCGTCGCGATGCTGATGGCCGCGGTCGGCATGCTCACGAGAGCCCTGATGAGCGACACCTGGTCGTTGCTGGCGCTGTCGGCGCTCGCGCTGGCCGGCATGGGGATCGGCAACGTGGTGATTCCGCCGCTCGTCAAGCGCTACTTCTCCGACCGGCTGGCCGTGATGAGCTCGGTGTACATCGTCGGCGTGCAGATCGGCACCATCGCGCCCGCGTTCGTGGCCGTCCCACTCGCCGAGGCATTCGGCTGGCGGTTCTCGATCGGCGTCTGGGCGCTCCTCGGCTTCGCCGCGGCCATCCCATGGATCCTTCTTCTCACCCGCGAACGCCGTCGCGCCGTGGTCTTGACGGCGCAACCGCCCGCGGACGTTCCGGCCGACCGCCCCCACGGGAAGGCCTGGCGGTCGCCCGTCGGCTGGGGAATGGCCGGCATGTTCGGGATGACGTCGATGATCACGTACTCGATGTTCACCTGGATCCCCGACATCCTGTCCGACGCGGGCGCGAGCGAGGCGTTCGGCGGCGCCATGGTGGGACTGTTCTCGTTCATGGGCCTCGTCGCGGCGTTCGGCGCCCCCACGCTGTGCGCGCGCATGCGCAACCCGTTCCCGATCGTGATCGGGTGCGCGGTCTGCTACCTCGTGTCCTTCAGCGGACTGCTGCTCGCCCCGATGAGCGCGCCCATCCTGTGGATCGTGCTGCTCGGGCTCGGGCCCAGCACGTTCCCGATGTCGCTGACACTGATCAATCTCCGCACGCGCAGCCACATCGGCTCGGCGACGCTGTCCGGTTTCACCCAAGGAGTGGGCTACGCCGTCGCGTGCCTCGGACCGTTGCTGTTCGGGGTGTTCCACGACGGCACCGGCGGGTGGACCCTGTCGTTCGGATTCTTGACGTTCGGCGTGGTGATCCTCCTCATAGCAGCGTTCCAGGCGTGCAAGCCGCGCATGCTCGAGGACAGCTGGCACGTCGATTCGGAGCCGCAGGACGCTCTTCGACACGCCTAGGAAACATGCAGGAAACCTCACATCGGCCCAGCCGAAAAGTGAGGATCAGTTGACGCCCCGGTCACCGACCGCAGCACCGCCGCAACACCGGTTTTCTACCTTTGGGTCTCCCACACAACGAGGAGGCCCGGGTGAACAAGCACTACATCGAGCACTGGGACGCGGAAGACGTCGACGCCTGGGAGGCGGGCGGCAAGGACATCGCCAAGCGGAACCTGATCTGGTCGGTAGTCGCTGAGCACGTCGGCTTCTCCGTCTGGTCGATCTGGTCCGTCATGGTGTTGTTCATGCCGACCGACATCTACGGGATCGACGCGGCGGGCAAGTTCTTCCTCGTCGCGGTCCCGACCCTCGTCGGCTCCATTCTGCGAATCCCGTACACGGTGGCGACGGCCCGCTTCGGCGGCCGCAACTGGACAGTCTTCAGTGCGCTCGTCCTGCTCGTGCCGACGCTGTTCACTCTGTACCTGATGATGAACCCCGGCGCGTCGTACACGACGTTCATCCTCGTGGCCGCCCTCGCCGGCGTCGGCGGTGGCAACTTCGCCTCGTCGATGACGAACATCAACGCGTTCTACCCGCAGCGCCTCAAGGGCTGGGCACTCGGCCTCAACGCCGGCGGCGGCAACATCGGCGTCCCGATGATCCAGGTGATCGGCCTGCTCGTGATCGCCACCCTGGGTAACACGGAACCGTGGATCGTCTGCGCCGTCTACCTGGTCTTCATTGCCGTCGCCGCGGTCGGCGCCGCCCTGTTCATGGACAACCTCGGCAACCAGAAGTCCGATCTCCGGTCGATGGCCAAGGCGCTGAAGTTCTCCGACTCGTGGGTCATCAGCTTCCTCTACATCGGCACGTTCGGATCGTTCATCGGATTCAGCTTCGCGTTCGGTCAGGTGCTGCAGATCAACTTCCTCGCCGGTGGCGCCACCCCCGCGGAGGCTGCGCTGCGCGCCGCGCAGATCGCCTTCATCGGACCGCTGCTCGGCTCCATCGCGCGACCGATGGGCGGCAAGCTCGCCGACCGCATCGGCGGCGGCAAGATCACGCTGTACACGTTCGTCGCGATGGCGCTCGCCGCCGCAGTGCTGGTAACCGCGGGGACCGTCGACGACGGCACGCCCGGCGCGGCCACGGCCGGAGTGCTGGTGGCATTCGTGTTCGGCTTCATCACCCTGATCCTGCTGGCCGGCATCGGGAACGGCTCGGTCTACAAGATGATTCCGTCGATCTTCGAGGCCAAGGCGCAGGGACTCGAAGGCGTCAGCCGGGAGGCCAAGGCGGCGTGGTCGCGGGCGATGTCCGGTGCCCTCATCGGTTTCGCGGGCGCCATCGGTGGCCTCGGCGGCGTCGGCATCAACCTGGTGCTTCGCGCGTCCTACGGCGGCACCGCGAAGTCGGCGACGATGGCGTTCTGGGTGTTCCTCGCTTTCTACGTCGCCTGCATCTTCGTCACCTGGTTCGTCTTCCTGCGCCGCCCGTCCGACACTCGTGGGCTCACCGTCTCCGATGGCGACGACGAAAAGGTGTCGGTCTCGGCGTGACCTCACGCAGTACCGCATGAACTCGAGCAATTCAGCTAGAAGGAGCGACGGCATGAGCCGCAAGTCAGCAGTGGTCATCGGACACGGAATGGTCGGACATCGATTCGTCGAGGCGTTGCGTGCGCGCGACGAGTCGGACGACTGGTCGGTGACGGTGCTCTGCGAGGAGCCCCTCCCCGCGTACGACCGGGTGGGACTGTCCTCCTACGTGGGGGCGTGGGACCCCAAGGAGCTTGCGCTCGCGGGTAACGACTACCCGGACGACGCTCTCGTCGACCTCCGGATCGGCCGCCGGGCCGTGACCATCGATCGGGAGTCCCGCAAGGTCACCACCGATTCGGGCGAGGTCGTCGCGTACGACGCTCTCGTGATGGCCACCGGTTCGTACCCGTTCGTGCCGCCGATCCCCGGGCACGACCGACCGGAGTGCTTCGTCTACCGCACGCTCGACGACCTCGACGGAATCCGGAAGCGTGCCGACGCGGCCGGCCCCGGCGCCGTCGGTGTCGTCGTCGGCGGTGGTCTGCTCGGACTCGAGGCCGCGAACGCCCTCAAGCTGATGGGCATGACACCGCATGTCGTCGAGTTCGCGCCCCGGCTGATGCCGCTGCAGGTGGACGAGGGCGGTGGGGCGCTGCTCGCCAACCTGGTCACCGACCTGGGTGTCACCGTCCACACGGGTGTCGGCACCGCAGGCATCGCCGAGGGTCCGGACGGGATCAACGTCGAACTGTCCGACGGTTCGGTGATCGAGGCCGCGCTGCTGGTGTTCTCCGCGGGTGTGCGGCCGCAGGACCAGCTGGCCCGCGACGCCGGACTCGACGTCGGCGAGCGGGGTGGGATCATCACGGACCTCGGCTGCCGCACGTCCGACGAGAACATCTACGCGGTCGGCGAGTGCGCCGCGGTGGAGGGACGGTGCTACGGCCTCGTCGCTCCCGGCTACACCACCGCGGAGATCGTCGCGGACCGGCTGCTCGGCGGGGCGGCGGAGTTCCCGGGCGCCGACCTGTCCACCAAGCTCAAGCTGATGGGTGTGGACGTCGCCAGCTTCGGCGACGCGCACGCTCAGACAGCCGGCGCCCTGGAGGTGGTCCTCAGCGACGCCGCCAAGGGCACCTACGCCAAGCTGGTCGTGTCCGACGACGCGAAGACGCTGCTCGGCGGCATCCTCGTCGGCGACGCCTCCGCGTATGCGTCGCTGCGCCCGCTCGTCGGCCGCGAGCTGCCGGGTGATCCGGCGTCGCTCATCTCGCCGGCGGGGGAGAAGCCCGGCGCCGGGTCCCTGCCCGACGACGCCGAGGTCTGCTCGTGCAACGGCGTCACCAAGGGTTCGATCTGCGGGGCCATCGCCGACGGAGCCTGCGACATCGCGCAGGTAAAGAGCTGCACCAACGCCGGCACCACGTGCGGCGGCTGCCTGCCGACCATCAAGCAGCTCCTCGCGTCGTCCGGCGTGGTGATGTCGAAGGCGCTGTGCGAGCACTTCGAGCAGTCCCGCGCCGAGCTGTTCGAGATCGTGCAGGCCACCGACACGCGCACGTTCTCCGCGCTCATCTCGAAGTACGGGAAGGGCTCGGGCTGCGACATCTGCAAGCCCGTCGTCGCGTCGATCCTGGCGTCCACCGACTCGGACCACATCCTGCACCGCAATCAGGCGGGCCTGCAGGACACGAACGACCACTTCCTGGCCAACATCCAGAAGAACGGCACCTACTCGGTGGTGCCGCGCATGCCCGGCGGCGAATGCACGCCCGAACAGCTCATCGTCATCGGCGAGGTGGCCCGCGACTTCGGCCTCTACACGAAGGTCACCGGCGGTCAGCGCATCGACCTGTTCGGCGCCCGCGTCGAGCAACTGCCCGCGATCTGGAAGCGTCTCGTCGACGCGGGCATGGAGTCGGGTCAGGCCTACGGCAAGTCGCTACGCACCGTGAAGAGCTGCGTCGGATCGACCTGGTGCCGGTACGGCGTGCAGGACTCCGTCGGTATGGCGGTCGATCTCGAAAACCGGTACCGCGGCCTGCGGTCCCCGCACAAGATCAAGTTCGGTGTCTCGGGTTGTGCCCGCGAATGCGCCGAGGCGCGCGGCAAGGACGTCGGCGTCATCGCCACCGAGAACGGCTGGAATCTGTACGTCGGCGGCAACGGCGGTCAGTCCCCGAAGCACGCCCAGCTGCTCGCCGGTGGGCTCGACGACGAGACCCTGGTCCGCTACATCGACCGGTACCTCATGTTCTACATCCGCACCGCGGATCGTCTTCAGCGCACTGCACCGTGGGTCGAGTCCCTCGAAGGCGGGCTCGACCACCTCAAGGCCGTGGTGTGCGAGGACAGCCTGGGCATCGCCGCCGACCTCGAGGCGGCCATGGCCAAGCACGTTCTGAGATACAAGGACGAGTGGGCGGGCGTGCTCGAGGACCCGGAGAAGCTGTCGCGGTTCGTGTCGTTCGTCAACGCGCCCGAGGAGGCCGATCCGACCGTCTCGTTCGACGACACGGGCGTCCGGAAGGTCCCGGTGTTGATGGGAATGCCGAAATTCGCAGCTTCTACATCGGAGTAATCCCCGCTTAACGCTGCGGAAACACCGACCACGAACGATGTATCCAAGCACGGATACACACCAGCCCGAAGGAGGACTGTGATGACCGTCGTCGACATGAACGTGCACAGTGCCAGTGGAACCAGGCGTGAGAGCGTCAAGTCAGGCCGTCTCGAATGGACGTCCGCGTGTCCGCTCAGCCAGCTGATTCCCGGTCTCGGGGTGGCGGTGCTGCTGCGGGGCGGGGAGCAGGTGGCACTGTTCCTGCTCGAGGACGGATCACTGCGTGCCGTGGGCAACATCGACCCGTTCGGGCGCGCCGCCGTGATGTCCCGCGGTCTCGTGGGTGACCGGGCCGGCGAGCCCACCGTGGCGTCGCCGCTGCTCAAGCAGGTTTTCTCGCTGGTCGACGGTCGCTGCCTCGACGACGAGTCGGTGCGGCTGCCCGTGTACGACGTGCGGGTGTGGGCCGGCGTCGTCCAGGTTCACAGCACGAACGCGTGAACGACGACGCGCCGCTGTGCGGGTTCACGATCGGGATCACGGCGTCCCGGCGCGCGGAAGAGTTCGCCACGCTGCTGACGCGGCGCGGTGCCACCGTGGTGCACGCTCCGGCCATCCGCATCATCCCGTTGGCCGACGACACGGAACTCGAGCGCGTCACACGCCAGATCATCGACAATCCGCCGGAGATCGTCGTCGCGACGACGGGGATCGGCTTCCGCGGCTGGATGGAGGCCGCGGACGGCTGGGGTGAAGCGGAGGAGCTGGGCCGCGCACTGGCGTCGAGCCGCCTGCTGGCCCGCGGACCCAAGGCGAAGGGCGCGATCCGGGCCGCGGACCTGCGGGAAGAGTGGTCACCCGCCTCGGAGTCGTCGGCGGAGGTGCTCGATCACCTGCTCGGTGAGGGCGTCGACGGCAAGCGCATCGCGGTCCAGCTGCACGGTGCCACCACGGAATGGGAGCCGGTCGCCGACTTCTGCGAGGTGCTCCGCTGCGCGGGCGCCGACGTGATCGCCGTCCCCGTCTACCGGTGGACGCCGCTCGAGGACCAGGCCCCGATGGACCGGATGATCGAACTGATCGCCTCCGGCGGGCTGGACGCGGTCAGCTTCACCAGCGCACCGGCGGTGGCCTCGCTGCTGACCCGCGCCAAGGAGACCGGAATGATCGAGATGGTGCTGCACTCGTTCCGGCACCGAGTTCTCGCGGCCTGCGTGGGGCCGGTGACCGCCGGACCGCTGCGCGAACTCGAGGTGCCGACGACGATGCCGGCGCGCTCGCGGCTGGGGGCGCTCGCCCGGCACATCGCCGACGAGCTGCCGAGACGGGCGAACAAGATCCAGACCGCCGGACACGAGCTGAGCATCCGCGGCGGCTGCGTCGTCGTCGACGGCGAGGTGCGGCAGCTGCCCCCCGCCGCTATGTCGCTGATGCGCACGCTCGGCGCCCGTCCGGGCCGGGTCGTTCCGCGGGACGAACTGCTCGCAGCGCTGCCCGGTGGCGGCGGCGACACCCACGCCGTGGAGACGGCCGTGGCGAGGCTGCGCGCGTCCCTGGGCGCACCGAAAGCCGTCCAGACGGTGGTCAAGCGGGGATACCGCCTCGCTCTCGATCCCGTCGACTGCGTCGATTCACGTGAGGAGGGACAGCAATGAACGAGACAGCACTGGTACTGGTGGCACACGGAACGCGGAGTCCCCGAGGCGTGGAGATGATCGCCGCGCTCGCCGACGCGGTCGCCGAGCAGGTCGGACCCACCCGGGTGTCCTTCGTGGACGTTCTCGGGCCGTCGCCTGCCGAGGTGCTCCGCGATATCCCCGGCCCCGCCGTCGTGGTGCCGGCGTTCCTCGCGTCGGGTTACCACGTCCACACCGATGTACCGCGGGAAGTCGCGGACAGTGGTCACCCCTCGGCGGCCGTGACCCGGGCGCTGGGACCGGACCCCGTTCTCGCGGAGGTCCTGCTGCGGCGTCTCGTCGACGCGGGCTGGCGGCCCGGCGACGCGGTCGTGCTCGCCGCGGCCGGATCGTCCGACCCGCGGGCCCTGCGAGACGTCCGGCGCGCCGCGGCGCTGCTGTCGGAACTCGTGGCGTCGCCGGTCCGGATCGGGTACGTGGCGACAGCGCAGCCGCGCGTCCCCGACGTGGTGGCCGGATTGCGTGCGGGCGGCGAGAAGCGCGTGTTCGTCGCGTCGTATCTCCTGGCCCACGGACTGTTCCACGCGCGTCTCGCCGATGCCGGAGCGGACGGAGTGGCCGAGCCGCTCGGTGTCGATCCGGCCATCGTCGACCTCGTGGCGGAGCGCTACCGCAGCGGAATTCCGGCCGCGCTGCGCACACTGTCGTTCCAGCGCTGACCTGTCAGCGCGGTAGCGGCACCAGCTCGGCCAGATCACCGTCGGCCGCCCCCGCCGGGACCAGCGCCAGCGCGTCGCGGTCGATCAGGCCGGCGAGATGCGCGGTCCGGATTCCGGGGTCGACGCGCCACGTGCCGTCCGGTTGCGGGACCGCGGGCAGGATCCGGGTGGCGTCACCACTGACCTCGGACGCATTCGCGATCCGCGCCAGCTGACGCGGTGACGGGATGCGACCCGTGAGTGCGGCGGCGATGGACGGAACCGTGGTCAGGAGCGTCACGACCGCGGCGTACGGGTTCCCGGGCAGCCCGAGCACCACCCGTCCGTCGGGCAGCAGTGCGGTCACCTGCGAACCGCCCGGGCGGCACCGCACCCGCCCCACCACGATCCTGGCCTCCGCCCGGTCGAGCGCGGCACGCAACTGGTCGGCCGCGCCGCCGCCGGTGGCCCCGACGATCACGATCAGATCGGGCTGGCGGACTTCCCGGAACAGTTCGTCGAAGCTGTCGGACGTGTCCCGCAGGTGGGTGTCCGCGACCGTCCGGATGCCGCACCACGAGAGGAACTGGGGGAGAACGGGTCCCAGAGCGTCCCGCGTCTGCCCTCGTCGCAGCGGACCTTCCCGCCGGATCTCGTCCCCCGTCACCACTACGTGTGCGCGGACGGGTCCGCGGACCCCCGCGCTGGTCACCTCCGCGCTCGCGGCGGCGGAGACGAGGGCGGGCGTGACGGCCGTGCCCTCCACCGCAAGCCGGTACCCCTCGTGCCAGTCCTCGCCGCGCCGTCGCGCGTCGTCGCGCACGGGGGCGTCCTCCCTGCGGGACAGTCGCGGTCCCTCGGATGTGTCTGTCGCCATGGCGAATTCGTCCCGCACGACGGCGGTGGCACCGCTGGGGAGGTGCGCTCCCGTCGCGATCCGGGCCGCCTCGCCCTCCGTCAGCTCGAGTTCCTCGGAGCTTCCCGCATACCGGATGTCGTCGCGCAGCACCCACGGACCGTCGCCTGCGACGGCGTATCCGTCCATGGCGGAGACGGCGATGCGCGGCAGAGCTTCGGCGGCGAGCAGCGGCTCGGCGAGTGTGGCGCCGAGCGCCGTGCCGAGCGCCGCGGACCGGGGTGGGAGTGGGGGGACACTCGTAAGGATCGCGTTCCTGGCCTCGGCGACCGTGACCGGCGTCGCCGCGGCCCTGCTCCGGGCCAGCTCGACGTCCTCCGGTGTGTCGCAGTCGGTGACGCCGCGGAAGAGGACCGTGTCGAACGTGTCCGGAACGAGCGCCTTCATGGGCTGATTGACCGCCGACCCGAGCGAGCGCACACGATCGGTCAGCGCGCCGACGCGCCACGCGGACAACAGGAACTGCAGGCGGCCCGATTCGTCGATCGCGAACACGGTGTCGGCGCCCTGCACGGCGGCGGCGAGGGCCTCCACCATCGTGGGTTCCGCGAACGGCAGGTCCGACGCGAGCAGAATCACCCGGTCTTCCGGTTCGGCGTCGAGCACCGCGAGTCCGGCGGCCACCCCTGCGACCGGTCCGGCGCCCGGGGGCGTCTCCTGCGTCTGGAGCACCGTCGAATCCAGGTCGGCGCGCCGGGGTCCCACGACGACGATGCGCTCACAGTCGTCGACGGCGTCGAGAGCGGTGTCGAGCATCCGGCGTCCGCCGACCACCACGGCCGGCTTGTCGACGCCGCCCATCCGGGTGGCTCGTCCACCGGCGAGGACGATCGCGTGAACGGGTGCGGCAGAGTTCATTCCCTCATGCTGCCGCACACCCTCAGTCGCTGTGCAGGTGGCTGCGCGGAGGTCCGGCGAGCCCGGACCGTCCGCCGTGCGCCGTGCTGACGCAGAGCCAGGCCACCGACGCCAGGCTGAGGGCGAAGAGGATTCCAATTACCAACATGTGTCGATTGTCGGTGCAAAGTGGCCCGCAATTTCCAGTCCTCTGTGGGAAAGTGGCCTGTATGAGTGTTGAACCAGTCCGAACCGTGTCGGCAGCCGAGTTGGCGGTGCTGCTCGGTGCGGCGCCCACCGGCGGACAACCGCTGTACCGCGGGCTCGCCGACGCCCTCCGCGAGAGGGTCGCCGACGGGTCGATGGCCGTGGGAGTCCGGCTGCCCGCCGAACGGGCTCTCGCGGAGGAGCTCCGGCTCAGCCGGGTGACCGTCAGTGCCGCGTATCGCGAACTGCGCGAGGCCGGTTGGGCGTCGGCGCGCCACGGATCGGGGACATTCGTGGCGATGCCGTCGGGACCGCCGGCGTGGGGAAGCATGGTAGGCGCGCCGGTGGACGGTGTCATCGACCTCGTCAACGCCGCGCCGGCAGCCGCCCCCGAGCTCAGGGAGGCCTACCTGGACGCCGTCGACGAGTTGCCCCGTTTCATGCCCCAGCACGGATACCATCCCGGCGGACTGACGACGCTCCGGGCGGCGATCGCAGGCCACTACACACGCCGGGGTCGCCCGACCACCGCGGACCAGATCCTCGTGACCGGTGGCGCGGGCGATGCCACCGAGGTGGTGTTCGAGGCTCTGGTCGAGGCGGGCGATCGCGTCCTGGTCGAACATCCGACCTACCCCGGCGCGGTCGAGTCCGTGCAGGCGGCCGGCGGCAGGCCTGTTCCGGTGCCGATCGATGCGACCGACCCGGACGCGTTCGTCGCCGAGGCGGACCGGGCCGCGCGGCAGAGCGCCCCGACGGTGGCGTACCTGATGCCGGACTTCTCCAATCCCTCGGGAGCCAGGGCGACTCCCGAAGGCAGGCGGCGGCTGGCCGCGACCCTGGCCCGCCACGGCGTGGTGACCGTCGTGGACGAGGTGTCGGCGGAACTCGTGCTGGACGGCTCGGACGACCTCGAGCCGTTCGGCGTCCCGGTCCCGGAATCGTCGACGGTGGCGATCGGCAGTCTCAGCAAGACCGTGTGGGGTGGTATCCGCATCGGCTGGGTGCGCGCCGAGGCCGCCCGTACCGCGCAGATGGCGAAGATCATGGCGCGCAGGCAGTTGTCGGTCTCGGTGCTGGATCAGCTTGCGGCCGTGCGCTTGTTCGCCCGGCACGACCGTCTGGTCGCGCAGCGCCGCCGCGACCTCGGGGTGCAGCGGGACGCGCTCGCGGCGGCGGTCGACGAGCGGTTGCCCGGGTGGGAGTACGTGCTGCCCGCCGGGGGGCTGTCCCTGTGGTGCATGCTCCCCGCCGGAACGAGATCGACGGAACTCGTCGCCGCCGCGCGGTCGAGGGGCCTGCTACTGGCTCCCGGACCCCGATTCGGCACCGGCCATCTGTTCGACGACCACCAGCGGTTGCCCTTCACGCGGCCGGTGTCCGAGTTGACCGCGGCCGTGAATATCCTTGCCAACCTGGTCGTGTCCGGGGACGCGTCGATGTCTGCGACGCCGACGCTCGTCGTGTGACGCGGGGGCGTTCGACGGCAAAGTACCCGTGAATTCAAGTATCAGTCAGAGACCAGTTCGGTACCGGGAAAGGTGCTGATCTTTATCGACGCTCTGGCATAGTGATGCCGTCGACCCGCTCGCTGAATTGTGGGGTATGTCATGGGCTCGTTGTTCCGCAGATCCTTCGGCACCGCTGTACTCGGCTCGGTCCTCGCGATGACTGCCGCCCTCGTGGGCGCAGGCACCTCCGCGGCAGAACCACCGTTGCTGTTGCCCCCCTTGCTGTCCCCACCCGCTGCCGACGCCATCTTCCCCGTCGCCGACCCGGACCCCTTCTACATCCAACCCACGGATGTCGCCGACCATGCTCCGGGCGACGTCCTGAAGATCCGCCAGCTGCCGCCGTCGTACTACTTCCCCGGTAGCGCGATGTGGGAGCTGCTGTTCCGGACCACCGACTCCGAGGGCAGGCCGATCGCGGCGAACACCACGTACGTGCTGCCCCCGAACCACGTCCAGGACGGCCCGCTGGTGTCGTACCAGCACATCATCAATTCGCTGGGCAACAAGTGCAAGATCGCCACCGAGCTCTACACCACCGACCCCCTGCACCAGATCCGCGAGGCCGCCGCACTCAACATCGCACTCGCGCGCGGGTGGGCAGTGGCGCTGCCCGACCATCTGGGACCGAGGATGGCGTACGGCGCGGCGAAGCTCGGTGGCCAGATCACCCTCGACGGCATCCGCGCCGTCCAGCGGGTCCCCGAACTGCAGGTGCAGGACAGCAAGGTCGGACTGGGCGGATATTCCGGCGGCGGCATGGCCACGGCCTGGGCGGCGGCGCTGGCACCGAGCTACGCCCCCGAACTGAACATCGTCGGCGCCGCCGAGGGCGGAACCCCGATGAACCTGGTGAAGATGGCGGAGGCACTGGGCGCCAACCCGCACCCCGCGTTCGGTCTCGCGATGGCCGCCGCGCTGGGCCTGGAACGCGAATACCCGGACCGCATCGACGTCAGCGGCCAGCTCAACGATGAGGGCCGCTTGATGAAGCAGATGATCGGCAACGGATGTACCAACGAGATCATGCTGTTCGGACTCGGACACAGCGCATCACAGATGACCGACAACAAGAACTTCATGGATGATCCGGAAGCGTGGAAGGTGATGGAGGAGAACAGCCTGGAGCTGTATCCGGGCGTGCCCACCACGCCGATCTTCGAATGGCACAGCCCGACGGACGCACTGATCCCCGTCGATTCGATCGACACCACCCTGCGGCGGTACTGCGACGCGGGCACTCCGGTGCAGACGCTGCTCACTCCGACCCCCGACCACCTGTCGGCGGCGGCGCTGGGACTGCCTCAGGCGCTGGACTGGATGGACGCCCGGTTCCGCGGTGATCCCGCGCCGAGCACCTGCTGACGCGGGCGGGACTCAGCCGGACCGATCGAACCGGTGCCGGGCCGCCGCGAGATCCACGCGGCCGTCCCGGATGGGAACACCCTCGAGTTCGAGCTTCGCGATCTGCCGGTGCGCGAGGTGCGGCGCCGGTCGTCCCGAAGCGCCCAGCACCCGGTGCCAGGGGAGGTCGGCGGAGTCGGTGCGCATGATCCAGCCGACCGTCCGCGCACTGGACAGCCCTGCCGCCGAGGCGATGTCGCCGTAGGTGGCCACCCGGCCGGGTGGAATCGACGCGACCAGCGCGCGGACCGCCTCGACCTGTTCCTCCGTCGTCGCGACCATCAGAGGAGCGTGCGGACGAGCTCGGCGACCTCGTCGGGCCGGGCCTGCGGCACCATGTGATCGCAGTCGAGGTCGACGGCGGTGAGGTTGTCGCCCAGATGGTCGGTGAGAGCCTTGCGGAACTCGGGTGTGACGTACGGCGGCTGCACCTTCGACGCCTGCACGAGGACGGTCGGCAGGTGCGCGGGCGGCAGGACGGCCTCGCGTGCGAGCTCGCCCCACGCCGTGACGACGGCGGGGGTGGACAGTCGCCAGTTGACCCGGCCGTTCGCCAGCGGCACCAGGTGTTCTGCGATCTCGTTCTCGAGGACGTCGCGGGCTACTTCACCCCACGAGCCGTGTACCTTCTCGGACCGGGCCTCCGCGATGTCGGTGTAGTCGGGGGAGGAGATGGTGAGATCCGCCACGGACTGCATCAGCTCGGGATCGAGCCCGATCGCGGGATCGAGCAGCACGAGTCCCCGGACGCGGTCGGGGACTGCGCGCGACAGGTGCAGCGCCAGGGCGCAGCCGAACGAGTGGCCCACGACCAGGACGGGTCCGTGGGCGTGTGCGTCGAGCGTGTCGACGAGGCTGGCGACGTGGGCCTCGAGGTTCCACGGCGGCGACCACGTGGAGCGGCCGTGCCCGAGTAGGTCGGGGGAGATCCAGCGGGCGTCCGGCAGCTGGTCGGTGGCCAGCGCCTCCCACCGTCTGCCGTGACCGGTGAGTCCGTGCAGGGCGAGGATCTCCGTGCCGTCCTCGGCGCCGAACAGGTACGTATTCAGTGCTGACACGTGACCCATGATGCCGGATCGGGTCGCTGCACGAGATGTCGGACCGTTCTGGTGGAATGCCACCCATGACGGAATCGGCGGTGCGCACCAGGACGTCGGTTCCCCGTGCCAGGCTCGTGCACCGCCGGAACCCGGTCCGCGAGGCCCGGGTGTGGGACGACGCCACGCGGCGGGTCCCCACCGCACCGTCCCTCGGCCTGGGCTGGAATCCCTGGCAGGTGCTCGGCGGCCCGGGAACGGGCAAGACGTCGCTTCTCGTCGATGTCGCGGTGGACCGGATCGCCGGCGGCGAAGACCCGGAGTCGGTGCTCGTCCTGACGCAGTCGAAGCGAGCGGCGAGCCGGGTGCGCGAAGAGGTCACCGCGTCCCTCATCGGCCACGACGAACACCACGGCCCCCGGGCCACGCGCGAACCACTCGTACGCACCGTCCACTCCTACGCCTTCGCTGTGCTGAGACTGCAGGCCGCCGCCCACGGAAATCCGCCCCCGCGCCTCATCACCGGCGCCGAACAGGACGCCGTGCTGCGCGAGATGCTGCACGGCGACATCGCGGACGGCGGCGAGATGTGGCCCGAACGTCTGCGTCCCGCACTGGCACTGGGCGGCTTCGCCGTCGAACTGCGCGACCTCATGCTGCGCTCGAGCGAGCGCGGTCTCGGCCCCGAAGATCTGATCAGGCTGGGACAGCGGCACGCCCGTCCCGAGTGGGTGGCGGCGGGAATGTTCGCCGCCCGGTACGAGCACGGCATGCTGCTACGCGGTGCCGTCGGTGTCGAGGCCCCCGAGGCCACGGCGCCTGCGCTGGATGCCGCCGAACTCATCGGTGCGGCCCTCACCGCCTTCGCCACCGACCCGGACCTGCTGCGCACGGAGCGGGCCCGGGTGCGGCACCTGCTCGTCGACGACGCCCAGCACCTCGATCCGCAGGCCGCGGAACTCGTCCGGCTCGTCGGCACCGGTACCCGCACCACGGTCGTCGCCGGCGACCCGGACCAGTCGATCTACGGCTTTCGCGGAGCAGACCCGACATTCCTCGCCGAGCTGGCCGACAAGGGCGATCCCCGGCAGGTGTTGCTACCGGTCAACTTTCGCAGTTCGGCGGAGGTCGCGACCACGGCGGCCCGGATCACGTCCCGGCTTCCGGGTCATCTGCCGCATCGGATCTGGAGCCCGGCGCAGGACGGCGGACGGACGTCGGTCCGGGTCCTGAGCACGGCGGCGAAGGAGGCTGCGCTCATCGCCGACACCCTGCGTCGCGCCCACCTCCTCGACGGGGTGCCGTGGTCGGAGATGGCGGTGATCGTGCGCTCGGTGCCGCGCGCCCTCGCGCCGCTGCGCCGCGCCCTGCTGGGTGCGGGTGTGCCTGTCACCACCGCGGCGTCCGAGTTGCCGCTGGCCCGTCAGCACGGGGTGTCGGGACTGATGCTGGTGCTGCGGGCACTGTCGGGGCAGGAATTCACGGGCGAGGACGCTCTCGCTCTGCTCGCCGGCCCGGTCGGCGGCGCAGAACCCGTGGCGCTCCGGCGTCTTCGCCGGGGACTGCGGCGCGCCGAGCTGGCGTCCGGCGGCGACCGCGACTCCGCGGAGCTCCTCCGTCTCGTACTGGTGGGCGAGACCGACAGCACCCGCAGGGTCACGGCCAAGCTGACCGACGTCGAAGCGGCATCCCTGAACCGGGTGCTGTCCGTGCTGCGCAAGGCGAAGGTGCCCCTGGACCGTGGGCGCGGCATCGAGGACGTTCTGTGGGCGGCATGGCAGGCCACCGGACTCGAACGCCGCTGGTCGGCGGCCTCCGCTCGCGGGGGTCCGATCGGGGCACAGGCCGACCGCGACCTCGACGCCGTGGTCGCCCTGTTCGACGCCGCGGCGAGTTACGTCGACCGCCTCCCGCGCGCGCAGCTCGCCGGGTTCGTCGACTACCTCACCGGGCAGGCCATTCCCACCACGCGGAACGTCTCCGCCGTTCCGGTCGACGCCGTCTCGGTGCTCAGCGCCCACTCGGCTGCCGGCCGCGAATGGGATGTCGTCGCGGTCGCGGGTGTGCAGGAAGGGTTGTGGCCGAGTCTGCGGGCCCGCGGAAGCCTGCTCGGCACCGAGGCGCTGATCGACCTGACGGCCGGAGTGTCCGACGGCAGCGAGACGGCCGCCGACCGGATGTCGCGCACCGCACCGCTTCTGGCCGAGGAACGCAGGCTGTTTCTGGTGGCGTGCAGCCGGGCGAGGCGGAGTCTGCTCGTCACCGCGGTCGACTCGGCCAGCGGCGACGCCGATCTCGTCCACTCCCGATTCGTCGACGAACTGCTCGCCGGAGACCAGGATTCGGACGTCGAGGAGGCGGTCGTGCAGGCGGAGGATCCGGCGACCCGGGTCCTGGCCCTGCCCGCCCTCGTCGCCGAATTGCGCAGCGTGGTCTGCGATCCGGACGTCGCGGAATCCGATCCCGCCCGACAGGAACGCGCGGCGCGCCAACTCGCCCGGCTCGCCGAAGCCGGAGTGCGCGGCGCACACCCGGACCAGTGGTACGGCACCGCCGAACCGAGCACCGGCGTGGCGTTGTGGAACGAGGAGGACGGGCCGGTGTCGCTGTCGCCGTCCACCATCGACCTGCTCAACACGTGCCCGTTGCGGTGGCTGCTCGAACGCCACGGCGGGACGGACGGAGACAACACCCACGCCATCGCCGGTACGCTCGTGCATACGCTGGTGCAGGCGCTCGCCGGGCGGATCCCGCCCGATCAGGTGGAACGCGCGCTCGAGAACGCCTGGGAGTCGATCGATCTGGGATCTCAGTGGTACTCACGGCGCGAACTCGACCGCACCCGGGACATGCTCGCCACGTTCACTTCCTGGCTGGGCAACACCCGGTCCGAACTCACCGAGGTCGGCGTCGAGGTGGCGGTCGACGGCGTCCTGGAACCGCGGGAAGAGGGTTCCCCGACGATCCGGCTGCGGGGGCGGATAGACCGGCTCGAGCGCGATGCCGAGGGCAGGCCCGTCATCGTCGACGTGAAGACCGCCCGCTCACCGGTCACCAAGGACGACGCCCAGCAGCACGCCCAGCTGGCGGCGTACCAGGTGGCGGCGGCGACCGGCGCGATCGACGGGGAGCCGGCGTCGAAACCGGGTGGGGCGCGGCTGGTCTTCGTCGCCAAACCGCACAAGAAGGAAGGCGCGACCCAGCGGGTGCAGGCACCGCTGTCGGACGAGGACCTCGAGACGTCGCTCGCGGTCATCCACGCGGCAGCGGCGGCCACCAAGGGGCCGGAGTTCCTCGCCCGCGTCAACGACGGTTGCCGGCACTGCCCGGTGCGCACGAGTTGCCCCGCGCACGACGAGGGACGGCAGGTGACGTCGGAATGATGATCCGTATCGACCCGGTGGAACTCGCTGTCGGCCTGGGGCAGCACCCACCGACTCCGGAGCAGGCCGCAGTCATCGCGGCCCCCCTCGGCCCGACCCTCGTCGTCGCGGGGGCAGGCGCGGGCAAGACCGAGACGATGGCGGCCCGCGTCGTCTGGCTGGTGGCCAACGGTGTCGTCGACCCCGAGGCGGTGCTGGGGCTGACGTTCACCCGCAAGGCGGCGCAGCAGCTGACCGCCCGGATCAGGAAACGCCTTGCCCGGCTGGCGGGGTCGGACCTGCTCCGCAGGGTCGACCCGGGCGGCGACCTGCGATCGCGGATCCTCGCGGGCGAACCGGAAGTCAGCACCTACCACTCCTATGCCGGGCGACTGCTGTCCGAGCACGGGCTCCTGCTGCCCATCGAACCGTCGGCGACGCTCCTGTCGGAGACGGAACTGTGGCAGCTGGCGCACCGGGTGGTCAGCTCGTGGGACGGCGACCTCGACACCGACCGGAACCCGGCGTCCGTCACCGAAGCCGTGCTCGCGCTGTCCGGGCAACTGGCCGAGCACCTCGTCGAACCGGACGATTTGCGGGAGGCGCACACCGAGCTCGACAAGCTCGTCCACACCCTGCCCGCCGGACCGCGGCAGCGCGGCGGCCCCGGCAAGGAACTGCTCGACATCCTCGACACCCAGCACCGCCGGGTGGAGCTTCTTCCGCTGGTGCAGCGTCTCGCGGACACGCTGCGCCGGGAAGGTGCGCTCGACTTCGGCAGCCAGATGTCGCTGGCGGCACGGGTCGCCGCGGACCATCCCGAGGTCGGACTCGCCGAGCGCACACGTTTCCGGGTGGTGCTCCTCGACGAATACCAGGACACGGGACACTCGCAGCGGGTGCTCCTGTCGTCGCTGTTCGGCGGCGGTCTCGACGGCGAACTCGCGCTCACCGCGGTGGGCGACCCCATGCAGTCGATCTACGGCTGGCGTGGTGCCTCGGCGGCCAACCTGCCCCGCTTCGCGACGGATTTCCCGCTGGCGAACGGAGATCCGGCGCCGACCCTGGAACTGCTCACGAGCTGGCGCAACCCGCCGGAGGCCCTGGCGCTGGCCAACATGGCGTCGGCGTCCCTGCGTGAGCGGGGCGTGCCGGTCAGCACGCTGCGGGCACGACCACAGGCCGTCCCGGGCGATGTGCGGCTGGCCCTCACCGGTGACGTCGTGCAGGAACGCGAATGGGTGGCCGACCGCATCGCCGAACAGTACGCGGACGCCACGAGCCGGGACGAGGACCCACCGACCGCCGCGGTGCTGATCCGCCGCAACGCGGACGCCGCACCGATCGCGGAGGTCCTGCGGTCCCGGGGGCTGCCGGTCGAAGTGGTCGGTCTCGGCGGACTGCTCCACACGCCCGAGGTGGCCGACGTGATCGCGATGCTCCGGGTGGTCGCCGACCCGATGGCGGGCAGTGCCGCCGTGCGGATGCTGACCGGGGCGAGATGGCAGATCGGGGCGGCCGACCTGACGGCGCTGTCGCGGCGAGCCTCCGAACTGGCCATCGGAACCGGCTACGGCACCACCGGCGCCGTCACCGATTCGTCCGCTCTGGCCGACGCCGTCGGCGAGGCGCTTCCCGGTGAACACGCGGAGCAGGCCGGGCTGGCGGACGCACTGGCGGATCCCGGTCCCGCCGAACGTTATTCGCAGGTCGGCTACGCGCGGATCACCGCCGTCGCGGCGGAGTTGGCGTCTCTGCGTGAGCGGATCGGGCAGCCACTCACCGAGCTGGTGGCCGAAGTCGAACGGGCGCTGGGTATCGGCATCGAGGCACAGGCCCGGACGCGTCGGTCGGCGCAGGGGAGTGCCGGCCGTGAACATCTCGACGCCTTCGCCGACGTCGTCGCCGGATACGCGAGCCGCACGTCGGCCACCGTCACCGGCCTGCTCGCGTTCCTGTCCGCCGCGGAATCGGTCGAAAAAGGTTTGGCGCCGGGCGAAGTCGAGGTGGACCCGCACCGCGTCCAGGTGCTGACGGTGCACTCCGCCAAGGGGCTGGAGTGGGAAGTGGTGGCGGTACCGCACCTCACGGCCGGCGTCTTTCCGTCGCGGACGGCGTCCGGGTCCTGGCTCGGTGCCGTCGGTGAACTGCCGCCCTCACTGCGCGGCGATCGTGCGCGGCCGGGGGAGTCCGCAGACGGCGTGCCCGTTCTCGAACTCGAGAACCTGTACGACCGGAAAGACCTCGAGGAGACCGTGAAGGCCCACAAGGCGGCGCTGGCCGCGCGCAAACTCGACGAGGACCGCCGGTTGTTCTACGTCGCACTCACCCGGACCGAACGGGTGCTGTTCGCTTCGGGTCACCACTGGGCAGAATCGGGAACCGAGCCGAAGGGTCCGTCGGAGTTCCTCACCGAACTACGCGAAACGGTGACCGACGAGGAGCACGAGGGAATAGGGGTCGTCGACATCTGGGCGCCCGCACCAGAACCCGAGGAGCAGAACCCGCTGACCAGTACCCCCAAGTCGGCGGTGTGGCCGCGGGATCCGCTCGGGCTCCGTCGCGAGTCGGTCGAGCGGGGCGCGGCGCTGGTCGTCGCGGCGCTGAAGAGCGTCGGTGAGCCGGTGCCGGCCGGCGAGGACGACGATCCCGAGAACTGGGCAGCCGACGTCGACGCCCTTCTCGCGGAGCGGGAAGCGCGGGCGAACGCCCGCACCGAGGTGGTGTTGCCCGGTCAGTTGTCGGTGAGCCAGCTCGTCGAACTCGAAGCCGACCCGGACGCCCTGGCCGCCCGGCTGCGGCGTCCGCTGCCGTACCCGCCGAATCCGCTGGCCCGGCGCGGCACCGCGTTCCACGCCTGGGTGGAGCGCCGCTTCGGGGCCACCCGGCTGCTCGACCTCGACGAGCTGCCCGGTGCCGCCGACACGGGTGCGGGCCCGGACATCGACCTCGCGACCCTGCAGGATGCGTTCCTGCGCTCGTCCTGGGCCGACCGCAACCCGACCGAGGTCGAGGTGCCGTTCGAGACGTCGGTGGCCGGGACCGTGCTGCGCGGCCGGATCGACGCGGTGTTCACCGACCCCGACGGCGGGTGGACGGTGATCGACTGGAAGACCGGAGCCGAACCGAGCGCGGCCAACGAGAAGGCCGTCGTGATGCAGTTGGCCGCGTACCGGCTGGCGTGGGCCGAGCTGGTGGACGTTCCGATCGAGCGGGTGCGCGCCGCGTTCCACTACGTGCGGACCGGACGGACGATCGCGCCGGACCACCTGCCCGACGCCGACGCGCTCGCCCGTCTGCTCCGTTCGGCCGGTTCTTCCGAAGCGGAGATCAGGCCTGACGCCGAGCCTTCAGCGACTCGGTGACCAGCGGGATCTGCAACGGAAGGCGCAGCAGTGCACCGGCTTTCTGCACGTTCGTCGTCTTGGAGCTCTTCAGCCAGTCCACCGCCATGTTGACGTTGGCGGGGAAGACGGCGACGAACAGCAGAGCAGCGAGGCCGCCACCGAGCCTGCGGGTTCGCGGCACGGCGAGCGCGGTACCGATGGCGAGCTCGCCCACCCCCGACACGTACGTGTAGGTGCGGGCCTCGCCCGGAAGCTGGGTGGGGACGATGGAGTCGAAGAACTTGGGGGCGACGAAATGCATCGTGCCCGCGCCGAGCAGCAGCGCGGCAAGGCGGAGTGCGGGCTTCTGGCTCGGTCGTGGTGTGTGGCTCTCTCGTTGCATGACGCCAGCTTGCCCGAACAACTCGGTTCGCGACAACGAGGCTCCGACATGTCACCGATGGGGCAATCGGGGATAGGCTGCCAGCCGATGTCGGAGTTCAGTGCAACGTGGAGACGAACATATGGCCGGTAGGCTGCGTGAGAGATTGAGCAGGTCGGACACCCTGACCGACCGGCCCGACTTCGCGTTGGTGGGTGTGCTCCGGATTCCGGAGCTGCAGACCAGTCCGGCGCGGGCGATCTACCGCCGCGTGGGTATCGCCCTGGCGGCGTTGGGGTTGGCGGTTCTCATCGTGTACATCGACCGGGCGGGTTACCGCGACGCGCAGGACAACGAATTGTCGCTGCTCGACTGCATCTACTACGCGACGGTGTCGTTGTCGACGACGGGCTACGGCGACATCACGCCGTTCACCCCGTCCGCGAGGCTCGTCAACGTTCTCCTGATCACGCCTCTTCGAATCTTCTTCCTCATCGTCCTGGTCGGTACGACTCTCTCCGCGCTCACGCAGAGCTCCCGGCAGGCGTTCAAAATTCAGCGTTGGAGGCAGCACGTGCGCAATCACACCGTGGTGATCGGCTACGGAACCAAGGGACGCACCGCGATCGACGCGATGCTCGGCGACGACGTTCCGCCATCGGAGATCGTGGTGGTCGACACCGACCACGCGGTGCTCGACTCGGCGGCCAGCAAGGGCCTCGTCACGGTCCACGGGTCCGCCACCAAATCGGACGTGCTGCGGTTGGCGGGCGCGCAGAATGCGTCGGCGATCATCGTCGCGGCCAACCGTGACGACACCGCGGTGCTGGTGACGCTGACGGCCCGCGAGATCGCACCGAAGGCGAAGATCGTCGCGGCGATCCGCGAGTCCGAGAACACACATCTGCTCCGGCAGTCCGGCGCCGATTCGGTCGTCGTGTCCTCCGAGACCGCGGGCCGGCTCCTCGGCATCGCCACGAAGACGCCGAGCGTCGTCGAGATGATGGAGGACCTCCTGACTCCGGAGGCCGGTTTCGCCATCGCGGAGCGCCCGGTGGAGCGGGACGAGATCGGCGGCTCCCCGCGTCACCTCGCGGACATCGTGCTCGGTGTGGTGCGGGACGGGCGGCTGATCCGGGTCGGCTCACCGGAGGTCGATTCGATCGAGGAGAACGACCGACTGCTGTACATCCGTCGGGTCGCGAACTGATCGGCAGTAGTGTCGACGGCGTGACTGCATTCCGGCTGAACGACACCCCGCTCCTGTCCCGCTCCGCTGTCGGGCGGGCCGAGGAATTGCGTTCGGACACGGACGCGCTGCGAGCGGGCTGGCGGGATGCGCTGCTGCTGCGCGTCAATCACCGCGGACAGGTGCGGGTAGGCGACGACGGACTGGTGTTCGCGGACGCCACCGAACTCGGCCCGGAACCGCAACGGGGGGCGGTGTTCCTCGGCATTCGCAAGGACCGGCACGTGTGGGCGGTGCGGGTGCAGGCGCTGACCGGCGAGCTGGCCGATCTCCGGATTCTGGGCGGGACGCTGGACGACGCGGACGCCGGCGTGCTCACGGGGGCCCTCGCGATGCTCAATTGGCACGACAGCGCAGGTTTCAGCGCGCTGGACGGTGCGCCGTCGGAGCCGACGATGTCGGGGTGGTCGCGGATCTCGACGAGCACCGGGCACGAGGAGTTCCCCCGCACCGATCCGGCGGTCATCTGCCTCGTGCACGACGGCGGAGATCGCGTCCTGCTGGCCCGGCAGCCCACGTGGCCGGCGCGGCGGTTCTCGATCCTGGCCGGATTCGTCGAGGCCGGTGAATCGCTCGAGACGTGCGTCGTGCGGGAGATCAAGGAAGAAGTGGGTGTCGACGTCCGTGACGTGCGTTACCTCGGCAGTCAGCCGTGGCCGTTTCCCCGTTCGGTGATGATCGGGTTCGCGGCCGTCGGCGATCCCGAGGCCCCGCTGACGTTCGCGGACGGCGAGATCGCCGAGGCCCGGTGGTTCACCCGGGACGAGGTGCGCACGGCACTCGAACTCGGCGACTGGGCGTCGGACACCGACGCCCCGCTGCTGCTCCCGGGCTCGATTTCCATCGCCCGCGGGATCATCGAGTCCTGGGCGGGAGCAGCGACGGAGTCCTAGACGCCGAGGAGCTTCTTGACCTGCGACAACGACGGGTTGGTCGCGGTGCTGCCGTCGGCGAACTTGACGGTGGGGACGACGTGGTTGCCGCCGTTGACGCTGCCGACGAACTCCGCCGATGCCGGATCGTCCTCGATGTCGATCTCCACGTAGCCGATGCCGGATTCGTCCAGCTGCGTCTTCAGGCGCCGGCAGTAGCCGCACCAGGTGGTGGAGTAGATGGTCAGGGCAGGGGTGTCGGTAGCAGTCACGGCGGATATAACACCACGACCCCGTCGTGTGTTCCCACTGCGGTGTTCGTCCGCTTCGCGCCGTGTCGGTTGCCCCTGTCATGATGGACGCCATGTCAGCAGCCGGCGCAGCAGAGGTGACGAGTACCGGTCTCGATCCCGAACAGTCCGCAGCGGTACTCGCTCCCCGGGGCCCGGTGTGTGTGCTGGCGGGGGCCGGAACAGGGAAGACCCGGACCATCACCCGGCGTATCGCGCACCTCGTGGCCAGTGGGCACGTCGCCGCGGGCCAGGTGCTGGCGGTGACGTTCACGGCACGCGCGGCAGGCGAGATGCGCGGCCGGCTGCGCAGCCTGGGGATCGGCGACGGGGGAGCGCAGGTCCAGGCGCGCACGTTCCACGCCGCCGCGCTGCGACAGTTGAGGTACTTCTGGCCGCAGGTGATCGGCGACACGGACTGGCGGCTGCTCGACCGCAAGTACGCGGTCGTGTCGTCCGCCGCCGGACGGGTCGGGTTGTCCACCAGCACGGAGAGCGTCCGCGACCTGGCGAGTGAGATCGAGTGGGCCAAGGCCTCGCTGATCGCGCCCGAGGACTACCCGCGGGCAGTGGCGAAGTTACGCCGGGAGGCGCCGGTCGACGCGGCGAAGGTCGCCGAGGTGTATCACGGCTACGAGCAACTCAAGGCCCGGGGCCAAGACGGGATGCTCCTCGACTTCGACGATCTGCTGCTCCACACGGCGGCGGCACTCGAGGAGCATTCGGCTGTCGCCGAGGAGTTCCGCGACCGGTACCGGTGCTTCGTCGTGGACGAGTATCAGGACGTCACTCCGCTGCAGCAGCGTGTCCTCGACGCCTGGCTCGGGGAGCGGGATGACCTCACCGTCGTCGGCGACGCCAACCAGACCATCTACTCGTTCACGGGCGCCACACCCAATTACCTGCTCGACTTCTCGCGCCGGTTCCCCGAGGCCACCGTCGTGCGCCTCGAGCGCGACTACCGTTCCACCCCCGAGGTCGTGTCGATGGCGAACCGGGTGATCGGAGCGGCCCGCGGCAGAATCGCGGGCACCCGTCTGCAGCTGATCGGCCAACGCGACTCCGGACCGGAGCCGAGTTTCGTCGAGTTCGACGACGAGCCGGCGGAGGCCGCCGGGGTGGCGCGCACGATCAAGCGGCTCATCGCGTCCGGCACTCCGGCCGCGGAGATCGCGGTCCTGTACCGGATCAACGCCCAGTCCGAGGTGCACGAGCAGGCGCTGACGAAGCTCGACATCCCGTACCAGGTGCGGGGCGGTGAGGGATTCTTCACGCGCACCGAGGTGCGTCAGGCGGTGGCGGCGCTGCGGCAGGCCGCGGGTCGCGACGACCTGCCGGATGCGGTCGGCGCCGACCTGGTCACGCTCGTCCGCGCGGTCCTCGCTCCGCTGGGGCTGACGGACGCGGAACCGGCGGGTGCGCAGGCTCGCGAACGGTGGTCGTCGCTGTCGGCGCTGGTCGCGCTCACCGAGGAACAGCTGACCCAGGATTCGGAGTTGACCCTCGACGCGCTGTTGCGCGAACTGAGCCTGCGGGCCGAGGCGCGGCACCCACCCGTCGTGCAGGGTGTGACACTCGCGTCCCTGCACGCCGCCAAGGGACTCGAGTGGGACGCCGTGTTCCTCGTCGGGCTCACCGACGGAACGCTGCCCATCCAGCACGTGCTCGGCGACGCCAACTCGGCACCGGACGAGGCGGCTGTCGAGGAGGAGCGCCGGTTGCTGTACGTCGGCGTGACCCGCGCCCGGGAGCACCTGCAGATGTCGTGGGCGCTCTCCCGGAACGAGGGCGGCCGCAAGTCACGGCGCCGTTCGCGGTTCCTGCACGGACTCATCCCTGAAGATTCACCTGCCTCGCGGATCGCGGCGCCCGTCAAGAGCAACAAGAAGCGTCCGCGGTGCCGGCTGTGCGGAAAACCGCTGATCGGGACGACCGCGACCATGCTCGGTCGCTGCGAGGGGTGCCCGTCGAACGTCGACATGGAACTGCTCGAATCGCTGCGGTCGTGGCGGCTCGAGAAGTCGCGGGAACTGAGTGTCCCGGCGTACGTGGTGTTCAGCGACAACACGTTGACGGCTCTCGCCGAGCAGCGGCCGCAGGACGATCGCGGGCTCGTCGCGATCCCCGGGATCGGGGCGAAGAAGCTCGAGCAGTTCGGCGAGGACGTCCTCGGTGTGATCAAGGGAAGCGGTAGTCGCTGAACGATTCCCACGGGGCAGGGAAGTAGTTCGCATCACTGCAGGTCAAAAATAGGTTGTGCGGTTCTGGAGAATTGCCTACTGTGGTTTCAGTGCGCGGGGAGACCCGTGTGGTTCACATCGGATCGAAAAGAAATGGAGGTGGCAGTGAAATGACGAAGTTCCAAGCACATGAGACGGCAGTCGCTGCTGCCCCCGCACTGTTCGGCATGAACGCGGCGGAAGCGGCACCGGCGATTGTCTGGTCGGCAGCCCGTCGTCGTCCCGCAGCAGCAGTCGAGTCCGTGTATCGGAGTTGTCGAGGAATTCCTCGGTAGATCAACTCCCACCGTCTTTTCAAGGCCACGGACCCGCATCGCGGACCGTGGCCTTTGTAGTTCGAGCACTTTTCCCGCTCGCAGCCTCGGCTCTGGTTCGCACCCACTTCATCGAACCGAAGAGATTGACCGTCGCAATGAGAGCAGAGGAGAAGGACGTGTCTACCGTGACATGCCGAGGGGTATCCGAAACCTCAACCGCCACAAGCGGATTTGTTCAGAAAGTGTCCGCCCGTGGTGACCTGCCCTGCCGGGTCGATGATCCCGACCTGTGGTTTGCGGACTCTCCCACCGAGCTGGAACAGGCGAAGGCGCTGTGCGCGTCCTGCCCGATCCGCTCCCGCTGCCTCGACGCGGCCCTCGATCGGGGTGAGCCGTGGGGCGTGTGGGGTGGGGAGATCTTCGACCAGGGTGTCGTGATCGCCCGCAAGCGCTCCCGGGGACGTCCACGCAAGACGGAGACTCTGGTCTGTGCGTAGAAACCGATACGGGGCGGGAGAATGCGGGCGTGGGGGCGGGGCCCCCCCCACCCGCGGGGGGCGCCGGCCCCCCCCGGGGGGGGGCGGGTGTCCGGGGGGGAGGTGGGGGGGGGCGGGGGGGGGGCCCCCCCCCCCCCGGGGCCCCCCCCGACGTATGTCTGGGGAACCTCCGCGTAGCTCCGCCGCCGTGCAGGTCACCTGCTTCGGTGTTGCGTCGACGCAATCACCGGCGACAGAATTG
>NZ_JBHXWI010000050.1:0-76893 GCF_042671975.1 Rhodococcus sp. NPDC127593 | reverse complement strand
CGCTGCCCATCGGAAATCTCCAAAGCGGGTACCGGGTTCCTCATGTACGGATTCTATCGAATCGATCAAGAATTATTTGCGAGACACACCACTAGTTGTACCACCAGGCGAGTTCGTTCGTCGAGATCCGATTGCGCGATCACTTCGTCGAACGCGAAGTTGTCGAAGTAGTCGATCAACTCGGGATCGGTGTCCGACAGTGCGGAAGTCAGCTCGGGGAAAAGTCGGTGATGGTTGCTGCGTGCGGTCTCGTTCGGCGCCACGGGGGATCCGTCCTCTTCTCGATCGGCCGGCGTTCGTATCGCCGGCCACTTCGTACAAGTGAAGTCTGCTGACGTCGAACGTGGGAGGGCCTGGTGTTACCGGTCTCGCGGATGCCCGTCGAAGACGCAACCGTCGAGCGTGTTGCGACGCAATCGCTCGAGAGTTATTCGCCTAGAACGTACTTGCCACTGTCAGAGTCGCTATCCATCGACCGGACCGAAGTCGGTACTCGGCTGCGAGTTGAAGATTCCAAGTCCCGCGGCTGCCCCAGATGGACGCGTCGACGACGCTTCTGCCGACCACGCGTGCCGAGTCGCCCGAGATCTTGATCGACGTATCCCGTTCGCGCGCCGAGAAATACCGCATCTCGCCGGATGCGATCTGCTCGAGCCATTCCGCTCCGGTTTGGACGTACCCGGTCATATGGGTAAGCGTGTACCCGTCGTCGAGCAGTGTTGCGAGCGTACTCGTGTCTCGCTCAATCATGCCGCGGTACATCGATCGGTACGCCTCGAGCAAGTCGGCTCGGACGGGTGCGGTCACTTCGGCTCGACCCTCAATGTAGTGGTGGCGAGTGCACTCGTGATGTGCTCAACTGCGGACCCGGATCCGTACTTGCGGCGGTACGCGGCGTCGATTTCTGCATCCTTGGAGTCGTCACGGGTGAATGTCACGTCTTTGGTGACCCCCCCGGACTCGATGCGTCCTTCCTCGAGGACTCGGGTGCCACGGAACCAAGCGGCCTCGGGCCCGTTCACAGATCGGACGTAGATCGAGTCGTCCACACGGACTGCCCAGATGATGACCAACTTTCGGAGGGTTCCGTCCTTGCGGCGCCCAGTGATACGTAATTCGCCCGCACGGCCCAGCGCGTCGAGTTCTCCGGTGGTCCATTCGCTGATGGTGAAGATCCTTCGTTCGTCGAGAAGCGCTGTTACATGCATTGTGAATCGAGGTAGGTGAGGACGAAAAGTATGGCGATGACAATCGCGAAGGATGCAACCGAACTGCGTGCGCGATTCGGCCCGGTGCCATCGTCACGCCCGGGGCGGGCACCGGTCTTCGTCACGATACCCACCCCGGTGACAGCGACCCGCTCGGCTGCATTGTTCGAACCGTCATGGACGGACGAGCACCTTGAGTGCTTCGCGGTCGTCCATGGCGCGGTATCCCTCGGCGGTGTCATCGAGTCCGACAGTGCGGTCGAAGACCTTTCCGGGCTCGATCTTGCCGTCGAGCACGTCGGGCAAGAGCTCCTCGATGTAGGCGCGAACCGGGGCGGGCCCGCCGGTAAGGGTGATGTTGGGCCCGAAGAGGCTGCCGAAGCCGATGGCTGCGTCCTCGTACTGCGGAACGCCGACGCGGCTGATCACTCCGCCTGCACGGACGACACGTAGCGCTTGCTCGTAGGCCGGCATGTGGCCCACCGCTTCGAGCACTGTGTGAGTTCCTGCGCCGCCTGTGAGTTCACGGACCTTGGCAATACCTTCTTCGCCTCGTTCGGCAACGACATCGGTGGCTCCGAATTCGATCCCGAGATCGGTCCGTGCTTTGTGGCGCCCCATGAGGATGATGCGTTCCGCGCCGAGTCGCTTCGCGGACAGAACCGCGGACAGACCGACGGCACCGTCGCCAATGACCGTGACAGTGGTGTTCGCGTTCACTCGAGCCTTCACCGCGGCATGGTACCCGGTGCCGAAGACGTCGGACAGAGTCAGCAGCGAAGCAAGGAGTGCGGAATCCTCACCTACGGGCGCCTTGACCAGAGTTCCGTCGGCGAAGGGGACACGGACCGCCTCGGCCTGGCCGCCGCCGATTCCGCCCGCTGCCCAGAATCCGCCGTGCTCGCACGAGGTCTGCAGGCCTTCGAGGCAGTACTGGCAGGTGCCGTCGGACCAGGCGAAGGGAGCGATGACGAACTCGCCCTTCTTCAAAGTGGCGACATCCTTGCCGATGTCTTCGACGACGCCGACGAACTCGTGGCCCATCGGCGTACCCGCGGAGGAGGCAGGCATGTTGTGGTATGGGTGCAGGTCGGAGCCACATACGCACGCACGCACTACGCGTACGAGGGCGTCGGTGCTCAGCTGGAGCGTCGGATCCGGCACGGTCTCGACGCGTACATCTCCGGCGCCGTACATGAACGTTGCTCGCATGTTCGTTGGTCCCTTTCGTAGCGTTCGTGGTCTAGACCGGCAATTCGCGAACGGGGCGCGCACCGCCGAGCAGACTTGGTCCATTCAACGTTCGAAATGGTTGGTATGGGAGTGCCTACTTGTCCAGGTAACGCCAGTACCCCCTTCGCCCGGTTTCTGCTCGCGCAGGGGTACTGGCAGGTCCTCCCATGAACCGATGGTCGGTTTTAGCATTGAGCACCTCAGGACCTCGTGTCGCATAGAAGATGGGAAGAGTACATGGAATACCGCCTACTCGGCCGCACAGGCGTGGAAGTCAGCCCGCTGTGCCTCGGCACCATGATGTTCGGTGAGTGGGGGAACAAGGACGTCGACGATTCGATCCGGGTCATCCATCACGCCTTGGACTCCGGTATCAATTTCGTCGATACCGCAGACGTGTACTCCGACGGCGGTTCGGAAGAGATCGTCGGAAAAGCATTGAAGGGTCGCCGCGACGACGTCGTTCTGGCCACCAAGTTCTTCATGCCGATGGGCAAGGGCCCCAACCGTAGTGGAGGGTCGCGCAAGTGGATCTTCCAGGAGGTGGAGAATTCGCTCCGACGCCTCGAAACCGACTACATCGATCTCTACCAGGTGCATCGGCCCAGTGACTCCACCGATGTCGAGGAAACGCTCGGTGCACTGACCGACCTCGTGCGTCAGGGAAAAATTCGCTACATCGGATCCTCGTCGTACTCCGGCAGCCAGATCGTCGAAGCGCAGTTCGCTGCGCGCGACACCCATTCGGCGCGCTTCGTCACGGAGCAGCCCCCATACTCCATTCTGGTCCGCGGTATCGAGCAGGACGTACTGCCCGCGACACGACGCCTCGGGATGGGAACCCTCACTTACAGTCCGCTGGCCGGCGGCTGGTTGTCCGGCAAGTGGCGCAAGGACGCAGCTCCGGTGCCGACGTCGGCGGCACGCCCCGGACCTCGTTTCGACATGGCGAGCGCCGCCAATCAGCAAAAGCTCGAGATCGTCGACGCGTTGGCGCACGTAGCGGACGAGGCGGGGATCAGTCTGATCGAACTGGCGATCGCGTTCGTCATCAACCACCCGGGTGTCACCTCGGCCATCATCGGTCCTCGCACGATGGAGCAGCTGGTTTCGCAGCTCCCGGCGGCGGACGTGACGTTGCCCCACGAAGTCCTCGATCGCATCGACGAGATGGTAGCCCCCGGCGTTACGGTGAATCCCGATGACAACAGCTACGGGGGACCGGAATTGGCAGCCGCGGCACGTCGTCGCTGAATTCGCTCCAGACCCGACGGCGACGGTTGCCACCGATCGTTCCTCACCAGAGATGAGCAAGCCCGATGGAATCACTCGAGACGATCGTCTTGATCGGAGTGCTGCTGGTTGCCGCATCGGTCGTCGCGCCGCGGTTACGCGTGCCGGTCCCGCTGCTGCTCCTGCTGTTCGGGATCGCCGTTGGGTTCATCCCGCAGGTCAGAGAAATTCACCTGCCTTCCGAAGCTGTTCTGGTGTTGTTTCTCCCAGCCCTGCTGTTCTGGGAGAGCCTGACCACCTCGCTGCGGGAGATCACGCGGGATCTGCGTGGAATTCTGCTGCTCAGCACCTTGCTCGTGGTGGCCACCGCGTTCGGCATAGCCGGACTCGGGACCGTCCTGGGACTGACATGGGGGGCGGCGCTCATCCTGGGCGCCGCCCTTGCCCCGACGGACGCCACCGCTGTGTCCTCGCTGGATCGGAGACACCACCTTGGTGACCCTTCAGGCCCGGCTGGACCGCGAGGCTCTGCGGCTCACTCACTCAACCGGAAGTACTCGATTGGTGGTCGGCCAAGCAGGGGGCGTCCATCGACCTCGACCGGCAGCCACCCGTTGACGTGCACCGGGTGGCCGCCCCGATCGAGGCAGTTATCCGTTGGTTACGACTGGACGCTCGGTAGCCAGGCTCTCCTGGCTCGCTGCCCAAGAGGCCAACATCTTGATCGCATCGGCAGTGGGAGTATTCGCCGCTGCGGTGTAGATGTTGAGATGTAGGCCCGGCTCGGAAGGTAGCTCCATACCTTCGAAGTCGAGATCGAGTTGTCCGACGATGGGGTGGCGCAGACGTTTACGCCCGCTTCTGTGGAACCGGACATCCTGAGATGCCCAGTGTTTACGGAACAATGCGCTCTGGGTGGAGAGCTCACCCACCAGCTCGATGAGAGCTTTGTCGTGTGGGTTCTTGCCTGCCTCGAGACGGAGCATCGCCGCCGAGTCGCGGCTGATCTGGTCGTAGTCGACGAAGAATTCCTCTGCCACTTCCGAATTCAGGTACACGAACCGCGTTGTGTTGGCAGGTCGCCGGCCGTCGGCAAGAACCGGAGAATAGAGAGCCCTGGCGAGCGGGTTCATGGCAACGATGTCGTGGCGACCATTGCGGATCCAGGCGGGGGCGTCGGTGATGGCGTCGAGCACCTGCTGCAGCACCGGTCGCACCGCAGTCGGGGTGGAGCGTTTGCGTCGACCGGGGGTCGAGTGAGACTGTCGCGCGAGTGCGAAGAGATGGTCGCGTTCGGCGTCATCCAGCTTGAGGGCACCGGCGACAGAATCCAAGACGCTGTCGGAGGCGCCTGCCAGGCTGCCCCGCTCCATCCGCATGTAGTAGTCGACCGAGACGCCGGCCAGCATTGCGACTTCTTCGCGGCGCAGGCCTTTGACCCGTCGGTTCCCGCCGAAAACGGGCAACCCGGCTTCGTCCGGGGTGATACGGGCCCGTCTCGAGCCGAGAAAATCGCGGATTTCGGTACGGAGGTCGGTCGTGCTCATGCCTCCACCATAGGAGCTTCGTCACGTCGGGGGGAGGCACTGACAGTACCTGGAACAACAGTGACTCCTCTCGCTGACGGAATCGGCGTCAACTGTATTCACACACCCACTTCGACAGTCCGAGGAACCATGACGACAGTCACCGCAAGTCCGACAAGTCCGACTACAGAGAGGTCGGCCGCTATTCTCGCGATCGTTCTGATCAGCTACTTCATGGTCCTCATGGACAACTCGGTGATATTCACCGGACTACCGAGCATTCGGGTCGGGTTGGACCTGTCGCCGAGTTCCCTCTCGTGGGTCCAGGACGCGTACACGCTTGTCTTCGGAGGTCTGCTGCTGCTGGCCGCGAGGGTGGGAGACATCGTGGGGCGACGGCGGCTGTTCATCATCGGCTTGGCGATCTTCGGATCTGCATCCCTGCTGATCGGTGTGGCGCCGTCGGGGGCGTGGATGATCGCCGGCCGGGCCGTGCAGGGTATCGGGGCGGCTATCGTCGCGCCCACATCGCTCGCATTGATCACGACATACTTCGAGGGTGAGGCCCGTAAGCGCGCAGTTGCGTGGTACGCAGCCTCCGCGGGAATCGGTGCGAGCCTGGGATTGCTCGTGGGCGGTGCACTGACGCAGTGGGTTTCGTGGCGTGCAGGGTTTCTGGTCAACGTTCCTATTGCGATTGCCATGATCATCGGTGCGCGTGCGGTGCTGACACACACGGCGGCCAGGAAGGGACGGTTCGACGTCGTCGGCGCACTGGGTGCGACGTTCGGTGTCGGAGCCTTGGTCTTCGGAATCATCGAATCCGGCGAATACGGGTGGAGCAGTACCCGCGTGATCGCCTCGCTCGCCGTCGGTGTTGTTCTGCTCGTGGGCCTGGTGGTGAACGAATCTCGCGTAGCGCAGCCGATCATGCCTTTGCGGTTGTTCGCCAGTCGGATTCGGAGCGGCGCGTATGCGACGCGTTTGCTGTTTCTCGGTTCGATGATCGGCTTCTTCTACTTCACCACGCAGTTCATGCAGGACGGTCTCGGATTCACGCCGTTTCAGGCGGGCCTCGGCTTTCTGCCCATGACACTCGTCAATTTTGTTGTAGCACTGGCTATTCCGAGGTTGAACAAGAACGTGCCGAATGCGGCACTCTTGACGGTCGGGGTAGTGGTCACCCTTATCGGGATGACGTGGCTCAGTACACTCGGTGCCGGTGATACATACCTGGCGGCAGTCGGCTTGCCGATGCTGCTGATCGGGGCTGGGCAAGGTTTTGTGTTTGCGCCGCTCACCAATGCGGGCATCGCAGGCGTGCAGTCCGCCGATGCCGGTGCGGCATCGGGATTGCTCAACACCGCCCACCAGCTGGGTATGGCGCTCGGCCTGGGTGTTCTGGTTGCGGTATCAGCGAATGCGGGTGCCGCAAGCAGCGGCGCGGAGGCGGTCGCCGATCGTGCCGGTGCAGCCCTGACCGGTGGAAGCGTCATCCTTGCCGTCGCGCTGGTTGTCGTCCTGGCTGTGATCGTGCCCGCCGAGCGGGCGCAGTCTCGCTCGGAGTCGGTCGACGCTCGATGAAACCGCATCTGACGGCGGCCACGTCGAGAAGATCGTTGGTTTGCGGCGCGCTGGCGCTCGGCATCACCGGGCTCGCCGGGTTGGCGACCGGCTGTTCCACCGGAACACAGGACGAGTCGGCGGTGGATGCTCCCGCATCGCCGGCACGAGGGGGACGGGTGCTCCTCGCCTACTTCTCGCGACCCGGCCAGAACTATTACTACGGTGACCGCACCGTACTCGACGTCGGTAACACCGAAATCTTGGCCGGGTTGATCGCCGACAGAACCGAGTGCGATGTGCACCGTATCGAACCTGCGCAGGCGTATCCGTTCGACTACGAAGAGACAGTGGAACAGAACAGGCGTGAACAGCAGGGTAATGCGCGGCCCGCCATCGCCGGCCCATTGAACTCGATCGCAGAGTACGACGTCGTGATACTTGCGTCGCCGGTGTGGAACAGCAGCGCACCCATGATCATGCGGACGTTCACGGAGGCCCTCGACTTCGGAGGGAAGACGGTGTATCCGGTCACCACTCATGCGGTGAGTGGCCTCAGCGGTGTCCCGTCTGTGTACGAACAATCGTGTCCCGGCGCCATTATTGGCGTGGGTCTGGCGGTCCAGGGCGAGATAGTGGGTGACGCCGCGGGCAGTGTCGACGAGTGGTTACGAGGCGTCGGACTGCAGTGAGGGAGGCACTGCCGATACCTGGCTGAGTGTGCACTCCCACGAAAGTTCGACCGGGCCTACCGTTGGAGTCATGAACGTACCTACCTTGACACTGAACAACGGCGTTGTGATTCCGGCTCTCGGATTCGGAGTTTTCCAGACGCCTCCGGACGAGACAGCAGTCGCTGTCGAGAAAGCCTTGGAGATTGGGTATCGCCACATCGACACCGCGGCTGCATACGGCAACGAGCGTGGTGTGGGAGAGGCCATCGAGCGGTCCGGAATCGATCGGTCGGACATTTTCGTCGAGACCAAGGTCTGGATCTCTGACTACGGCTACGACGAGACGCTGCATTCGTACCAGAAGAGTGCAGGCAAGCTCGGCGTCGAGCAGATCGACCTGCTTATTCTCCACCAGGCTTTGCCTGGTGAATTCGAGCTGACCCTCGACGCCTATCGAGCTCTGGAGACCCTGCTGGCCGACGGCAAGGTCCGCGCCATCGGAGTCAGCAACTTCATGGCAGATCATCTCGCTCGGCTCGTGGAAGCCACGTCGGTGGTGCCGGCCGTGAACCAGATCGAAGTTCATCCCTACTTCCGTCAGCGCAGAGTGTTGGCAGCAGACAGCGAGCACGGCATCGTGTCGCAGGCGTGGTCCCCGATCGGCGGTATCACCTTCTACCGCGACGGATCGAAAGGCTCCACACTCGAGAACCCCACGATTCTCGGTATCGCCGAGGCGCACAACAAAACCGCAGCCCAGATCATGCTGCGCTGGCACATCCAGGAGGGACGTCAGGTCATCCCCAAGTCGGTCACTCCGTCTCGGATTGCAGAGAACTTCGATGTCTTCGACTTCGACCTGACGACGGACGAGATTGCCGCCATCGACGCGTTGGACACCGGCATCCGGGGTGGCCCCGCCCCCGAGGACATCACTCGCGAAAATTTTGGCCGCGTCATACCCGAGTCCTGAAAGATACTGTTATGCAACTAGACTCCGACAAGCCGACCACGAAGAACCCGCCCGAGCAGTTTGCAGGAGATGTGTGGCTCGACCCCATCGCATCCCCCAGAGCAGACGGTCAGCGAATGATCGTCGCCAAGGTGCGGTTCGCGCCCGGATCACGTACGGCGTGGCACTCACACGCACTCGGTCAAACGCTCCATGTCACGCAGGGTGTTGCCTGGATCGGAACACGCAACGGCGACAAGGTAGAGGCGCATCCGGGCCAAACGATCTACTGCCCACCGGGCGAGGAGCATTGGCACGGTGCATCCCCGGAGTCGTTCATGGAACATCTCGCAATGCTCGACAACGCTGACGACCCGGCATCGACCACTACCTGGCTCGAACACGTGACCGACGCCGAATACCTGACGGAGCCGACTTCGACCGGCGCGTGAGGGACAGACTCATTGCATCGCCCCTGCTCGTTCCTCGAGCGGGGGCGATGTCGTCTGTGCTGCCGTGCCGACGAATACACCCGACGCCAGTGCGTTCGCGCGTCGACGACTGTCGAAAGTTCTGCGGTCTCGTCCCGGGTATAACATGGTCAACCTATTGTCAGTCTGGTAGTTGACTAAATAGAACGACGGAACTACGGTTCGACCATGACCGAGTTCGTTTCTCTGGAAATCTTCGAAGGCGTCGGTACTATTCGGCTGGCACGTCCGCCGATGAATGCCCTCAACAGGGAGGTGCAGCTGCAGTTGCGCGCCGCTGTGGTCGAAGCGAGCGAGAACCCTTCCGTAGCAGCGGTGGTCGTCTGCGGCAGTCGGAAAGTCTTCGCGGCGGGTGCAGACGTGAAAGAACTCGCGGACCTCGATTTCGACGGGGTCAGCACGGTGGCGGCTGATCTCCAATCCGACTTGGCGTCGGTCTCCGAGATCCCGAAGCCGACGGTGGCGGCGATCAACGGTTACGCACTCGGCGGAGGCCTAGAAATCGCGCTCTCTGCGGACTACCGGATTGCGGCCGCCGACGCCAAGCTCGGTGTCCCCGAAATTCTGCTCGGTGTCATTCCTGGTGGCGGAGGCACCCAACGCCTTGCACGACTCATCGGCCCGTCAAGAGCCAAGAACATGCTCTATACGGGTCGTTTCGTCGGAGCGGAGGAAGCGCTACAGATCGGTTTGGTCGACGAGGTGGTCGCACCCGACGATGTCTATGACGCCGCGCGGCGGTGGGCGTCACAATTCACCGTCAGCGCCGGACGCGCACTTGCCGCAGTCAAGGCTGCAGTGGATCGTGGCCTGGACGTCGATCTGGACGCGGGACTGAAGATCGAGCGGGACCTGTTCTGCGAGCTGTTCGACACCGAGGACCGCGTGATCGGCATGAAGTCGTTCATGGAGAACGGTCCGGGGAAAGCTCAGTTCGTCAATCGGTAGGGGCTCCTACCGATGCACAGCCGACTCATCCTCCTGCGACATGCTCAGAGTGAATGGAACGCACTCGACCGCTTCGCTGGCTGGGTCGACGTCGGATTGACCGCCGACGGGCGCGAAGGAGCAACGCGCGCGGGAACATCACTCGCCTGCAACGGTATTCATCCCGGTGCCGTTCACACCTCGCTGCTACGGCGCTCAATAGCGACAGCCGCGTTGAGTCTTGATGCTGCGCAACGGCAATGGATTCCTGTCCGCCGCTCATGGCGTCTCAACGAGAGGCATTACGGCGCATTGCAAGGCAGAAAGCGTTCCGAGGTCGTTGCGGAGTTCGGCGCCGACCAAACCGCACTGTGGCGTAGAAGTTACCGCTCACGGCCGCCGATGCTGTCGGGCCGACCCATGCTCGACCAACGATCGGACCCACGATATGCAGACGTCGCGTCCGTGCCGGTCAGTGAATCCCTGTGTGACGTTCACGATCGGGTCGTTCCGTACTATCGGAAAGAAATCACTGCAAGTCTCCGATCGCACGGGACGGTTCTCGTGGTTTCCCACGGAAACACGCTGCGCGCGTTGATCAAACATTTGGATCGAATTCCCGATGGCGAGATCGACCGAGTGGAGGTCCCGATCGGTGTGCCCCTTCTCTACGAACTCGGAGAAGACCTGATGCCGGCCGTAGCGGGCGGAGTTTTTCTGGGCACGTGAGCTGGTCGACCTACGGACGTCGTGTCACCCCGCCGCCACAGCTCGATGGGGCTCCGACAGTGCGATCACATCACGACGGGGATTTCGTGCTGCGCTACCCGCTCGAGACGACTCGTCTGGTGGGCCGTTCGGCATCGCTCGAGAACAGATGCGGGCTTTTGTCGCGAATACGCTCGACGTCGGCGAACACCGCGCGTAGGTGGACGCGCATCGCCGCCTCGGCGGCGTCGAAGTTCTGCGCTTCGACACCGCCGACGATCGCGGTGTGATGCGCGATCAGCTCAGGTATGGGCCGAGTGTCCCGCAGGCCGAGGCGTCGGGCACGGTCGAGATGCGCCTGGCACACTTCCCGACGTCGATGGCATTGTTCGTCAACGCCGAACCGGCCGCTCTCGACGCCCGCCCCCACCGAACTTCCTGGACTGGTCGAGCCGAGCGGACGGACTGGCGGTCACCATCGAGATCGCCGAGCGCCACCTGCTCCGGGACCCTGCAGGTCTGTTGCGTGCCGTCGAGCATGCACGACACCTGGCGAATCGCGGTGGACGACGTGGGAGCGGACTCCTCCAGTCTGGCGTTGCTTCCACACCTGCGGCCGGACGTCGTCAAACTCGGCATGCGGCTGGTTCGGGGGAGGTCGACGTCCGTGACGGCAGCGATCGTCGCTGCAAGCTGCGGCCGAATCCGGCCGAACCGGAGCGCTCGTCCTGGCCGAGGGGATAGAGAACGAGCGCCACGAGCAGTCGGCGATCGACGTGGGTGCAAGGGCCAGGGTTGGTTCTACGGCGCTCCTGCACCGCTACCGACGTTCGGCCCCGAAGTTCGAATGCGTCGCGCGCGGGCAGAACCGGCCCTACCGTTCGCGCCCCTGCCGCCGTCACCCCGTACGGACTCACCCACGCTCTCGGCAAGCCGAGGCACGCGGGACAAACATTACTCGACGCTATGGAACGTGACCTGCTCCGCAGCGCGGGCGCAGTGGGACCGTCGACGCTGATTCTGGCGACCGAGCCGTCGACCCCTGCGCAGTCACATTCCCCGATGCCAGAGTCCACGTCGTCACAGTTCGCGCCGTTGCAGTCCGTGTTGCTGCAGTCTCGCGTGGATCTGTTGAACGAGGTGGCGCGCCGGGCCGTGTTGACCGCAGTCTTCTCGGAAACACCCGCGCCGGCGGGGAGACGGTATCGTGCGGTGTCGCTCGATGCGTACGAACCGTTGGCGGTCGAACGGTCACTCATTGTCGTCGCCCCGATGTTCACGGCCGTACTTCTGGCCGTGGACCGAGGGCAGGCGCCCGACGGGGCGCGGGTGTACGACTATCGTCTGTCCACCGATCGAGACGTCGTGCTCGACGCCGCGACGGTGTTGCTTCGCCGCATCCCGACCGGAACAGCCACTGAAGCGTGAGAGCCACTGACGTGTGAGAGCCACTGACGCGTGAGAGCCACCGGCGGACTTCACCGGTGGCTCTCCCAGGTCGATGCGGGTTGGATCAGAGTCGGTCCATCTCCAGGTCTTTGGTTTCGTGCAGGGCAAGAGCGCTGACGAGGCTGATCAAGGCCAGTGCCGCCAGCATGAGCCCGAATACGAAACCGCCGAACGCCGCGATGATCGACGCCGCCAGCAGGGGGACCGTTGCACCGCCGATGATCTGGGCGACGTTATAACTGAAACCCGCTGCAGTGTAACGATAGCGGGTCTCGAACAGCTCGGACATGAAGGCGCTCATCGGTCCCAGAGCGACCCCGCCGATAGCCATGGTGACGACCATTCCGATCGCGAACGTCCAGTTGGCCGCGACGTCGAGAATGGGGAAGAGGACCAGGGCCCACACGACGGCGACCGAGGCAGCTCCGACGATCACCCGCCGCCGACCCACCTTGTCGGAATACGTGCCGCCGAAAAAGATCCCGGCAGTCAGCGCTGCGCCGCCGAGTGCACCCAGCCCCAGCACGGCGTTACGACCCAGGTCGAGGTTGTTTGCACCATAGTTCACCAGGTAGGACGCGCCCAGGTACCCGAACGACGGTGGAATGATCATGGTGAGGCTCGCCAGGATGATCTCTCTCGGCTGGCTCTTGAACGCTTCGAAGAACGGCGCCTTGGCTACCTGTGTCGTGTCCGCGGTCGCCTTACGCAGTTCCTCCGCCTTGAAGACCGGTGTCTCCTCCATACGCAAGCGGATGTACATGCCGATTGCGATCAGAACCGTGCTCGCGATGAATGGAATTCGCCATCCGAAGCTGAGGAACTGTTCATCGGTGAGGAACAACCCGGTGAGCAAGAACGTCGCAGGTGCCAAGGTGAGGGCGAAGCCGCCGCCGAGCGAGGCGAACATGGCCCAGAATCCGCGCTTGCCCTTGGGCGCGTTCTCGGTGACGAACAGCGCGGCACCGGCCCACTCGCCGCCCGCCGCGAGTCCCTGAACGATGCGAAGGACGACCAGCAGGATGGGTGCTGCCACACCGATCTGACCTGCTGTGGGCATCAACCCAACGGCGACAGTTGCGAACCCCATCATCATCAATGTGATGACGAGGGTTCGTTTGCGTCCGAGCTTGTCGCCGAAATGGCCGAACAGAATGCTGCCGACCGGGCGAGCGACGAACGCCACTCCCAGTGTGGCGAAGGCCGCGACAGTCGCGGCGGCCGGGCCCAACGCCGGAAAGAAGATCTTCCCGAACACCAAGGCTGCGGCGACACCGTAGATATTGAAGTCGTAGAACTCGATCAAGCTGCCGACGAAGCTTGCCGAGGCAACCCGCGGCATGCTGTTGGGACTACCGGTCGAGCCGTCGACGTTCGCGCCGATCTTTGTGGTGACGACAGGCTGGGTTCGTGGGTCCATAGGAATGCATCCTCGGGTTGCTGGCCGGATCATCCGGCGGAATAAGTCTGAATGGGTTGTGCAACAGGCAATCCAGTGTGTTGAGAATTGAAACGCGTGACGATCCCGCGTCGGTGCACTCCGCGTGAGCGAGTGGGAAGACATGCGATATGTGACTCGAATTCGTGTGACGATCGTCGGCACCGAAGCACTGTATGACGTGAGACACATGATTGTCAACGGTAAGACAGACCTTCCCTTGACTAAATGAATCCGGAGGTCTACAACTAGGGGACGTGACGCCGGTCACCACGGAACTATTCCTGGCGCGCCGAAAGTAGATGCTCAACCGGCCCTACAACCCTGCGCCATCCGACGAAGGGAAGAACGTGATCGAATCGGTAGCCGTTCTGGGAGTCGGAGTCATGGGTGCGCCCATGGCTCGACGTCTGGCAGCCGCTGGGTACGCGCTGTCCGTCTGCGACCGCAGTCCGGAGGCGCTGGCGTCTTTCGACGGTGACGCGACAACGGTCACGACCGACCCGAGAGAGTGTGCTTCCGTCGATCTGGTGATCGTGCTCGTGGCCACGATCGAGCAGGCAGTCGAGGTGACTGTCGGGAGCGGAGGCGTGCTCGGCGGGAAGTTCGGAGACCGGCCTCCCCGGATCATGATCATGAGTACCGTGGGACCGCAGAACATCGAACGGCTCCGGCGGGAAATAGGGGACCGCGGTTCATCGCTGGTCGACGCACCGATCAGCGGTGGGGTCACGGGCGCCGAATCCGGGACACTGTCCATCTTCGTAGGTGGTGACGACGCGGATGTCGACCTGGTCGAACCTGTTTTGAAACATCTGGGCACCAACATATTCCGATGCGGTGACGTCGGCGACGCGCAGACCGTCAAGCTCGTCAACAACGCGCTGGGAGTGCTGAATGCCTACGTCGGCGCCGAAGCATTTCGTCTGGCTGTCGAACGCGGGCTCGATCCGGGACACGTTGCACGTGTCCTCGAGGTCAGTAGCGGCCGGAATCTTCTGACGGCCACCTCGGTCGACGTGACGACGATCTACGCCGGTTGGACCGCATCACGCTCGGATTTCGACGGGTTGACCTCGCTCATGCACAAAGACCTCGGTCTGGTTGCAGACCTCACAGCCGAAGCGCGAGAGAGCTTTCCGCTCCTGGGTCAGCTACCTCGCATCATCGGCGCCCTCGGCGACGAGACGTTCCGGACCTGGCAAACAGTCGCAGGCCGAACATGATCCGTAGGGACGGAAATACCTGTACGACATATCTCGGCGCGTGACGCGTCGATCGAACAAGGAGAAAACGATGAAGAGTGCCGGTGTCAAACTACGTGAACTGATGGAACGTGAAGTGGCGGTCGTGGTGCCACTCGCATTGGATCCGATCAGCGCGAAGATTGCCGAGTCAGAAGGCTTCGAGGCGCTCTATCTCGGTGGAGGCACTCTCGGGTACGTGAAGACGGGCACCGAGGCCAACCTCTCCCTGACGTCGATGGTGCAGGCAGGCATAGAGATTCGTGCAGCATCGGACGTGCCCATCATCTTCGACGGAACCTGTGGCTGGGGGGATCCCATGCACATTCACCACACGATGGGCATGGCGGAAGCAGCGGGCTTCGGGGCGATCGAGATCGAAGACCAGCTCGTTCCGCGGCGGGCGCATCACCACATCGACATCGAGCATCTCATCCCGACGGAATTGATGGTTCAGAAGATCGAGCAGGCGGTGGCTGCGCGACGCGATCCCGACTTTTTGATCATCGCGCGGACCAATGCGTGTCGGACCGACAATATCGACGAAGCGCTGCGGCGGATGGAGGCGTACAAACTCGCGGGAGCAGACGTGCAGTACGTCTTGCACAAGCACCCGGAAGAGGCTTTCGAAATCGGGACCCGCGTGGACGGCCCCAAGATCTACGCGATGTTGGCCGGAATCGACTCGATCGGAATGTCCCTGGAGGAGCTCGGCGCCCTCGGGTACAAGTTTGCGATCGACGGATTCACTCCGTTCCTCGCGGCGCAGAAAGCCATGCGCGCCTCGTACGCGGCTCTGGCCAGGCTGGAAACGGATCCGACGATTGGGACGGATTACTTCGAAGAGCGCGAACTGGTCCATAAGAGTATCGGCTTGCAGACGTTGCTGGATGTCGAACTGCGCACGGTCGAACCGGCTCGGTCTGCCGACGCCCCGGCCTACAGCATGTTGCAACGGTCGTAACCGCGCTGCGGGCTTCGCTCCCCGGAGGCACCGGGGAGCGAAGCCCGCAGGCTAGTGCGCGTTCAGGCGGCGGGCCTCGGCCACGCCCTCGGCCCACGAGTGCAGGCGCGTCCAGAGGCGCTCACGGGTGTGCGCGAAATTGTGCATGTGCGACATCCGTGGGATAACGGCCACGGAGACGTCGGCGGACGCCGGGTACGACTTCGGTTCACCGAACGGGTCGGCGCACGCGTCGCGTTCGCCCAGGCCCAGGAACACCGGGACATCGATCGACGCTGCCTCCGGGGCGACTGCGCCGGGAGACATCATGGTCATCGAGCACGGCGGAATCGTGGCGCTTGCCCACTCGGGTAGCTCGCCGCGCCGCGCCGGGAAGTCGATCATGTCGACGGCGACGATGTCGGCAGGCTCGTCGTCATAGTGGAACCCCGGAGTGCACAACGGAAATCCGTCCGCGCACAATGCCATTTCGGGCATCGCCGAGGTGTGGACCTCGTGACTCAATTCGCCGACGTTGGTTCCGCGAGGGATGTAGGGGCGCGGGACGTGAGGGCTGCCCGGCGGCATCCAGACTGACGAATGCTTGCCGGACCAGCCGAGCACACCGACCCCGTCGAAGGCCTTTCGCTGACCCTGGTGCAACACCAGCACCGCGCCGCCGAGCGATTGTCCGACCCCGATGGTGCATGGGTCGGACACCGGACCGAAGCCGGCAGTCAGCGTGCCGGAAGACAGCAATTCCGAGATGTTCTCCACGGTGGCCTGATTGGCCGCGACGAGAACCTCGTAGGTCAGCTTCTCCGGGGACTGCGGTTGGCTGCTCTCTCCCGCGGCGAGGTGGTCCACCGCCACGAACACCCACCCCCGTCGAACGTGCCATCCTGCCTGACCATGACCGCCGACATCGTCCGGCATGTCGAACGTGTAGTACCTGCGCCCGTATCCACCGCCCGGCCACGCGAAACAGACGGTGTTCACGGCGGACGAGTCCTCCGGCAGGCACACCGTCGCTACTGTCTCGAGCTTCTCGTCCGTTCCGAGGGCGGCGGACACGTTCGATCGCACTGTTATCTGCTGCATTGTTGGTCTCCGTCGTGTCGTGAACGAGAAGGGTGAGCTGTCAGATCGCGTTGTATTCGGCGTCGGACACCGGTTCGCCCCACGTGGTGTCGGCGCCGGTCTGACCCTCGGGGAAGTCCTTGATGGCAAGGTGCGTCATGAAGTGATCCGGCGCGGCACCGTGCCAGTGCCATTCGCCCGGCGGGGTGTAGATCGTGTCACCGGGCCGAATCTCCAACAGTTCGCCTCCGCGAGCCTGGACACGTCCGACCCCTTCGGTGACGTAGAGGGTCTGGCCGTTGGCGTGGCAGTGCCAGTTGGTGCGCGCGCACGGGGAGAATCGGACCGTGGATACGCGGAGCGCCGTGGGGGTGTCGCCGTGTGCGACATTGTCCACGTACACGTTGCCGGTGAAGTTGGAAGCCGGTGCCTTCGCTGTCGGTTGACGTGCAGTGAGTTTCATTGCCTAGCCTTTCGAATCGGTCGACGGGATCGAATGGTCCGTAGCGGCGAGCTACGGAGCAGGCCGCGCGCCCGACCTCGACCGACGTCGGGACAGAACAACCGGACAGTATTGCTCTGGCGTATGGATTGTCAATGCTGATACAACATGTAAGGACAGCCGGAGCCGCGTCGAGCCGGACGACGAAATCTGTTGATTCGTCCCGCAACTGCGACTCCACCTCGGACGGAGTCGACGGACGGCCCGCATCCACGACGAAGGGAAGCAACCATGGCGGACAACGAGACACAGAACTGGTTGGCACTGGCGGGCAAGACTGCAGTGGTTACCGGAGCAGGCGGTGGCATCGGCCGCGGGGTCGCCCTGGAGCTGGCTCGCGCCGGAGTCCGCACGCTGGTGATTGACCTCGACGGCGATCTCGCCGCACGAACGGCGACCGAAATCCAGGAAACCGTTGGCGTGGAATCGATTGCATATTCTTGTGACACCCGCGACGAGGCGATGCTGGCCGCTGCAGGTTGGGCGCTGATCGAGAAGTTCGGGCCGGCGGACATTCTGGTCAACAACGCCGGGGTGGTGGGCAGGGGCTCCCTCTTCGACGTCGACATGGGCGACTGGCAGCGTGTCCTCGATGTCAACCTGAGCGGGTACCTGCTTTGTGCCCGCGAGTTCGGGCCTGCCATGGTCGAACGCGGATCGGGATCCATCGTGCACGTGTCGTCGATCTGCGGCATCAACCCGGCCGGCGCAATGGGTGCATATTCGCCCAGCAAGGCTGCCGTCGCGATGTTGAACCGGCAGTTGGCGCTGGAGTTGGCGCCCTCCGGCGTGCGGAGCAACGCGGTGGCACCCGGTTTGATCCGAACTCCGTTGAGCGAGGCCGCCTACAGCGACGAGACGTCGAGGTCGTCGCGCGAACGTGCAGTACCGCTGCACCGCATCGGTACGCCTCAGGATATCGCCGACGCCGTTGTATGGCTGGCGAGTCCGCGGTCCGGGTACGTGACCGGCCAGGAAATCCTCGTCGACGGGGGAGTGGACCAGACATTGATGAACACGGTCCGCAGCGCGGACCGCTGAACCCGCCTCGACCTGAGACGGGGCAAGCTGACAAGCTCAAGTCTGTCTGGCTGTTGACAATGGTGTTGCGTGGGTCATAGTGTTTCCGATGCGTGATGGTTGTCACCGACTCCTGGTCGCCTCCGAGTCGCCGACTACTCGACTGCACGCACACGCCGAGCTTGTGGAAGGACAGTTCCGTTGTCTGATTACTCAATTTGGTCACTCGAGTTCGCGCGGATCGACTCGTACCCCGACAATCTTCTGGTCTACGGAAAGGCAGAGGGCTCACGCGTCCTGCCGTTCAACTTCGTAGTTCTCAAGAGCGACGACCGCGTGATCATGATGGATGCGGGCTTCTACGCAAACGACTACGGGCAGACGATGATCGAGAATTTCGACATCAAATGCCTGCAGTCTCCCGAAGAGGTACTGGGACGAATCGGCGTCACCCCTGCCGACGTCGACACCATCGTGCTCACGCACCACCATTTCGATCACGCCACCGGATTGGAATTGTTCCCCAACGCGCAGGTCTACGTGCAGAAACGCGAGATCGAAAACTTCAGCGCGAAGTACGAGTCCGCGCCTCGCATGAGATGGCTCCAAAACGGCTTGGATCCGGACACGGCCAACATCTTCGACAGAATCGATCGTGACGGGCGTCTTCGTGTGATCGAAGGCGGTGCCGAGGTTGCTCCGGGCATCGAGGTGTGGGTTGCATACGACACGCACACGGCAGGATCGCAGTACGCGGTGCTCACCAACTCCGACGGGTCCAAGTGGCTCTTCCCGGGCGACGTCGTCTACGTGTACGACAACCTCACCGGGCCGGAGAACGACGGGATGCTCACCCCGATCGGTCTGGGCCAGGGCAACCAGGAATGCTGCATCCGGTCCACCGACGAGATGCTGACCATCGTCGGTGACGACGTGGATCGGATCATTCCCTGGCACGACGTCAAGGTATTCGACAAGTTCCCGACCTATGTGCACGAGGACAGCCTGCGTATCGCGGAAATCCAGTTGGCTGCCGGTGTTTCGAGCAAGGTGACGGCTCAGCAAACCGATGCGGTGGGCGCTGCCAATTGATCACCTGTCCCCGGTGACCACCTGGCCTCGGTGACCACCTGGCCCCGGTGACCACCTGGCCCCGGTGACCACCGGGGACAGCGGCACCATCGAATACATGAGTTTCGCGGTCGGCCCAGACGTGGCACACAGTCACGCTCGGGCCGACCGCGCTGTCTGCAGAGTCGGTATCGACCTGCCATTTCCGTGAGCGCCGGGGTGATCCCCGCCCGGATTGCACCCCGAATTTCGTACGTCACCGGCGTGACGAACGACCGCCGGAATTCCACGTGAACATTCACCGAAACGAATGAGGTCGTCAGTGCTGAAGAACGACACCGGTCGCGCGACCGGCTCTCCGGGCGGTTCCTTGCTTTCGGACATCAAATACCGCTGGCCTGCAAAGTATCTGGCCAGTTGGATCGCTCTGGCAGTTCTGGTCGTCGGTGTCGCGGTCGTTGCGCCTACCGCGTTCAGCGGACCGTCCATACGTTTGGTGACTGCTCTCACCGGCATCTTGCTCCTGGCTTCGCTCGGGCAACTTCTGATCGTCATGGTCGGGGCTATCGACTTGTCCGTACCCTCCATCGTTGCCGTGGGTGCGGGAGTGGTCGTGCACTACGCGGCACCGGGAAACAGCAGCATGGTTCTGACGATCATTGCAGCGCTCGGCATCACGGTACTGCTGAGTGTCGCGAACGGTTTTTTGATCTCGGTCCTGGGCCTGAACGCGTTGATCGTGACCATCGCGACGAACGGCATAATCGCCGGCGGTATCGGTTTGTGGACCGGTGTGTCGTTCTCCGTCTCCGGTGCCGCGCCCGAGAGTCTCCAGCGTTTCGCCGACCGGGCACCGCTGGGCATCAGTGCCTGCCTGATTCTTGCCGTCGTGCTCGCAGTCGCACTCTCGGCAGTTCTCCGGAAGACGCGGGCCGGACGCCAGGTCGTTTCGGTCGGTACCAATCGCAGGGCCGCGAAGATGCTCGGAATCAGAACGCACGCAGTCGATCTGACGACCTTCGCGGCCGCCGGACTGTTCTACGGCGCGGCCGGCGTCATGCTTGCGGGCTTCGTCGGTACCCCGGACGCGTCGATCGGTAGCCCGTACCAGCTGACGACCATCATCGCGCTGGCCATCGCCGGCGCGACCTTTGCCGGAGGGCCGGCGAGCGTGGCCAGCCTCGTGGCCGCCGCAGGCTTCCTCGAACTGCTGGACCAGGCTCTCGCAGTCAGGGGATTGTCGGCCGGTTGGCGCGACGTCGTCCAAGGATCCGCACTCGTCATCGCCGTGTCCGCCCTGACCATTGCCAGGTTGTCGGCGAGTGGGACATCCCGAGGCGTTCGGTTCATTCGGCGGCCGAAGCCCGACGCTCTTCTCGCCGCACGCGGCTGAATCTCGTACCAGACCCAGACACACAGGAGAACCGATCATGGTGACAACCATCACCCGTCCGAGATTCGTATCCCCCCGCCGGGTTGCCGCGGTGCTTGCGGTGGCAGTCGCGTGCGGCTCACTCGTTGCATGCTCGAGCACGACCGGTTCGAGCGCGGCCGAGAGCGGAGCCGACGCCAGCGCAGCAGACGGTCCGTCGGCGACCGCGACGCCCGAGCAGTTGGCCACTACGATCCGGAATGCATTTCTAGCAGACGTCGATCCGGAATCCCTCGATCCGACGGTTCGCGAGACACTGGAGGTCGCAGCCGTGCCGCCTACTCCGGAGCAGCAGGATCTGCTGACGACGTGCCTGGCGCAGACTTCCTGCGACACGGGACGGGGATCGTTGACGGTCGCGTTCGCCAACGACACCACCAACGCGTACCGAAACATCTACCGAGCCGAATTCACTGCGCAGGCCATCGCCTATCCGGCCGTGAAGACGATCATCTACAGCAACGCCAACAACAGTGTGAGCGCGGTCAACGCCAACCTGCGCAGTCTCATTGCGCAGCGGGTCGACGCCATCGTCATCAACTCCAACTACGCGGCTTCCATCGTGCCCGCACTGCAGCAGGCCCAGCAGGCAGGAATCGCGGTCATCGAGGCCGGAAACCCCGTCCCCGAGAACGTGTCGGAACTTGTCACGTCCGTGTTCGAGCCCGATCTGTGCGGCGCCTGGGGCGATGCCGGAAATCAGTTGGCCGACAACGTCACCGACGGACATAGCTACGCCATATACACCGGTATCGCCGGCAACCCGAACGCAGCGGTCTGGCAGCCGTGCCTCGACAGCGCGCTGACCGGCCGCGGTTGGACGCAAGCAGAAAGTGGTCTGACCGAGTGGACTCCGCAGGGGACCGCGCAGGCCGCGAGTGCTCTCATCGCATCGGGTCGTAATCCGGCCGCTATCGCCTACGACTACTCGCCGGAAGACTTCGTCAAGCCGTACATCGACCAGCGAATCACCCCGCCCTGGGTTCTCAGTGGGGGTGCGGTGAACTACGCCTGGCTCAACACGTTCGAGGATGCCAAGGCTGCGAACCTGAACCCACAGGGCTACCTGGTGAACAGTCAGGTCTGGTACGGACGCATCGGCGTCACTGCAGCACTGAAGTCGCTGGCGGGACAGGATGTCTCGTCCGCCGTGACCGTCGCGCAGCCCGTCGTGACGGTGGACAGTGTGCTACCGCTGAATGTGGAAGGCACCCCTGCCAACGCACCGGTCGGCGGACTGCTCTCAGTCGAGCAAATGACCACCGCATTGGCTGCGGGCTGATGATCGTAACCCCGGCTTCGATGTCACGAGTGACAGCAATGAACGGAAGGAACCGCACGTGAGCACGACGGCCAGAGAGAACACGGCCACGTCGACGTCGGTACTCGACGGGGCTGTGGTTCTGCAGAACGTCACCAAGACGTTTCCGGGTGTACGTGCGCTCGGTGATGTGCACTTCGACACCCGACCCGGTGAAGTCCACGCTCTCGTCGGGGAGAACGGCTCGGGTAAGTCGACTCTCATCAAGGTCGCCTCGGGCGTGTTGGTTCCGGACTCGGGAACGGTGACCATCGGGGGGTCCGAGCTCCGCGGCAGAGGCACCGGGCGGGCGCGGCGGCTCGGATTGATGACGGCGTATCAGGATACGTCGTTGGTCACCGAGCTGTCCGTGGCCGACAATGTGGCGCTGTCGTTCACCGCGTTGGGTTTGCGTCGCCCCGATGATGTTTCGGCACTTCTGTCGGATTTCGATCTACCCTTCGGGCCGACGGACAAGGTACAGGCGCTCGGTCCGGGTGCGCGTCAGCTGCTCGAGGTCGCCAGAGCGATGTGCCACAAGCCCGCGGTTCTGATGCTCGACGAACCGACCGCAGCGTTGGACATGCGATTCGCGTCCAAGCTCGAAGACCTCATTCGCCGTACTCGCGACGAGGGGGTGGCCATCGTTTACGTGAGCCACCGACTCGAAGAGGTCCGGCGGTTGGTCTATCGGCTCACGGTCATCCGCGACGGGGAGATTCAGGGAACGCACGACACCAAGGACTGGGACGTCGACCGGATCGTCGAGCTCATGGTGGGAGCCCCCACCGATCTCGAGTTCCCCACCCGCAACCGTGTCTCGAACGGCCCGACGTCGTTGAAGGTGGACAACCTCACCGGTGACGGTTTCGGGCCGGTGTCGATCTCCGTTGCTGCCGGTGAGATCGTCGGTGTCGCGGGTGCGGAGGGTAACGGCCAGCGAGCATTCCTGCGGGGTTTGATCGGTGTCGGGCGTCGAGGCGGGTCGGTCGAGATCGATGGCGCCGCGGTGAAGACCGACAACCCGTCGAGCGCCCTGCAGTCCGGAATCAGCTTCCAGAGTGGAGACCGGGCGGGGGAGTCCATGTTCGGGGCTTTGTCCGTCATGGACAACAGCACGGCGCAGTACGGTGCCGAGTCCGGCCCCGCCGGTCTGGCGACCGCCAAACGGCTGCAGGCGGCGTTCGCGCGTGTGTCGAGCAGCTTGGGAATCGTGGCGGCATCGCCGCATCAACCGATCGGCGCCCTGTCCGGCGGAAATCAGCAGAAGGCGATCCTCGCACGCCCAGCACTGCGTCGCCCCAAAGTTCTCGTGGTCGACGAGCCCACTCAGGGTGTCGACGCACGTGCACGCGTGGACATCTACGACATGCTGAGCGAGGCTGCCGAGAGTGGAATCGGCGTCCTGGTCAACTCGTCGGATTCTTCCGAGCTCGCGGGTCTGTGCGACCGCGTCTACGTGATGTCGCGGGGCGCGGTCGTCGAAGAATTGATGGGAACGATCTCCGAGGCGGACATCGTCCGGGGATTCGTCGGTGCGGTCGATGTGGACAAGGATCAAGAAAGCGGTCCCACATCGGGGTCCTTCTTCTCGCGGTTGCGAGCGCGGACGACGTCGAGTGTGTCGATCGTTGCTCTTGTGTTCTTCATCGCTGTGGTCGCTCTGTATGCAGGGTTCCAATCTCCCATCTTCTGGACGGGTGAAAACCTGTCCAACCTTCTGCTGCTGTGCCTACCGCTGACCTGTGTTGCGATTGGACAACAATTCGCCTTGCTGCCGGGCGGTTTCGACATATCGGTCGGCTCGACGATGAGTCTCACGGTGGTCGTTGCATCGATGACGTTGACCCAGTTCGGTCCCAGTTCTCTTCTGCTCAGCCTCGTGATGTTCGTTCTCGTCGCTGTTCTGGTGGGCGGGTTCAATGCCATCGTCGTCGGGGTGTTGAAGGTCAACGCAATCGTGGCAACGATCGCGACGCTGGGAATCGTGCAAGGTATCGCCGTGGTACTGCGACCGGAACCGGCCGGGCTCATCGCGCCCGAGCTGGCAGAGATCTTCAGTCTCGGAATCGGTTTTGTACCGACAGCGTTCATCGTCGTCGTCGTGATCGTCGTGCTGCTCGAGGTGTGGCTACATCGGTCGCCGTCCGGACTGGCCATTCGCGCAGTGGGGTTCAACGCCGAGTCGAGCGCGCGTGTCGGTGTTCAGGTCTCGAAGATAAAGGCCGGGGCACTGATGTTCTGCGCGGGAGGCGCAGTCGTGGGAGGCATCTTCCTTGCCTCGCAAGCGGGCGTCGGTTCCAACGCGGTCGGTGCCAGTTTCGCACTGCCGTGCTTCGCGGCCTGCTTCCTGGGCGGCGCCGTTCTCAGCGGTGGCCGTGGATCGTTTGCCGGCGCGTTGCTCGGTGCATTCCTGCTGTCGCTGCTCGACAACATCGCACCACTGCTCGGCATCCCCGATCCTGCTCGCCAGGTCATCTACGGGGTGATCATGTTGGTCGCTGTGTCGGCCTACGCCGCGAGTCAGCGGAAGAGCAGGTAGGCAGACGGCCGAGAAGGGGGGATCGACGCAGGTCAGACGCAACACACGCTGTTGTCAGGAGGTTACCTGTCAGGAAGTTGACAGCATGGTGATGCGCGTCATACTGTAATGACAGGCACATCGACCGTCTGATGCGAGGCGCGTCGCCACGATGGCCGACAGATGCGCTCCGGCTGCCCTGAGCACCGCAGACACCACAGGAGAACCACATGTCCAGTTCGAACGAAAACCTCATCGACGAGGCCCCACCCGGGGGCCACGGGGTTGCCGTCGCGCATGCAGACCCGGCTGCGATGCGCAAGATCTCGATCGCGAGCGTCGCAGGCACCACGATCGAGTTCTACGACTTCTTCATCTACGGCACCGCTGCGGCGCTGGTGTTCCCGCAGGTTTTCTTCCCGGCGCTCGGTGCTGCCGCCGGAACCGTCGCATCCTTCGCGACACTCGGCGTTGCCTTCTTCTTCCGGCCTCTGGGTGCCATCTTGTTCGGACACTTCGGCGACAAGCTCGGCCGTAAGAAAACCCTCATCACCACGCTGCTCGTGATGGGAATCGCGACGGTTCTCGTTGGTCTGATGCCGACCGCGGCCACGATCGGTGTTGCCGCGCCGATTCTGTTGGTACTCCTGCGAATTCTGCAGGGCTTGGCCGCCGGCGGTGAATGGGCGGGAGCCGCGCTGTTCACGTCCGAAAACGCCCCGGTGGGCAAACGTGGTTTCTGGAGCATGGCGCCGTCCCTCGGTGGCGGCATCGCATTGACGCTCGGCAACCTGACATTCCTCGTCACCGGGCTGTCGATGAGCGAAGAACAGTTCGTGAGCTTCGGATGGCGGATCCCGTTCATCGGCAGCCTCCTGTTGGTCGCACTCGGACTGTTCATCCGGCTGAAGATCGAAGAGACTCCGGTGTTCCGGACGCAGGTCAAGCGCGAAGGTGTTACGAAGCTTCCGTTCCTCGAGGCCCTCAAGAGTCAGCCGCGAGAGCTGTTCCTCGCCGCAGGCATGGTCATCTGTGTGCCGTCCTTCACTTACATCGGCTCGTCGTACCTGATGAACTACGGACGCAGGGAACTGGATCTGCAGACGAACTTCGTGCTCGCCATGGGTTGTATCGCAGGCGCCGCCATCACCGCAGGCATCGTGCTCGCCGCTATCTGGTCCGACCGGATCGGTCGTCGCCCGGTCATCATTGTCGGAGCATCGCTCGCCGTCGCCTGGTCGCTGGTACTGTTCCCGCTGCTCGATCTGGGTGGTCGCACTGCATTCGGCGTCGGCGTCTTTGTCACGATGTTCATCTCGGGCGTCGCCTGCGGGCCGCTCGGCGCCTACATGTCCGAGCTGTTCCAGACCCGGTACCGCTACACCGCCGCCGGGTTGAGCTACAACTTGGGCAACATGATCGGTGGAGCAATTCCGCCGCTGATCGCGGCTGCCGTCACCGCGGCATATGGTGGCTTCGCCTTCGGCGTGGTTCTCGCCGCTTTCTGTCTCGTGAGCCTGGTGTGCATCCTGCTCCTCAAGGAGACCAGGGGTAACGACCTCACCGTCTGATCCGCGACGGCGTGTTTCATGATCGTCCGGCAAGGGGCGCTGCGGGTTCGATTCCGCAGCGTCCCTTGTCTTCGTTCGCTGATCGAGACCCGATGTCGATCAGCATCACAAGCAGAAGGGTGATCGATGGGTAATCAGTCGGAACCCGGCGCGCTGCGCCGAGTAATGCTGGGTCAGGATGCGGACGGTAAGTCCGCCGTCGTGTCCAACGAGCAGACCGAGGAACGGACCGTTAGACCCAACGGCGCTGTGATTCAGTAAATTTGGCGGCAAGAGGTGGTGCCGGCACGTATCGGCGATGACGGTCGACGGGTGGGTGAGGTCGATTCTGATCTTCCGCAGGCCGGTTTGTCGGTTCGACTGTTCACGATTCCACCGGAAACGACGTCCACCGACCTCGAGCTGGTGGCGTCGGATGTGGTCTACGTGGCCACTGTGATCGCCGGTACCGCGCACCTCGTGCTCGAAACGGGGGAGGTGGAACTCCAACGCGGGGACTGCTTCGTACTGCCGGGCAGCAAGCATGCATGGCGAAATCCCCACGGGGAGGTCGCGGAAATCGTCACCACCGTGTTTCCCCAGGAACCCGCAAGCTGACCGATTCTGGGGCGGGCAATCGCGCGTCCTGGACTGTCAAGTGCTTGACAAAGTGTCGCAGAACACGTTATATAGAGGTGCATCGGTTGTTCGACGGGCAGCGTCACCGAGGTGATGTGCGCGCATACCGATTCGACGACCAGCGCACAGGCGGACGCGATTATGGCGGCCGCTGACATCCGAATGCTTGTTGGTGCGGACAGCATGATCGACAGGGCCGGTTACGCCGAGACTCATCAGGCGCCGGTGTGAAATTCGACGAAGGGAAATACTGTGGCGAATGAGGGACAAGGGCGCTCGTTGCGTTCGTTCGGCGAAGACAAGGAGACCGGGGCCGACGTGCAGTGGGTCGACGGTTCGCTCGAAGACGAAAGCTCGCCGGGTGACGTACTCATCAAGGTCGAGTACTCCGGTCTGAACTACAAGGACGCGCTGGCCGCTACCGGCGTCGGCCGCGTCGTGCGCCGCTTCCCCTTGACGCTGGGAATCGACGCCGCAGGTGTCGTCGTCGAGTCCGCGGACCCGCGCCACAAGCCTGGCGACCGCGTCGTCGTCACCGGCTACGGACTGTCGGAGCAGCACGACGGCGGATGGGCCGAGTACCTCCGGGTTCCCGGCGACTGGCCGATCCATCTCGAGGATTCGATGACGACCGAAGAAGCAATGGCCTTCGGTACTGCGGGACTGACGGCCGCGATTGCCGTACACCGTCTCGAGCAGAGTGGTCTGGCTCCGGGACAGGGCCCGGTTGCCGTGACCGGAGCCAGTGGCGGCTCGGGCTTGCTGGCCGTCGCCATGCTCGCCGGACTCGGTCACGAGGTCGTTGCGATCTCCGGGAGTCCGGAGACGCACGACATCCTGAAGAAGATGGGCGCCTCCTCGGTGGAGGATCGTCCCGACACCACGAAGATCCGGCCGCTGGAAACCGCTCGGTGGGCGGGCGCCGTCGACGCCGTCGGTGGGCAACCGCTGGCGTGGCTGCTCGCGACGACCAAGCCAGGCGGCAGCATCGCCTCGTTCGGTAACGCAGCCGGAAACACACTGTCCACGACAGTCATTCCGTTCATCCTGCGCGGCGTCAACATTCTCGGCGTCACCAGTGCACACTTCGACGAAGCGCTTCGCGTTCGCGTGTGGGAGCGGATGGCCACCGATCTGCGTCCGGCGGACCTCGGTGCCATCTACAACACCCGCCCCCTGACCGAGGTGCACGACGCCGTCAAGGAACTGCTGGCGAACGATGTCACCGGTCGCGTAGTCCTCAAGGTCGGCGACTGACCTCGGTCCTCGGACCAGATAAAACAACAACTGCCGCAACACCTTCGGGTGTTGCGGCAGTTCTTTGTTCAGTCGCTGTCAGTGAATGGTGACGCCGCTGTCCACGGACAACACCTGTCCGGTGACGACTCGGGATTCTTCGGACGCCAAGTAAACGGCCATGTGCGCGATGTCGACCGGGGATGCGGGACCCAGCAGGTGCCGGTCGGACAGAGCCTGCACCTTCGGGTCTCGCGCACGGCCCTGAACCCGCGGGGTCAGCGTCATGCCCGGTGCGATCGCGTTGACACGGATGCCGTGCTCCGCGTACCCGGCCGCCATCGAGCGCGTCAGAGCGGCGACGCCTCCCTTGGCCGAGGTGTAGCAATCGCGATCCGGCAGCGCCATGAGCGCACCCATCGACGTCATGTTGATGACCGATCCGCCGCCCGCCTCGATCAATTTGGGAAGGCCGTGCTTGCAGGAGACGAACGGTCCGAACAGATCCAGTCTGATGACGCGCCAGAACTCCTCCTCTGGCGCTTCGGTGACGATGGCGTCGCGGCTCGACGATCCGCCTGCGACGTTGCACAGGACGTTGAGCGAGCCGAAGGCTTTCACTGTCGCTTCGATCTGCTCGCGGACGCTGTCGCTGTCGCCTGCGTCGCAGCGGAGCGCAATGGCCTTGCCCTCGGCTGCACTCGAGATCGACTCCTGTGCGGCTGCGAGGTCGATGTCCGTAGCGGCCAGCGAGGCGCCCTCGGCGAGGAAGCGCTCGCAGATCGCCCGACCGATTCCTCCGCCGGCACCAGTGACGAATGCGATCTTGCCTTCTAGTCTGGCCATGTCAATACCCTTCGCTTGCAATCGATATCAGTTTTCGTGGGCGAGGACGTCGCCGAGAAGCGCTTCCATGCGTGTTTCACCGTCGCGTGTTTCTCCGCCGACCTCGAGGAAGGTACGAATCGCGGTGAGCGATTCTTCCGACGCCATCAACAAGCGGAACCGGTAGTTCTCCTCGCGCAGTCCTTGCTCGATGGGTCCGTCGGACATGGTGACCGCCTCTTTCGTGAGGCGGACCGCGTCGGGTGGGCAGGACGCGATACGCGCCGCCGTCGAGGCGACGAACGCGTCGATGTCCTCGGGAGCCAGCGCCCGGTTCAGGTATCCCCAGCGTTCGGCGGTGGCGGCGTCGAGATCCAATCCCCCCAGGATGAGCTCGAGGGCGCGGGATCGGCCGATGAGACGAGGCATGTACTGCGATGCGCCTCCTCCGGGCACGGCGCCCAGCGGAACGGACATCGTGTTGAACACGGCCTTTCCGAGCGCGCCGAACTTCATGTCGCACGCCATGACGATCGCCGCGCCGCCGCCTGCGGCGCGCCCCTCGACCTGTGCAATCGTCACCTTGTCCATGGTGCGCAGTCGCTCGCAGATGTGGTGCATGCGGTTCAGCTCCACCTCGTCGGCGGACTTCGGAAGTTCTTGCGGCTGAAGCTTGTAGAGGTTTGCGAACTCGTTGTGCGTGATGAAGATGTCGGGGTCGGCGCTCTTGATCACCACCACGACGGTGTCGGGATCCTCGGCCGCTTCACGGGTGAACCGGTCCAGGTCGTCCAGCAGTCCGAGGGTGATCATGTTCAGGGGAGGGTTGTCGACCGTCGCGGTGACCACCCGTCCTTCGACGGCAACTTTCAAGGTGGTGAACGAGGCGTACCGCGAATCCGTCATCGGCGTTTCCTTCTCTTCTGCTGCGTCGGGCACATCGTCGTGCAGGATGCCGCCAGTATCGGCCCATGGCCGTGCGTGGCGGAAACCACATCCGAGTCGATCGACAGTATGGCCGCCGGCCAATCACTGTCAAGGACTGGACAGACAAGGTATTGACACGTTATGTAACCTGGAGCACACTCGAACGGTGAACGTCTGTGACGTGGCGCGCAGCTGCAGTCCGTCGATCACCTCGGATCGTCTAGAGAAGGAACCACTATGACCTCGATCGATATCACGACGCCGACTCTGCGACATGCGGATCGGTTCTTCATCGGCGGTGAATGGGTGGCGGCATCGAGCTCGTCGACCATCGACGTCATGGATTCGACGACGGGTGAACTGTGCCTTTCCGTCGCAGAGGCGCAGCCTGCCGATATGGATCGAGCAATTGCAGCCGCGCGCACCGCATTCGACGACGGACCCTGGCCGCGGATGACACACGCAGCTCGCGCCGAGTACTTGCGTGCATTCGCGAACGCGTGGCGTGCGCGTGTCGACAGCATCCGGCACTTCTACCCTCGCGAGGCAGGCGCTCTCGACTCGCTCGCCGGACGATTCACCGAGCGCGCGGCGCTCGAATACGAGTACTACGGTTCTCTCGCCGACACCTTCCCCTTCGAAGAGCAGGTTCAACCCACCGCGGGCGGCGAATTCGGGCTCCTGGTTCGTGAACCCGTGGGCGTCGTCGGTGCCATCATTCCGTGGAACGGTCCGGTCGGGTCTATCAGCCACAAGATCGCACCCGCGTTGATCTCCGGCTGCACCATCATCCTGAAGTCGTCACCCGAGGCTCCGGCCGAGGGTCTCATGGCAGCAGAGATCGCCGAGGAGATCGGACTTCCCGCAGGCGTCCTCAACGTCGTCGCTGCCGACCGGGAAGTGTCCGAGATGCTCGTGACCGATCCTCGCGTCGACAAGATCTCGTTCACTGGTTCCACCGTGGCCGGACGACGCATCGCGTCGCTGCTCGGCGACCGTATCGGTAGGTACAGCCTCGAGCTCGGTGGAAAGTCCGCTGCCGTCGTACTCGACGACGCCGACATCGCCACAGCGGGCGCCACCCTCGCGGCCGCGGAGTGCATGCTGGCCGGCCAGGTGTGCTCGTCGCTGACGCGCATCGTCGTCGTCCGGTCGCGCTACGACGAACTGGTCGAAAGCCTCGCATCCTCCTTCGCCGGAGTGGTGGTGGGCGATCCGTACCACGCCGATACGCAGATGGGTCCACTCGTCAGCGAGCGTCAGCGCGCCCGGGTCGAGGGCTACATCGCGAAGGGCAAGTCCGAGGGCGCCAGGTTGGTCACCGGGGGAGGGCGACCCGCTCACCTGGACCGCGGCTATTACGTCGAGCCGACCGTGTTCGCAGACGTCGACAACAGCCACACGATCGCCCGCGAGGAGATCTTCGGTCCGGTCCTCAGCGTCATCCCCGCCACCGACGAAGCCGACGCCGTACGAATCGCCAACGATACGATCTTCGGGCTCAACGCGTCCGTGTTCACCGAGGACGTCGACCGTGCCCGTGCCGTTGCCCGTGAAATGCGTTCCGGCACAGTAGGACACAACGCGCTGCGGATGGACTTCGGTATCGCGTTCGGTGGCTTCAAGCAGTCCGGAGTCGGACGTGAGGGTGGCACCGAGGGTCTGCGTCAGTACTTGGAGACCAAGACAGTGATCCTCGACGGACCGCCTGCGGACTACCGAAACTGATCTCGATACCGAACCACGCAACGACAGGAGCCTCATGTCCGTTCCAGCGCAGTACGAGGCGTACGCGCTTCGCTACGCCTCGATCGAAACCAACAAGGCCGGCAAGTTTCACGACTTCGCAATCTTCGGTGAGCCCGACGAACAAGTGCCGATGGATTTCTACTTCTGGCTGATTCGCAACGACGACCGAGTGATTCTCGTCGACTGCGGATACGACGACGTCCGCACCCCGGTGCGTGGCTACTTCCAGGATCACACTCCGGTCGAGTTGCTCGGACGCTTCGGCGTGACACCGGAAGACGTGGATCATGTGGTGATCTCGCACATGCACTTCGATCACATCGGCAACGTCGACCTCTTTCCCAGCGCGACGTTCTTCGTTGCCAAAGAGGAATTTGCCTTCTGGACAGGGCCTTTCGCGGACCGGATTCACCTGGCCCGACATGCCGAGGGTGCGGAGGTCCAGTTGGTGGTGGACCTGCACGCACAGGGCCGCGTTCACCTCGTGGACGGCCAGGAGGAGATTCTGCCGGGTATCAAGGCCACCCCCATTCGCGGGCACACGGCGGGTTCGATGATCACCGAGGTGACGACACCGACGGGGACCGTCGTCGTGGCTTCCGACGCTATTCACCTGTACGAGGAGTTGGAACGGGACCGGCCGTACTGGGTCTTCACGGACCTCGAGGGCATGTACAAGGGCTTCGTCTACCTCAACGAGCTGGCATCGCACCCGGACGTGTCGATCGTTGCGGGACACGATCGCCAGGTCATGACGCGATTCAAAGCCGTCGACGAAGATTGTGTGGATCTGACCGTTCGGGTGTAGTTACCGACTTCCGGGCCGGGCCGAGGGCAAGTCAACAACAAGACTGTCAAGGACTTGACACAAACCTATGGCGTGAGCCACAGTAGACAGCAGTAGTCGCGAAGGTCATGCCGTCTCGAGTACGGCAACGAAGGCGAGAGGAAGACGCAATGTCGGTGAACGGCCGAGCAGCAGAGCGCAAGCCGGCAATTGTGCCCGGTGACCTGGAAAGTCTGCTGGCCTCCGCGGTCATCGACAAGCAAGCCGATATCGACGAACTTGCTCTCCGTGCATCGATCAACCTCAAGCGCGCCTCCGTCGTTCTGAACCAGCGTGAGGGCCGGATTCTCCAGTCGGTCACCGGACGGACCTCGGCGTCGTTGCGAGTGCTGACGATGGTGTGGGCCTTCGGCCCGATCGAGGCGAAGGACCTCGCGCGGCTGTCCGGTGTCACACGTCAAGCGGTCTCCGGATGTCTTGCCACGCTCGAGCGCGACGCACTCGTGCAACGCGAGTACGAGACCGAGGGAGACAAGCGGTTGATGCCGATCACCGTCACGTCGGCCGGTCAAGAGTTCGTGGAGAAATATCTGATGCCTCAGAACGAGGTTCACCAGGGATTCTTCCGCGCTCTCGGCGACGACGAACTCAGAACACTGGTCGAGCTGCTCGCTCGACTGGTCGCCTCGGACCATGCACCAACCTCCGACCGTCGAGCGACGGTCCCAGGACCGAAGAATTAGGGAGTAGACAAGTGTCGACAGGAGTAACCCGATCGGACGCCGACTCGTTCGGCGCATGGGAGTTACCGGAGCAGCTGCAAGACCTGCGGTCCGTCGTCGCGTCGTTCATGAAGAACGAGGTGCGTCCCGCCGAGGACAAGGTCGATACGGATGCCTACGAGTTGCTTCCCGACGACCTCGAGCGGTTGCAGAAGCGCGCAAAGCAGGCGGGTCTGTGGTGCATCGAATCACCCACCGAGTACGGCGGCGCGGGACTGAACCTGCTGTCGCAGGTGGTTGTCGCCGAGCAGGCGTCGCAGTGCCGGATGGGTGCCTACGTCCCGGCCGCAGGAACGTTCGGGTGGGATCCGCCCAACGTGATCTTCGACGGCAACGACGATCAGATCAAGCAGTGGGCATTGCCGACGATCGAGAAGGGATCGCACACCTTCGTCGCGATCTCCGAGCCCTCGGGCGGCGCAGACCCCGCTCGCGCGATTCGTACCAGGGCGCGTCAGGACGGGTCCGACTGGATCATCAACGGCGCGAAGACCTGGATCTCGAAGGCCGGTCAGTCGGACTGGGGAATCGTGTTCGCCCGCACCAGTGACGAGAAGGGCAGCCGCGCGATCAGCTGCTTCATCGTGGAGTCCGACACCCCGGGCCTGACGATGAGCGAGATTCCCGTCATTCGTTCGTGGTCGCCCTACGAGCTGAACTTCGAAGATGTGCGCGTTCCTGCCGAGAACATGCTCGGTGAGCCCGGTCGTGGCTTCGAACTCGCTCAGCGGTGGCTGGTCAACAACCGCGTCACGTACGCGGCCGCTGTCATCGGTGTCGCCCAGGCGGCACTCGACCTCGCCGTCGAGCACGCCAAGAATCGCGAGACGTTCAACAGCCGTCTGGCGGACAAGCAGGCCATTCAGTGGATGCTCGCCGACTCGGAGATCGAGCTGCGGGCCTCGCGAATGCTCACCTACCAGGCAGCATGGAAGGCCGACCTCGGCCAGGACTTCAAGATCGACGCCTCGATCGCCAAGGTGCATGCCACAGAGGCAGCGGGTCGCATCGTCGACCGCGCCGTTCAGATTCTCGGTGGCCTCGGTGTCGCCAAGGAGATGCCTACCGAGCGTTGGTACCGCGAGATGCGAATCAAGCGGATCGGTGAAGGACCGTCCGAGGTCCATCGCATGGTGATCGCTCGCGACCTGATCGGCAAGGAGAAGCGATGAGTATCGAATTCGACCTCGATTCCGAGGGCGTCGCAACGATTGTCATCAACCGTCCCGAGCGTCTCAACGCTATGGACAAGGCGGCGTACAGCGATCTGTCCGACGCCTGGACTCGGGTCCGTGACGACAAGAATGTGCGCGTCGCCATCGTGACCGGCGCCGGTGACAAGTCGTTCACCGTCGGAGCCGACATCAAGAGTTTCCTCCAGGCCGAGGAAGAGCCTGCCGATTTCTGGATGACACAGCAGGACCAGTTACTCAACCGAGGGCTGGAAGTGTGGAAGCCGGTCATCGCAGCGGTCAACGGTTACTGCCTCGGTGGGGGTATGACACTGTTGTTCGCCACCGATCTTCGCGTCGCCAGCGAGCATGCGACCTTCGGTCTGACCGAGGTCAAGCGCGGAATCTTCGCCGGTAACGGCGGCACCCAGCGAGTGATGGAGAACCTCCCCAAGGCAGTTGCGATGGATCTGCTGCTCACGGGCGATCCGATCACTGCGACCGAAGCAGAGCGTTGGGGCCTGGTCAACAAGGTCGTGACCGCGGACAAGTTGATGGAAGAAGCACACGACTACGCGTCGCGCATTGCCAAAAACGCGCCTCTCGCAGTCCAGGTGTCCAAGGAACTCGCCCTGCGTTCGCGCGATATGGATCTCGCGACAGGCCTGCGCATGGAACAAGCAATGACGAAGGTCCTCAAGACGACCTGGGATGCAAAAGAAGGGCCGGACGCGTTCGCCGAGCGTCGCCCACCAGCTTTCAGAGGAGAATGACATGACCGACATGGGTAGGCCGCTTGCCGGAGTACGAGTGCTCGATCTCGGCCAGATCTATGCAGGCGGTTACGCAGGATTCCTGCTGGCGTCCGCAGGCGCCGACGTCGTGAAGGTCGAGCCTCCCGGAGGTGAAAACCTCCGCCGCCGCGGTGCGGTGGGCGGAGGCGCCTACCCGTTCGCGGTTCTGAACGCGAACAAGCGTGGCCTCAAGCTCGACCTGAAGAAGGACTCGGGCCGCGACGCCTTTCTCGGCCTCGCCGAGAAGGCGGACGTGGTACTCGAGAATTACGCTCCCGGGGTGATGGATCGACTCGGGCTGGGGGAGAAGGTCCTTCGCGACCTCAACCCCCGTCTGGTCTACGGTCGGGCATCCGGATACGGACAAGAGGGTCCGTATCGGAACCTCCCCGCGATGGACTTGACCGTTCAGGCCATGACCGGCGTCATGAGCACGACGGGCTTCCCGGATCGGCCACCTGTCAAAGCCGGCCCGGCGATCGCGGACTTCATGGCGGGCGTGCACCTGTACGGTGCCATCGTCTCGGCCCTGTACCAGCGATCGATCACGGGTGAGGGCGACGTCGTCGAGGTCACCATGCAGGAATCGACGTTCCCGTCATTGATGTCGGCGCTGGGTCTGCTGTTCAGTGGGGCCCCGAACCAAGAGGCGTGGCGCACGGGGAACCGCCACTCCGGCAACGCGGAAGCTCCGTACAACACATTCGAGGCACGCGACGGTTACATCGCAATCCTCTGTGTGACGGACGCGCACTGGAAGTCGCTCGCAACCATCATCGGCGGCGACGCACTCGCGAGCGACGATCGCTTCACCACGCTCAAGGGCCGCGTCGACCTGATGGACGAGGTCGACAAGATCGTGGCCGACTGGAGCGCGACGTTGTACCGAGCGGAGATCGAGGAATTGTTGCTCACCGCGCGTGTTCCCTGCTCGCCGGTGAAAGAACTTCCCGAAGTTGTTGCCGATCCCAATCTTTGGCACCGCGGCATGCTGCGCGAGATGGATCACCCCGAACTCGGTCCCATCACTGCGGTCAGCAACCCGATGCGATTCGGCTACGGAACACCCGACGACCTCTCACCGAGTCCGAGGCTCGGCCAGCACTCACGCGAAGTGCTGAGCGAACTGCTCGGATATTCGGACGAATACTTGAATGAACTCGAAGTGGACGGAGCTATCTGATGCGCGGGAAGTCAGTGATCGCAGGTGTGGGCCACACTGCGTTCGGCAAATTGCCGGGCCGCTCGACGGTGTCGATGAACATCGAAGCGGCCAGGAACGCTCTCGCCGATGCCGGAATCGAAAAAGATATGGTCGACGGTCTTTTCGTCAAGTGCCCGACATCGTTGATCGAGTCGTTCTACGGTCAGAAGCTTGCCGAGGCGATGGGCATCATGCCTCGCGTCGGCGGTGTCTGGGATCAGGGCGGAGCGGCCAACGGCAGCATGATCGCTATGGCTGCGATGGCGATCGACGCAGGCCAGTGCGACGTCGCCCTGGTGTGCTTCGCGGACAATCCGCGGTCGGGAACGCCGCAGGCCTACCGAAAGCCCAAGGGCATCAACGGGTTGTACGGCTGGTTCGGCGTACCGTCCGGATACGCGATGATCGCGCAACGGCACATGGCGGAGTACGGCACCACCAGCGAACAGTTGGGCGCCATTGCCGTCGCGATGCGTAAGCACGGTGCCGCGAATCCGCGTGCGCAGCTGCGCAAGCCCATCACAATCGAGGACCATCAGGCCGCACGCTGGATCGTGGAACCTCTGCACCGTGACGACTGCTGCCTGATCTCGGACGGCGGAGCCGCAGTCGTGGTCATGAGTGCAGAACGGGCGAAATCGCTCGGGATCGACAACGCCGTCTCCATCCTCGGTTTCGGCCAGGGACAGACGTCGTGGGAGGTCGAGCAGCGCCCGGTGCTGACGTCCACCGCCGCAAAGCAATCGGCCGAAACGGCCTACGCGATGTCCGGACTCAAGCCCTCCGACATCGATGTTGCGCAGCTCTACGACTGCTTCACGATCACCGTTCTAACGATGCTCGAGGACTACGGATTCTGCAAGCCCGGTGAGGGCGGCAAATTCGTCGAGCAGGGTGCACTCGAACTGGGTGGTGCCCTTCCGACCAACACCAGTGGCGGGCTGCTCTCCGAGACCGGTATGCCCGGCATGCAGTTGGTCATCGAAGCAGTACGTCAGCTTCGCGGTGAGTCGACGTCGCAGGTGAAGGACGCAGACAAGGCAATCGTCGGTACCCAGGGCGGCACCATGACAACACACTCGACGCTCATCCTCGGTCGATGAGCCAGGACACAACGGAGGACGACGTGACGACGCAGGCTGCGCTTCCCGTTCCCGATCTCGACGAGCTGGAACAGCACTTCTTCGACGCATTACGCGCTGGCGAACTCGTCTTTCAGAAGAGTGCCGTCAACGCATGGATGCCACCTCGAACCGAGGACCCGGTATCGCTGTCACCGGATTGGGAGTGGGTGGCGGCGTCCGGCTCGGCCCGCCTCGTCTCCTGGGTGACCTACCACATCGCCTACCACCCGTACTTCGAGGACAAGCTGCCCTACCAGGTAGCAGTAATCGAACTCGACGAGGGGCCGCGGATGATCGCACCCCTCGACCTGCGCGGGTCCGACCCGATCGTCGACATGCCGATGCAATTGGACATTCGCACGGCCGACGGCTGGCCGCTGCCGGTGTTCGTGCCCGCCGAGGACGACGCCCAAAAGAAAGACGGAACCAGCTGATGGCGCGCACGTTGTGGGAGCCTCCCGCCGATGTATGGGAGACAACGCAAATGGGCCGGTTCGCCTCGCTTGCGAGTGAGCGCACCGGTCGTCGGTTCGACAGCTACGACGAGTTGTGGTCTTGGTCTGTCGAGGATTTGAACGGTTTCTGGTCGACGCTGTGGGACTTCTACGACGTGCCGAGCTCCGGTTCACGCGAGCGGGTGCTGACGGACTCGACGATGCCTTTCGCGACCTGGTTCCCCGATGTCGAGATCAATTACGCCGAAGCGATGCTGCGCTTGGCCGGCCGCGGTGAGGACGACGTCGTCGTACGCGCCCGTTCGCAGACCCGCCATGACCTCGCGGTCACTGCAGCGGAGCTTCGCGATCAGGTGGGGCGGGCTCGGGCCGGCCTCGTGCGGCTCGGTGTCGTGAAGAACGACCGGGTGGCCGCCTACATCCCCAACATTCCCGAGGCTCTCGTCTTGATGCTGGCGTGCGCAAGTCTCGGCGCCATCTACACCGCGTGCCCGCCGGAGTTCGGCGTCACCAACGTCATCGACCGGTGGTCACAGATCCAGCCGAAGGTGCTCGTTGCGGTCGACGGTTACGTTTACGGCGAGCGCGACATCGACAGGACCGGGCACGTCGCCGAAATAGTCGACGCTCTCGGCTTGCAGGACCGAACGGTCATGTTGCCGTACTTGGACCCGGGCCGCGAGGTCGCCCGGCCGATGATTGCCTGGAGCGACTTCCTTTCGGATGGTTCGACACCGCTGGTGTTCGACCGTGCCGGTTTCGACCATCCCCTGTGGATCCTGTTCTCCTCCGGGACCACCGGTCTGCCCAAGGCGATCGTGCACGGACACGGAGGCGTCACCCTGGAGATGCTGAAGTTGCAGGGTCTGCAGCACGATCTGAGCCCGAAAGACACGTACTTCTGGTATTCGACGACCGGGTGGGTGATGTGGAATCTCATGGTGTCGAATCTGCTCGTCGGGTCCACCGTCGTGATGTACGACGGAAACCCCGGGAGTCGCGAACTCGGAGATCTCTGGTACACCGCAATCGATCTGGGCGTGACGTACTTCGGTGTCTCGGCCCCGTTCCTGATGCAGTGCCGCAAGGCCGGAATGAATCCGAGCCAGTTGGGTGATCTGTCGAAGATTCGTGAGATCGGTTCCACCGGTGCGCCGTTGCCCGAAGAGGGTTTCGAGTGGTTGTACGACGAACTCGGGCCGAACATCCGGGTGAATTCCACGTCCGGCGGCACCGACGTCTGCACCTCTTTCGTCGGAAGTGCGCCGGTCCTGCCGGTGCGCTCCGGCCAGATCGCGTGCAGGCAGCTCGCGGTCAGCGTCGAGGCGTGGTCGGCGGACGGTAAGAGTCTCACCGACGAGGTCGGTGAAATGGTCGTGACAGCACCGATACCGTCGATGCCCGTTGGATTCTGGGGCGACGACAGCGGTGTGAAGTACCGGGCCGCGTACTTCGAGCACTGGGACGGTATCTGGCGCCATGGTGACTGGATCACCGTCGCAGCGGACGGGCACTGCGTCATCAGTGGCCGCAGCGACGCCACTCTCAACAGGGGCGGCGTCCGTTTCGGGACGTCCGAGTTCTACCGTGTGGTCGAAGAACTGGACGATGTCGCGGACAGTCTGATCGTGCATCTCGATTCGGCCGGAGGCGATGTCGGCGAGTTGATCCTGTTCATCGTTCCAGCTGCGGGTAGGAGCGTCGACGACGACATGCGGTCGGTTGTGGCCGATGCGCTCCGAACCAAGCTGTCACCGCGCCACATTCCGGACATGATCTACCAGATCGACGGAGTGCCGCGGACGCTGTCCGGTAAGAAGCTCGAAGTGCCGGTGAAGCGGATTCTGGCGGGATCGGCGGTGCGAGATGTTGCAGATCTCGCGGCGGTGTCGAATCCGGCTGCGTTGACCTTCTTCAGCCAGCTCGCCGAGTCGAGGAAGTCCGAGGTAGTGGTATGACCGTCACAGTCGAAAAGCGCGGCCCGATCTCGATCTTCACGATCGATCGACCGGCGAAGCGAAACGCATTCGACGCCGTGACCACCGAGGCACTCGATGCGGCGCTCAACGAGTTCGAGGACGACGATTCGGCACTCGTCGGAGTTCTCACCGGCGGACCGAAGTTCTTCTGCGCAGGAACGGACATCGTCGCTTCGGCGGGTACCCCGACGAAGCGCGGGGGACCGTACGGCATCGCCGGTCGTCGGCTGACCAAACCGATCATTGCCGCAGTCGAAGGCGTGGCTGCAGGTGGAGGGTTCGAGATCGCGTTGTCCGCGACGATGATCGTGGCGTCCACGACTGCCACGTTCTCGTTTCCCGAGGTCGGACTCGGGCTGGTCGCGGAATGCGGTGGTCTGTTCCGTGGCCCTCGGGCCCTGCCACTGAACGTTGCCAGGGAGATGCTGCTCGCCGGTGCTCGGCTCGGTGCGCAGCGAGCTTACGAGCTCGGTTTGGTCAACAAGGTGGTGGAGCCCGAACACGCTTTGGAGGAGGCGGTGTCGCTGGCCGAGGTCATCGTGGCGCAGGCGCCGATCGCCATCCGTGAAACGCTCCATGCCGTCGAAGCGCTGTACGCGCACGCGGACAAGGAGAACTGGGTCGGCACGACCGAGGCCAAGAACGTCGTCCGATCGTCGTCCGACTCCGTCGAGGGAGTCACCGCGTTCACCGAAAAACGCGCTCCGCGTTGGGTCGGCCGATAGTCCCGATACGCAAGCCATGGCAACACGTCTTCGAACCAAGGAATTGATATGGAAAACGAAAAAGTTGTAGTCATCGACGGCGCTCGTACGCCGATCGGTAAATTCTCGGGCGTATACAAGGACGTTCCTGCGCACGAACTGGGCGGGCACGTGGTGACCGAGGCGCTGGAGCGTTCCGGCGTTGCTCCGGCCGCTGTCGACGAGGTCATCATGGGCCAGGTCGGTGGCGTCGGACCGGATGCGTTCAACGCTCGTCGTGTCGCACTCGCAGCAGGCTTGCCCAAGTCGACCCCGGCTTTCAACGTCAACCGGTTGTGCGGAAGTGGACTGCAGGCCATCTGGTCTGCGGCACAGCAGATCCGTTGGGGCAGCGGCGATGTCATCGTTGCAGGCGGCGACGAGTCGATGACGCGGATGCCGTTCTACGACTACAGCGATCGCTCGCGTCGGCGCCTCGGAGATGTTGCGTTGCAGGACGGCACGCTGATGATGCTCACCGATCCGTGGAGCCACGTGCACATGGGCATCACTGCTGAAAATGTCGCCAGCAAGTACGGCGTCACCCGCGAGGAGCAGGACGAATTCGCCCTGCAGTCGCAGCAGCGGGCAGCGAGCGCGGCGGCCAAGGCTGCGTTCACCGAAGAGATCGTTCCCTTCGAGATCGGCGGACGGCGTCCGAAGACGATCACCGAGGACGAACACCCGCGTGCCGATACGACCCTGGAAATGCTTGCGGGCCTGCCCACGGTGTTCAAGGACTCGGGCACGGTCACGCCGGGCAACTCCTCGGGCATCAACGACGGTGCGGCCGCAGTGGTCGTGACCGGCGAGTCGTACGCCCGCGAACACGGTCTGAGCCCGCTTGTGAGCCTCGAGGCCGTGACGACCGCGGCCATGGAACCCGAGCTCATGGGGTACACCCCGGTTCTGGCGCTACAGGCGTTGTTCGAGAAGACAGGCCTGTCGCCGAGCGACATCGACATCTTCGAAGTGAACGAGGCCTTCGCCGCCCAGGCCTTCGCGATCATCCGCGATGCAAAGCTCGATCCGGAGAAGGTGAACCCCTATGGCGGTGCTATCGCACTCGGTCACCCGGTGGGTGCTACCGGCGCCAACCTGACGCTGCGTGTTGCCAAGCATCTGAAGCGGACCGACGGTGAACTGGGCATCGTTACGATGTGCATCGGTGGTGGACAGGCTCTGGCGGCGCTGTTCCGCCGCGTCTGACCCTATTACCTACGGGGGTCCTTTTCTGTTGTCCCAGAGGGGGCATCGGTGAAGGGCCCCCGTTGTCGTCTCCGTCGAGAAGGCGGTTCTTCAGCTCCACTCGGGTGCGAACAGCCGATAGACGGCACGTTCGAATGCCGCGTACCGGTCCATGAATCGTGGTTCGCAGAACGGGAATGTCTGCGTCATGAACACCGCGGCAAGGTCACTGACGGGGTCGATCCAAAAGTGTGTGTTGGCGGCCCCGGCCCAACTCAGGGACCCGGCGCGGCGCATGGTCGGGACGTCGGTCTCAGTGCGCATGAAACCGGCCGTGAACGTCTTGCGAGTCCCGGGGAAGAACTCGACATCCGCCGAGACATCGCGCGACGTCGATTCGAGCACGGGTACGGACATGTCGCCGATCTGGTTGGTCGTCATCTCGTGAACCGAGCGCGCACTGATTACTCGCCGACCGTCCAGTTCACCCTTGCCCAGGATCATTCGCAGGAATCGAAGGTAGTCAGGGGCGGTGCTGAACACGGCGTGCCCCATGCTGTACACCTCGGGGTTCGAAATGGGCGACGCGAACGCGCAATCCGCGAAATCCTCATGTGCGGTTCGTATCCGTAGGTCCGCCAGCTGATCGCGAGGATTCAACTCGAAGCATGTGTCGTGCATTTCCAAGGGGCCGAATATCTCGTGTCGGCAGAACTGGTCGATGGGACGCCCGTCGATGCGCTCGACCAGCAGGCCGACCCAATCGATCCCGATCCCGTAGGTGAACCCCTCACCCGGATCGAACATCAACGGATAGCGCATGGATGCGAGGGTTCCCGTGTGCACGTTCGGTGCCCCGGTGGTTTCTTCCCACATCCGGTGTTTGCGGTCGAATGTCTTCGTGGAAAGCCCGGACGTATGCGTGAGGAGATGACGCAGTGTTGCGCGTCGGCGTGCAGGTCGAAATTCGGGTGAGCCGACACCGATCGACTCGAGTACTCGTAATTCGTCGAACTCCGGCAGGACCGACGCTACCTCGGTGTCCAACGTCAATGTGCCGCGGTCAACGAGAATCATTGCCGCCAAGCTTCCGATGGCCTTCGTCATCGACAAGAGTTTGAACACTGTTCGCGGGCCGGCGCGGTGGGACGGGTTTGCGTATCCAGACTGGCCCTGCCACACAGTGCCTTCGGAGTTCGCAACCATCGCTACGACGAATGGCACATCCTGCTGTTCCACTGCGTCATCGAGCATGCGATTCAGATTCGACACGGGCTGTCCTCCGTTGCGGCGGTGATGGCGATCGTTGTGTCGAGCGGAGACCTGTGTTCGAGAACGGCGTCGCGCTCGCGCTGGTCCGGCCGGACTCGGTGCCGGTCGACGTGCCTGTTCCGTCACCGGGGGCACAGTCTCGGGCCTGTTCAAGGACACATCACACCGTTGATCTTTGTCAATGGTCAAGGAGGGGTCTGTCCTGGTATTGACAATGATGGAACGGCGGTCCTACGCTTGTCGCGCAGATCACAATTGCCCGTAGGCGAAGTGCATCTTGCTACATCAGCCGGCCGGCGATCACGTCGACTGCCGCTCGAACATCTCATTCATGTGAGGGACCATGTCCAACAACATTTCAGCAGCAGTTGCCACCGCGCCGCGAACTTCACGCGGCGAGCGTCGCAGGATCATTGTTTCGTCGCTGCTCGGCAACACGGTCGAGTGGTTCGATTTCTATATCTACGGCATCTCGGCGGCGCTGTTCTTTCCGACCATCTTCTTTCCTAGCGATTCTCAGCTCGTCGGGACACTGGCATCGTTCGGCACGCTGGCGGGCGGGTTCTTGATTCGTCCGGTAGGCGGGTTGATAGGGGGGCACATAGGGGACCGCTATGGACGAAAGAAGGTGCTGGTCGCAAGTATGGTTCTGATGGGAGGCAGCACCGTCGTGGTGGGGCTCCTGCCCGGGTACGACATCTGGGGTGTGTGGGCGGCCGTGCTTCTCATCATTGCCAGGCTCTTGCAGGGCATCGGCGCGGGTGCCGAATACGGCGGCAGCGTCCTCATGATCACAGAACACTTCGACAGTCGCCGTCGCGGGTTCTGGGCGAGCCTCGGAAACACCGGGGTGTTCGCGGGCGGAGTCTTCGCGACACTCACTTTCGCGATAATCACTCGGTTCCCGGCGGAGCAGCAGGAGTACCTGTGGCGTGTCCCCTTCATTGCGTCGGCGCTTCTTGTGGGAGTCGGCCTTTGGATCAGGCTGGGAGTATCCGAGACCCCCGCGTTCAAGGCCTCGATTGCAAAGCGAGTGGAATCAGCGGCACCGTTCGTCGACATGATGCGTCGGTACAAGGGCATGTTGCTGATCGTTGTCGTGGTAGCGACGGCGGCCAGTCTCCCGTACCAGATCTACGTGACGTTCGGGACTGCCTACACCCGTGCGGTGGACGGCAATGTCAGCCACCTCCTCAACTCGCAGACGATCATCGGTTTCATGGCGCTGGCGATGACGCCGATGTTCGGTTATCTGTCCGACCGAGTCGGACGCAAGCCGCTCATGGCTGCCGGCATCATCCTGATGATCCCCGCGGTGTACTTCTTGTTCTCTCAAATCAACGGTCAGAACCAGAGCATGATTCTCCTTGCCCTGGTGTTGTGCGAAGTCGGCCACTGCATGGCATACGGACCGCTGGCGGCGTTTCTCGCAGAGCACTTCGACACCCGAACTCGATACACCGGTGTTTCGATGGGTTATCAGATATGCGGTGCACTCGCTGGACTCGCGCCACTCGGTGCGACTGCAATCCTGAAAGCGTCGGGTGGTGCGCCGAACGTGGGCTGGGTACCGATCACTCTGGTGGTCACCGGCGTCCTCGGCATCGTGGCGTTGGTCCCGGCCAAAGAAATGGCAGGCAAGGCACTGACGGAGTGATTTGTTCGCTCGTCTCGGCGCGCTGATGAGCAAAGCCCATGTGATCTGTCCTACACTTGACTGTCTAGAGCAAGCCTAGGCCCACTCAAGGGGGCGGGCAGATATGGAGTGGGGACTTGACTCGTCAACGGCATCAGGCCCGAAACGTGCATTCGCGTGATCTGGAGGACGTCATCGCCTCCGTGGTGACGGACCACTATCCGCACCTCGACGAGTCTGCCCTGCGGCTCGCAACGAACCTGAAGCGCGCTGCCAACGTTCTCGTTCAACGTGAAGAATCCGAGATCTTCAACGAAACGAACCGTTCGTCAGCTGCCGTTCGGGCGTTGACGATGATTTGGATTTTCGATCCGATCGAGGCACGCGACATATCGCGTCTGTCGGGTTTCAGTCGGCAGGCCGTATCGGGTGTGTTGACGACGCTCGAACGTGACGGTCTCATCTCCCGCGAGCGGGGTTCGAGTTACGACCGACGGCTGGCGCCGGTGTCCATCACCGACGAAGGACGCGAGTTCGTCGAGCGAATGATTCCCGCGCAGAATGACACCGAAGCCGGTTATTTCTCGGCACTGAGCGAGCACGAGCGCCAGCAGCTGACCCATCTGCTGTCCAAGCTAGTAGTCGGATCCGGCGCCCATCAGACCGATGCGGATGCGGTAGCAAAGTAGTAGTTCCAACCCGATTGTCTTGTCATTGACAATATGCAGGTGTTCCGGCTAGTGTGGTGTGGCACACAGTCCGATCGGTCGTCCCGAACCGAGTCGTTTCCAGGTTTCGCATCGGCGAACCGAAGGGCTGGGTCATTGCCTGCGATTCGCGGCCTCCAGCGAAGAGGAAACACATGATCACTGTCAATGCGCGAGCCACCTACGGAGCTCACGAACCGTTCAAAGCAACCCCTATCGAGCGCAGAGATGTAGGCAAGCGCGATGTGCTCATCGACATCTTGCACTCGGGCATCTGCCATTCCGACATCCACCACGCCCACGACGACTACGGACGCACACACTTTCCGCTGGTTCCGGGTCACGAAATCGCTGGCACCGTTGCCGCCGTGGGATCCGACGTCACCGAGTACGCAGCCGGCGACCGGGTCGGTGTGGGGTGCATGATCGGCTCGTGTGGGAAGTGCGCGCACTGCCTGAACGGTCAGGAACAGCACTGCGTCGAAGGCGACGTCAAGACTGCCAACGGCCTGGACCGCGCAGGCAATCCGACCCGCGGCGGTTACGCCGACCGCATCGTGGTCGACGCGAATTTCGTGGTTCGTATCCCTGACGCCTTGCCGCTGGACAAGGCCGCGCCGCTGCTGTGCGCCGGAGTCACCGTCTACACCCCGATGCGTCGGTACGGCGTCACCACCGGTTCACGCGTCGCCATCGTGGGATTCGGCGGACTCGGCCACATCGCCGTGCAGATGTCCAAAGCATTCGGTGCGCGCACCACGGTGTTGGACATTTCGCTCGACAAGCGAGACGACGGCCTGAGGTTGGGAGCCGACGAGTACGTCGCCACTTCCGACCAGGCGCAGTTCGCCACTCTCGCATCGTCGTTCGACCTGATCATCTGCACGGTTCCCGTCAATCTCGACTACGACGCGTACCTCGGTCTGCTCGATGTGGGCGGCACCCTCGTCATCATCGGACCGCCCACGAAACCGCTGTCGTTGAACGCTTTCTCGTTGATCTCGAAGCAACGGTCGATTGCAGGGTCGCTGATCGGCGGCATTGTGCAGACTCAGGAGATGCTGGACTTCTGCGGAAGCAACGGTATCGCCGCGGAGATCGAGACGGTGAGTGCCGACGAAATCGACCAGGCGTACGAGCGAGTCCTGTCAGGAGACGTTCGGTACCGATTCGTCATCGACGCAAGCACTTTCGCGCCTAAGTGAGCGTGCAAGCGCAGGTGGACGTAGACGTGGCGACAGAACGAGAGGGATTTTCGATGCGGTTCGACGGAAAAACGGCTGTGGTGACAGGCGCGGCGGGGGGCATCGGTTTCGCTGTCGCAGAGCGTCTCGCAACCGAGGGTGCACACGTCGTGGTGGTGGATATCGACGAGGTAACCGGTACTGCCGCTGCGAAGGCGCTGCAGGACAAGGGGTTGAATGCTTCGTTCGTGAAGGTCGACGTGTCCCGCACTGCCGAGATCGACACTGCCGTGCGAGGGATCGTCGACGAACTGGGACCGATTCACGTTCTCGTCAACAATGCCGCCGTCATCACACCCACCACGCTGGAGGAAAGCGACGACGAAGCGTTCGACACGATCTTCTCGGTCAACGTCCGCGGGATGGTGGGGTTCACTCGCGCAGTGTCCCGCACTATGATCGACGCGAAGGTCGCCGGATCGATCGTGAACATGTCGTCGATCACCGCCGCGCAAGGTGCGCCGAACCTGGTTCTGTATTCCGCTTCCAAGGGTGCGATCTCCGCGCTGACGCGTTCTGTGGCGATCGCGCTCGCAGACAACGGGATCAGGGTCAACGCGGTGGCTCCCGGCACGATCGGCACGGAAACCGCCAACGCGATTCACCGCGAGCAGCCGGAGGTTCGGCGTCAGGTGCTCGCGCGTACGCCGTTGCGACGGGTCGGTGAGCCTTCCGAGGTGGCCGCGGTCGTGGCGTTCCTTGCCGGCGACGACGGTTCGTACATGACCGGTCAGGTGGTTTACCCGGACGGTGGCCGGCTTGCGTTGAGTTACACGGTATCCACCGAGTAGCAGAAAATACATTCGGCGACAACGAAATCCGACGACAAGCCGCCGCACCGACCTTCGGTGCGGCGGACTCATTGGCGAAAACCGGGTTGTCGGAAGTAACGTGGTCGCTCAGAGGACCAGAATGCCCCTACCGACGATCTTGCCCTGCTGAAGGTCGTCCACGGCGTCGTTGATCTGGTCGAGGCTGTATCTCGCCGTGACGAGCGTGTCGAGGTTCAGCGTGCCGTCCCGGTGCCAGCCGACCAGGCGGTCGAAGTCGACCTCGGGCACCGAATTGCCGCCCTTGCAGCCGATCAACCGCTTCTCGTTCGCAACCAGGTCCAATCCCTCGAGGCTCACTTCCTGGGTGGGTACACCGACCAGCACGACGCTGCCGCCAGGGGTGCGCGTGACGTGGGACGACCGGACGGATGCCAGGCCCGAGCGGATGGTTTCGGGCTTCGCAATGCAGTCGAACACGAAGTCCGCACCACTTGTGTACTGGGTCTTGGTGAGTTCGTGTATCCGCGCAACCGCATCCTCGTGACGCACATTGACGGTATGGGACGCCCCGAATTCACGAGCCTGCGCCAGCTTCGCATCGTCGACATCCACCGCGATGACCGGCTTGGCCCCGGAGATACTCGCAGCGGCGATAGCCGAGAGACCGACGCCACCGCATCCCCATACCACCGCACTGTCACCCGGTTTCACGGCGGCGGTGTTCGTGACTGCACCGGCGCCCGTCATGACTGCGCACCCCACGACGGCGCCGACGTCGTCGGGAGTTCCCTCCGGCGCACGGCAGACGTAGAGCTCGTCCACGACCGTATGTGTACCCCAGGCGAATACGTTGTGTGTGACGGCGACGCGGCCGTCGAGCAGTGGCACTTCGGACGAAAGGGGCAGCCTGTCGAGTGTGCGAGTACGCGGCACCCAGGTCACGAGTACGCGTTCACCGATTTCGAACTCGGTGACCGCGGTTCCGACATCCACGATCGTTCCCACCGACTCGTGTCCCATGATCACCGGACGGGACGCAGCGGGAGCGCCGAAGCGAGACGGGTTCTCGATCTGGTCGAGCTGGCTGTGGCAGACCCCCGATGCGGTCTGCTGCACCACGACCTCGTGCGGCCGCGGCCTCAACAGGGCTTCCTCGAGTTTCAAAGTCTTGCTTCCCAACGGAAGCACGGCGAGTGTTGCGCGAGTCGACATGGACGGGTCCTTTCTGTTGCCGCGGCGCGGCAGTTCGTTCACCGCCGCGCTGCGGCGGGATGACTACACTTCGATCGAAGCGGGATCTCAGCTGGGCAGCTCCTTGCCCTTGCCCTCGCGGGCCGCAAGTGCGGCAATGATTCCCAGAACACTGGTGGTGAGGACGATGAGCGGAACATACGCGACGCGCCCTGCGTTTCCGGCGAGCATGAACGTGGCGGCCATGGGAGCCAGACCGCTGATCGCTCCGCCGATCTGATAACCCATGGAAGCGCCGGTGTAGCGAGTGCGTGTGGTGAACAATTCTGCCAGCAGTGCACTGAACGCGCCGTACATCATCGAGTGTCCGCACATCGACAGGATGAGGAACAGGAAGATCATCGGCATGTTCCCCTGCTGCATGAAGTGGAACAGGAAGTACACCGAGGGCACGACCCAGGCGGCACCGAGGATCATCAGTGGGCGTCGACCGACGTAGTCGGAGAGGAATCCGAACAACGGAACCAGGAAGAAGCCGATGGCGCCCATGACGAATTCGTAGTCCAGCAGGGTATCGACCGGCACGTCGACAAGCTTCGCGTAGCCGTTGGAGAAGGTGACGAAGATTTGGTACGCCACGGTGTGGGAGGCACCGAGGCAGATTGCGATGAGCAGGCTCTTGCCGTGGTTCCGGACCACCTCGACGAGTGGAAGCTTCGTCGGTTCCGAGGGCGCACTTTCGAGTGCGTGCTTGAACGCGGGAGTTTCCGAGACGCCGACCCGAATCCACAGTCCGACGAGCACGAGGATCATCGACGCCAGGAACGGCACGCGCCACAGCCATTCTTGCTGCTCGTCCGAGGCGCGCGTGACCACGGCGAACACGGCGGTCGCGAGGACTCCACCGGCCGAAACGCCCATCACTCCGACGCTTCCCCAGAATCCTCTACGGCGGGTGCCGAACGTTTCGACGAGCATCAGCATGCCGCCGCCCCACTCGGCGCCTGCTCCGAGGCCCTGAATGACTCGGACGACGACGAGTATCAACGGAGCCCAGAAGCCGATGGTGGCGTAGCCGGGGAGAACGCCGACCACGGCGGTGGCCAGACCCATCGTCATCATGCTGACGATGAGAACCTTCTTGCGTCCGTACTTGTCTCCGAAGTGTCCACCGATGATGCCGCCGATCGGGCGCGCCAAGAATCCTCCGGCGAGGGTTCCGAACGATGCGACGGTGGCCATAGTGGGGGACATGTTCTGAAAGAAGATCGCTGGGAAGTACAGTGCCGCAGCGATTCCGTAGATGTAGAAATCGAACCACTCGGTGACGGTTCCGATGAACGTCGAACTGACGACCCGGGCACGTTCGGAGGACGAGATGGGCGGTTTCTCGGCGGCCGTGGTTGTTGTCATGGAGGGCCCTTCGCATGGTGCGTACGGTTCGGCTGGTGAGCACGCGTTCGAGCGGTTTCGGCTCGCTCAAAGCGGTTCGCGTGCAGAAGTTCCGATCGACCGTGTCATGGAGCACATAGTATGTCAGTGGCCGTACAAGTTACCCCGAACGATCCCGCTACCTGTCAGGGGCTTGACAATCAAGTGATGGAGGTCATAGCCTGATGCGGTGGATGGGCCGCGGTTGCCCGGAACGGCCGGTGCGGCCCGACCGCCTCACGCCGAGTGTCGGCGTGAGCGCATCCGGAGCGCGGTGACGCGGAACACATTTTCGACAGAGAACTCAGTGCGACATGACACCTCATGGCCGCCAAATCGGAAGGATCGAATGTGACGACCCTCATTCTCGGCAGCAACGGGTTCATCGGACGTCGGTTGACGAGCCTGTTGGCGAGTCAGGGGGAAGAGGTCGTCGGCATGGACATCGCGCCGCCGCCGCCCGGATTCGAGGAACTTGCGCCGCAGGTCCGTTTCATCCGGGGCGATCTACGCCGATTCGACGACGTCGTGGCCAGCATGCTGTCGGTTCGCCCGACGCGAGTGGTCAACCTTGCGTACATGCTCGGTAGCGACCATGCCCCGCATGTCGCGCAGCAATTGAACGTCGTCGGCATGGACAACTGCTTCGAAGCGTCGCGACTGGCGGACGTCGAGCACGTCGTCTTCGGTAGCTCGTTGGCGGTCAACGGCAAGCAGACGTACTTCGGTGAGCGATTCGTGACCGAGGAGGATCATCTCTACGGCATCGGTTACCAGTACGCCACCCACAAGATCTTCAACGAGTGGCAGGCCAAGGACTACCGCGAAAAGCACGGCATGAACATCACCGCCGTGCGCCCGGCCAACGTGTCCGGCCACGACAAGGTCTTCGGTTCGGTCGACCACGTGCAGATCATCACCGGACCGGCGCTGGGACGGCCGGTGTCGTTCAAGTACGCGGACGCGATGCGTTCGCCCATTCACGTGGACGACGTGGCCGACATCTTCGCGAAGATCACCCTTACCGCCAAGCCGGAGCACGACGTCTACAACACGGGCGGCACTGCAACGAGCTTGGGCGAATTGGCGGAATTGGTCAAGGAGTTCGTACCCGGCGCCGGTATCTCGTTCGAGAACGAGGTCGGCGGCAAAGCCGACTGCACCAACTACCTCATCGACAACTCACGGCTCCGCAAGGAGTTCGGGTTCGAGTTCCCGTCGCTTCGTGAGCGTGTGCAAAAGATCATTGCGGATGTGCGCGCGGAGCAGGGACGCAGCACTGTCACCTCGGGTGTCTGAACGTGACCCACGTCGACTCCGACCGGCCGACCTACGAGGCCTACGCGCTTCGGTACGCCAGCCGTGAGGGTGACAAGGCCACAGAATTTTTCCGGTTCGATGCGTACCAGGAACCCAACGAGGAAGTACGTATCGACTACTTCTTCTGGCTGATCCGCGGTCACGGCCGAATCATTTTGGTGGACTGCGGTTTCGACGAGAACGCCGGCCTGGACAAGGGGCGCGCGATGGACAATCACCCGTTGCGTCTGCTCGAGTCGCTGGGAATTTCCGCCGACCAGGTCGATCACGTCGTCATTTCGCACATGCACTTCGATCACGTCGGCAACCTTCTGCTCTTTCCCAACGCCGAGTTCACGATGGGCCGAGCCGAGTTCGACTTCTGGACAGGCCCACGTGCGAACCGGGCGATCTTCGAATGGGCATTGCCGAGAGCGGCGTTGGACGCCGTCCAGGAATTGAATGCAGCCGGGCGGCTGACGCTGGTCGACGGTCCGCACGAACTGCTGCCCGGCGTGACGGTGACGCCGATGGGCGGACACACGCCCGGGCTGTTGGTGACCGAGGTTTCGGCGGGGTCGGGACAGGTCATCCTCGCCTCGGACGCCGTGCACTCCTATGAGGAACTCGACCTGGACAGACCGTACAACCTGTTCAACGACATCGAGCAGGTGTACTCGACATACGACTCGCTCCGAGCCCTCGACGCACGGGCGGACAGTTGGGTCGTTCCCGGGCACGACCCGTTAGTGCGTCGATACTTCGACTCGGTTCACCATCCCGACTGTTTCGACCTGACCGTTCCACCCGTTCGGCCGTCCGTGAAATCCAATCAGACCGTGCAACAGACAGGAACGCCCGCATGACCGACCGACCAGAACCGACCATGGCGCAGAAAGCGCTGGGCAATTACGCGCCCACACTGGCACATCTGACCGACGAGGTGTTGTTCGCCGACGTGTGGGCAAGGCCGGAACTCTCGCGTCGAGATCGAAGTCTGATCACCGTCGCCGCACTTGTGGCTGGTGGCAACACCGAACAACTGCGCGGGCACCTAGCGTTGGCGAAAACGAACGGTGTGACAGAGGCAGAGGTCGAAGAAGCGTTCACGCACCTGGCCTTCTACGCCGGTTGGCCCCGGGCCATGTCGGCATGTGCCGTCGCGCGGTCGGTGTTCGGCGAGGAAGACAACCAGTCGTAGACCCGTGGGACCTACGCTACCGTCATCGAAAGGTTTCTATGAGTATAACTTCCGTCATTGTCGCCGGTGCCCGAACCCCTGTCGGAAAACTCCAGGGTGGTCTGGCCGGCTTGTCCGGTGTGGAGCTTGGCGCCATCGCGATCTCGGCAGCTCTCGAGAAGGCGGGTGTACAACCCGAACGCGTCGAGTACGTCATCATGGGGCAGGTATTGACTGCGGGGGCGGGCCAGATGCCCGCGCGTCAGGCTGCGGCGAAGGCCGGCATCCCGATGTCGGTACCGGCTCTGAACATCAACAAGGTGTGCCTGTCCGGGATCGAATCGATCATATTGGCGGATCAGTTCATTCGATCGGGATCGTTCGATGTCGTCGTCGCTGGTGGCATGGAGTCGATGAGCCAGGCCCCACATATGCTGCCGGGCTCGCGCAACGGCTACAAATACGGCGATGTCACCCTCGTCGATCACATGGCGTTCGATGGATTGCACGACGCTTTCACCGATCAACCGATGGGCTTGCTGACCGAAATCGGCAACGACCACGACGTGATCTCGCGTAGTGACCAGGATTCGTTCGCCGCCCGGTCGCATCGGTTGGCCGCGGCCGCTTGGGAGAACGGCATCTTCGACGACGAGGTCGTCCCGGTCGAGGTTCCCGGCAGACGAGGAAAAACGACGATCGTCACCCGGGACGAGGGGATACGCGCGGACACCACGGAAGCGAGTCTTGCCGCGTTGCGCGGCGCGTTCCGCGAAGGCGGTTCGGTGACTGCAGGAAACGCGTCGAGCATCAATGACGGTGCGTGTGCACTCGTGGTGATGAGCAAGGCGCGCGCCGAAGCGGAAGGGTTGACGTGGCTCGCCGAGATCGGCGAGCACGGAATGGTGTCCGGGCCCGACTCCGGATTGCAACTCCAGCCGTCAGGCGCCATCGAGCAGGCCTGCAAGAAAGCGGACATCACGACAGGGGATCTCGACCTGGTCGAGATCAACGAAGCGTTCGCCGCGGTCGGGATCGCGTCCACCCGGGCGATGGGTATCGACCCCGCCGTGGTGAATGTGAACGGGGGAGCAATCGCTCTGGGCCACCCGATCGGGATGTCCGGTGCCCGAATCGCACTTCACCTCGCTCTCGAACTGAAGCGTCGCGGCGGTGGAACGGGCGCTGCCGCGCTGTGCGGCGGCGGCGGACAAGGTGACGCGTTGATTCTTCGCGTGCCTTCGCGGGCCGCTGTGCAGTGACGTCTGCTCACCAGCACGTTCGGGTCGAGGGCACGGTGGTGCGGATCGCCATCTCGACCGCTGCAAACGGAACGTCGTTGTCGCCAAGAGCAATCGAGGCGGGAACGGCGGCACTGAACCGGCTCGACCCTACGGTGAGAGCCGTCGTGCTCGTCGGCGACGGTGCGAATTTTTGTTCCGGAGGGGACGTCAGAGGATTCGCTACTGCGCCGAATCGAGGCGCCTTCGTCGCCGAGATGGCCCGCGACCTGCATGCCTTCGTTCGGGCGGTCGTGGCGTCACCGGTACCGGTGGTCGCTGCCGTACACGGATGGGCAGCGGGCGCGGGAATGAGCATCGCGCTGCACGCCGATGTTGCGCTCGGCGACGCCTCGACCAAGTTGCGACCGGCCTATCCGTCGATCGGATTCACCCCCGACGGTGGAATGTCCTGGCTGCTACCGCGCATAGTGGGTGTGGCGCGAGCGAGGGAAATACTGTTGACCGACTCCGTGCTTGGCGCCGACGAAGCTGTGAAATTGGGGTTGCTCAGTAGGCTTGTCCCGCTCGGTGAGGTCTATGCGGAGGCGATGCGTGTCGCGCAATCGCTCACCACGGGACCGAGTTCGACATATCACGGAATCCGCAGACTTCTGGCGCACTCGCCCGACCGGTCTCTGTCCGAACATCTCGACGCCGAGGCGGATGCGATCAGCGCTGCGGCAGTGAGTCCCGACGGCATCGAGGGTGTCGACGCGTTCGTTGCTAAGCGTCCAGCAGTCTTCCGAACCGTCGAACGACACGAACGGCAATCGAACCGATGACCGGCGCGCGTTCCGAAACGAAACGACAATCTGCACTTCTCCCTGTGCTGGTGTACGCCACGCTGACGGGCGCAATTGTGAGCTCACTGGGAATGCTGTTGGTTCCCACCATTTCGGAAGAGATGCACGTATCGGTCAGCACCGCGCAGTGGATGCTCACGGTCAACCTCCTCGTGGGTGCGGTCGCGACGCCCATCATGGGTCGTCTCAGCGACGGGCCCCACAAGAAACGGCTACTGCTGACGGCGCTGGCGGTCATTCTCGTCGGTTCGGTGGTGGCTGCTTCGGCCCCGAATTTCGCAATCTTCCTCGTCGGCCGTGCGCTGCAGGGGCTCGCCTATGGCATGGTTCCGGTGGCCATCGCCGTTGCACGGCGATACGTGGCCGCTGACAAGGTGCAATTCGGCATTTCGAGCATCTCGGTGGTCGTGTCCACCGGGCTCGGACTGGGCTACCCGCTGACCGGAATCCTGTCGGGCCTGTTCGGATTTCGATCCGCGTTCATCTTCGCGGCGGTATTTCTGGCGACCGCTGTGGTCGGCGTTGCGAAAATCGTCCCTGCGGGACCGGACCATCGAGCGGAGACTACGAAGTTCGATCTCGTCGGAGCAACATTTCTCGGGATCGGACTCTCCGCCCTGCTCCTGGCGGTCGGCGAGGGTGCCAACTGGGGTTGGGCGTCGCCCGTGACAATCGCGTCGTTCGTTGGGGCTGGGATAATGCTGGGGGCGTGGGCGGTCGCCGAGACGCGCGTGTCGAACCCACTCATCGATCTCGGTGTGTTGCGCAACGCCGATGTATTGCTCGCAAACGCCACTGCGATCGGGCTCGGCGCGGCAATGTACGTAACGTTGTCCATAGTGAGCCTGGTCGCTCAGGCACCGTCGTCCACCGCATACGGGCTTGCGTTGCCTGTGTTCTGGGCAGGATTCGTGATGCTTCCGCTGTCGGCTGGCAGTCTTGGCGCCAACAGATTGGTGCGCGTCCTGGCTCACCGCATCGAGATGTCCACCCTGTTGTTCGTCGGCGCGGCCGCGGTAGCGATTTCTGCTTTCGGGCTGTGGCTCGCTCATGCCGAGTTGTGGCAGATCATGATCGGAATGCTGGTGTTCGGCGTCGGGATCGGAATGACCTACGCCGCCATGCCTGCGTTGATTGCCTCCAACGTCGCGGCCGCGGAGCTGGGAAGCGCGGTGAGCTTCAATCAGGTTCTGCGCACAGTGGGCGGCTCGTTCGGTAGTGCGATATCCGGGGCTGTCCTCGCCGCACATCTCGCACCGGACCTTCGCCCCACGTCGACGGCAGTCAACGTGACCCTGGGGATCGGTGCGCTGGGTTGCGCGGCGGTGTTCGTCGCTCTGGTCCTGAACAAGCTGTTCGTCGGTGCGACTCGGCGAGACAAGGCCGCTACCCGGTCGTAACGGCATCCGATTTTCGTCTGCGTAGCACGAGACCTGCGACCGTGGCGATCACCGCTACAGCCGCAGCCACGCCCAGGCCGGTCTGCACCCCCACGTCGAGGCCCTGGTGTGCAACAAGGGATCCGAAAATTCCGATGGCCAGAGCGCCGCCGATCTGCCTGCTGGTGTTCAGCACACCTCCCGCCGTTCCTGCACGCTCGGCGGGTACGGAGTCGAAAAGCATGGCAGTGACCGCGGGCATGGCCAGTGCCCCGCCGAGGCCCACCGGAACCATGAAGAGAGCCAAGACCGCAACCGGGGCCACGGACGCCCAGATACAGAGTGAAGCGAGGCCGAGAGCCATCATTGCCATCCCGAGCGCTATGGGTACGCGAGGGCCGTATCGCGCAGTCGCCCGGCCGGCGATTACGTTCATGATCGATACCAGCAGCGTCATCGGCATGAATGCCATTCCGGTCTCTAGGACCGACAGTCCGCGGCCCTGCTGGTAGTACAGGCTGAAGAGAAAAACCATGCCGTAGTAGCCGATCATGAACGCGAAGCCAGTGAACATCGCGATGGTGACGGGCCGTGAGCTGAACATGTCCAGCGGCACCGTCGGATGTCGCCCGTATTTCTGTGCCGCGAGGAATACCAGGGCGCCGACTACCGCCGCGGCTCCCGCAGCGACGACACGCGGGCTGCCGACACCCGCTGCACCGACCTCGATGACGCCGTAGGTGAGCGAGCCGAGCGCGGCAAGTGCGCTGACCTGTCCAACCCAGTCAAACGGGACGACGCGGCGCTCCGACTTCGGGATCCTGGCGAGTAGTACGAACATCAGAAGGCCGACGGGCAGGTTGACGAGGAATATCAGACGCCAGCTCACCAGGCTCATCGAGCCGCCGAGCAGCGGTCCAGCGGCGGCAGCGACTGCACCACCGAGGGCCCAGATGCCGATAGCACGTGCTCTTTTCGCGGAGTCGGGGAACGCTTCGCGTAGCAGCGCCAACGAACTGGGCGTGATCAGGGCCGCCCCGATGCCCTGAAAGAGCCTCCCGGCGACGAGCAGTGCGAGATCCGGTGAGAATGCGCAGGCCGCCGAGGCCAGCACGAACACGATCAAACCCAGGCAGTAGGTGCGTCGCGCGCCGATGCGATCTGACAGTGCGCCCGCGAACAGAAGCAGAGCGGCGAACATGAGGGTGTATCCGTCCACTACCCATTGCAGCCCGGTGATGCCTCCGCCGACGTCGTCGGCGATACGCGGCAGCGCAACGATCACGACCAGCGCGTCGAGGGTGATGACGAAGAACCCGAGAAGGGCCACGACGAGAGAGGCAGTGCTGGATGCAGCCTCGGAAGCGTCATCGGAATCGAGGCGTGCATTCGAGAATGCCGATCGGCTGCGCAAGATGTCGTCCTGTCTCCCATGGCCGCGCCGCAGCATTCGGTGCTTCGACTCGCTGCATATTGTCCGGGACCGGCCTGTCTGGTAATTGACATTAGCCCTTGGGGTCCTCGATAGTGAAGCCGGGCAGAGCCGAGTAGCGCGCTCGCCAACGACTTTCAGGAGGTCACGTGAAGATCGAAGGAGCAGTCGCAGTTGTCACCGGCGGTGCGTCTGGGCTCGGGTACGCAACGGCCGACGCACTCGTGACGAGAGGCGCGACCGTTGTACTGCTCGATCTGCCGTCGTCGAACGGTGCCGCTGCTGCAGAGAAGCTCGGTGATCGTGCACACTTCGTCGGCGCGGACGTGACGTCGACAGACGAGGTGGCGGCAGCCGTCGACTTCGCCGAGAGCCTGGGCGATGTTCGAGTTGTGGTCAACTGCGCGGGTATTGCTACGCCGGGGAAGGTGCTGGGCCGATCGGGTCCCCTTCCGCTTGAAGACTTCGAACGCGTAGTTCGCATCAATCTGATCGGAACCTTCAACGTTCTGCGCCTGGCATCGGAAAAGATCGCTCGAACCGAGCCTGTCGATGGTGAACGTGGGGTCGTGATCGACACGGCGTCCGTGGCGGCGTTCGACGGTCAGATCGGACAGGCGGCATACGCTGCCTCGAAGGGTGGGGTCGCCGCCATGACGCTGCCTATCGCACGTGAGCTCGCTCGCAGCCTGGTTCGCGTTGTCACCATTGCCCCCGGAATATTCGAAACGCCCATGATGGCCGGTCTTCCGGAAGAGGCGCAGAAATCGCTCGGCCAGCAGGTGCCTCACCCGTCGCGGCTCGGCAAGGCAACGGAGTACGCGGCGCTGGCACTGCACATCATCGACAATCCGATGCTCAACGGCGAGACCATCCGACTCGACGGTGCGATCCGCATGGGGCCACGCTGACACGAGAGGTCTGGACACGCGCATGACTGAACTACACCCGGCTGCAGCGCACCCGCCATACGAATCCGAAGATCCCCTGAACACACCTGAGTTCGCGGTTCCGACCGAGGTGTTGAGGCTCGCGACAGTGACGCGGTCGAGGCTCGGCAGGAGCTGGCCCGATACGGCGTCAGCTGGGCGGGCTACGAAGCGCTGGATCAATTGTGCCGAACCGGCCCGACGGGGTAGGGGCACTCGCCCGTCGACTCCGCCGACACCGCACTTCCGTGCTGGCCACGATGGCACGGCTGGAGGATGCCGGTCTGATACGCAAGGCCGAGGTCGCCGGTAAGTGGAACGAGCATCCCGTCGAAGTCACCGAGCGCGGCCACACCACACATCGGCGCGCGTCTGCCGCGCTGTTACAGACGTCGTGAGATGTTGTGTCGGAAAGATATCGAGGCAATGGGACTTCTCGTCGCGACTGTGGAACGGTCGGACGGCCGGGGTGATTCGGGAAATCGTTGATCCGAACGTGGGCGACTCGACGAACCACGCAAACGACAGGGAAGAACGGCCCACCTCCGATTGAAGGTGGGCAGTTCTTCCCTGTTCAGTAAGCCACAGCCCTCAGGATGGCTGTTGCAGGTGAAATGCCGTGTAGACCAGCGTGGCCGGCTCGTTCGACGTGTTTTGCATGTCGTGCATGCTGCCGGGAAGCACGATGCTTTCTCCCGGCTCAAGGTCCACTCCGTCGACCTCCAGATCGATGCGTACTCGACCCGAGATCACGGTGATGACGAACAGTGAGTCGCTAGTGTGCAGGCCCTGCGCAGCGCCTGCGCCCGCCTCCGCAGACTCGGGGGGAAGGGTGTACCTGCGCACCACGGTGCCGCTCCCCGGAGCCGTCACCTCCATTTCGGTGTGACTGGTGCCGTCGTCGTCGACATGTGCCGGAAAGCTCTTCTGTCTCCACAGTTCATGGAGGGCAGCGCCATTGGGCCTGACTGTGGACGGGGTTGCTATGTCGTCGGCGACAACGGCCGACCGTCCGTCCTCGTCGGTGCCTACCACCACTCGGCGCGGCCGGCGGGTCTTCTCTTTGCTCGTCACTCGTATCGCTCCTCGTTCATTCGAATCTCGATGGAAAAGCAGTTGTCACGCGGCGTCGATATCGGCAGCGGTGGAACCGACTTCGCCCAAGTCCTCGTCCGCGGTCTCTTTCAGCAACCAGACGCTGACCAGACCGATCAGGCACAGCGCGGTCACGAACAATCCGAAGACGAAAGACCCTGCTGCAGCAATGATCGCGGCACCGATCAGTGGCGGGATTGCGCCTCCGATGATCTGCGCGACGCTGTAACTGAACCCACTGGCGGTGTAGCGGAAGCGGGTGTGGAACAACTCGGACAGAACGGCGCCCACCGGACCGAGTGCTGCACCGGCGAGAATGAGCGTAATGCACAGTCCCACTCCGAATGCCCACGCTGTTCCGATGTTCAGGAACGGGAACAGAACCAACGCCCAGAGAACTGCAAGCGAGTTGGCCCACAGAAGAGACTTCCTGCGGCCGATACGATCGGCGAGCACACCGCCGGCGAGAATCGACGCCGCGTACATCACCCCGGCGACGATGCCGAGTGTGAGGACCAGCGTGCGGTCGAGGCCCAGCTGGGTTGTTGCGTAATTGGGGAGGTAGGCCGCGCCGAGGTAGGAGAAGGTGGGAACGGTCACGACAATTCCGATGCCGAGCAATATTTGTCGAGGTTGACTCTTCAGGGCCTCGATGAAGGGCAGTTTGGAGGCGCCGCTGCGAGCCTGTTCCGCTTTGAATACCGGAGTCTCTTCGATCTTCAGTCGAACGTACAGGCCGACGGCAACCAGAATTGCGCTCAGCAGGAACGGAATTCGCCAACCGTACGCGAGGAAGGCTTCGTCGCTCATGCTTGCGCTGGTGATAGCGAAGACGGCGGGCGCAAGGGCCAGTGAGCAACCTCCGCCGAAGGGCGGAATCATGGTCCAGAACCCTCGTTTGCCGGGAGGTGCGTACTCGGCTGCGAACATGACGGCGCCCGCCCATTCACCACCGGCGGCCAAACCTTGGAATATGCGTAGCACGACTATCAGTATCGGAGCCCAGATTCCGATCTGGTCCGCCGTCGGCATGAGGCCTACGAGGATGGTTGCGCCGCCCATCATCATGAGCGTCGTCACAAGCGTCTTCTTACGACCCAACCTGTCGCCGAAGTGACCGAAGATGATGCTGCCCAGAGGGCGCGCGACCAACGCGACGCCGAGCGTCGCGAACGAGGCCACTGTTCCTGCCGCGGTGCCTAGCGCAGGGAAGAACACGTCACTGAAGACGAGCGCGGCAGCGAATCCGTAGATCAGGAAGTCGTAGAACTCGATCAGTGTGCCCGTGAAACTGGCCAGGCCCACGCGCCGCATGGCTTTGCGCGACGCCCGGTCGACCTCCTTGTGCCCGTCGGTGCCGGCCGGTGCAGCCACCTGACCCTGCGGTGTTGTCATCGCTCATCCTCATTGCCGGCGTTCCGACGGTCTCGACGTTCGGGTCGCTTCGCGGATTGCAGAAGCGTGCAGCGCGAACGGCTGCACGAGCTTTATATAACGTACGTCACACTACTGTCAATGACCAGACTGACCGTAACTTGACAATATAAGGCCGGGTAACGACATGCCAGTCCCGTGGTTCCCGCGTCACGGGTGAACATGCCGTGCAGTCCTCGATGCGAGCGGCTCGTATTGTCCGGCGGCTGACAACTTCCGGCACAATGAGAGGACCGCACCGAGTCCCTCGAATCCGCGGGACGCAATTCCCTCGATCAGGAAGACGGACATGACCACCACAGAATTCGAAATGCCGCTGAGCCACGCCGATCGCCTGTACATCGGTGGCCAGTGGGTTCGCCCGTCGACGACGGCGACCATCAGCGTTGTCGATTCCGCAACCGAGCAACCGTTCTACGAGGTAGCGGCTGCCAGTGCGGCAGACATGGACCGTGCGGTCGGTGCGGCACGAGACGCGTTCGACAATGGACCGTGGCCGCTTCTGACGCACCAGGAACGCGCCGAATACCTGCGCGGTTTCGCTGAACACCTGCGGCGCCGTGCTTCCGACATCGGCCAGGTCTGGCCGCGCGAATCGGGAGTTCTGCACGCGCTTGCGAAGCCGTTCACGGATTTCGGTGCGCGGGAGTGGGACGACAATGCGGCACTGGCGGACACATTCGCGTTCGAGGAGCGCATCGAACCGAGCGCCGGCGGTGTCTTCGGTCTGCGACGACGTGAGCCGGTAGGCGTCGTCGGTGCGATCATTCCGTGGAACGGGCCCCTCGGTTCGATCTCGCACAAGGTCGGCCCGGCCCTACTGGCAGGCTGCACCGTGGTGCTGAAATCGGCCCCAGAAGCCCCGGGGATCGGCTTCATCGTCGCTGAGATAGCCGAGTCGATCGGTTTGCCCGCAGGCGTACTGAACGTTGTAACCGCCGACCGTGAGGTGTCCGAGCTGCTCGTGCGCGACCCGAGGGTCGACAAGATCTCGTTCACAGGGTCTACCGTCGCCGGCCGTCGCATCGCGTCCATCTGCGGCGAGCGAATCGCCCGATTCAGTTTGGAACTGGGCGGCAAATCCGCCGCCGTTCTGCTCGACGACGTCGACGTCGAATCTGCAGCCAAGACTTTAGCCGCGGCAGAGTGCATCGTGAGCGGCCAGGTGTGTTATTCGCTGACCAGGATCGTGGTGCCACGAAAGATCGAGAAGGATTTCGCCGAGGCTCTGGCGGCTGCGTTCTCGGGTGTGGCCGTCGGCGATCCGTACGACGCCGCGACACAGATCGGACCGCTTGCTTCCGCTGTTCAACGGGACCGAGTGCAGGGCTACATAGCTCGCGGAATCGACCAGGGTGCCACTTTGGTGTCGGGTGGCGGGCGGCCCGCACATCTCGATCGGGGCTTCTATGTGGAACCGACTGTGTTCTCCGGTGTGAGCAACGAACACGACATCGCCCGTGAAGAGATCTTCGGTCCGGTATTGAGCGTCATCGCCGTGGATAGCGAAGACGAGGCGGTGCGTGTCGCGAACGACAGCATCTACGGACTGAACGCCTCCGTCTTCACCCCCGACGCCAATCGCGCGAACGCGATCGCGAAGCGGTTGCGGAGCGGAACCGTGGGCCACAATGCCACACGCAGCGACTTGCGGCTGGGCTTCGGCGGATTCAAACAGTCCGGCATCGGACGCGAAGGCGGCGTCGAAGGTCTGCGCAATTACCTCGAAACCAAAGCGGTCATTCTCGAGGACGTGCCGAACGAGTACCGGTAACTCTCTTATCAATCGGGTGTCGGCGGCTATTTGCTGGCACCGGACTCTTGTCGGAGCCGGTCCCAGCCCGGTTCCGGCGGAGTTCGAAGGGGGCACTGGTGGTACCGGGCAGGGCAGTCACTGGTGAGGATTCGTGGCCGGCTGTGCAATGGGCGGATTGCGTCGACGGATTTCCGCGGCGCGCTTATCGAGCAGAAGGATGGATAGCGATGAAAGCCACTTTCATGTACGCCCCCGGTGATGTGCGCGTCGAGACGGTACCGGACCCCAAGATCGTCGATCCGACAGATGCGATCGTGCGTGCCGTCCGCGGTTGCATATGCGGTTCCGACCTGCACCCATACCACACGATGGACGCGTCCGAACACGGTCGGGCCATGGGCCACGAGTTGATCGGCGTCGTCGAGGAAATCGGCTCGGCTGTGACCGCATTGAAGAAGGGTGACTTCGTCATCGTCCCCTTCGTGATGAGCGACAACACGTGCGCATTCTGCCGTGACGGACTACAGACCTCGTGTATGCACGGCGCCTTCTTCGGCGACGACGGGATCGGTGGAACGCAAGCAGAATTCCAGCGCATCGTCCAGGCCGACGGCACCCTGGTGAAGGTTCCGGGCATCGACGAGGGCTCCGATCTGCTTCCGAGTCTGCTCACGCTCTCGGATGTCTACCTGACCGGTTACCACGCCGCCCGGATGGGCCGCGTCGAAGCGGGCAAGACCGTGACGGTGATCGGTGACGGTGCAGTCGGGCTGTCTGCAGTTCTGGCGTCGAAGCAGATGGGCGCGGAGCGCATCATCCTGATGGGCCGGCACAAGGTGCGCACGGACCTCGGTATCGAGTTCGGTGCGACGGACGTCGTTGCCGAGCGCGGTGAAGAAGGTATTGCAAGGGTCATGGAGCTGACCGGCGGAGAGGGCAGCCACATCGTCCTCGAAGCCGTCGGTCATTTGCCGGCTTACGAGCAGTCCTACGGCATCGTTCGCCCCGGCGGAGTAATCTCGCGTGTCGGCGCACCACAGTACGAGGACGCTCCCGTCGGCTTCGGATCCCTTTTCGGCGACAACGTCACTCTCACCGGAGGCATCGCGCCGGTCCGTGCATACCTCGAGCACGCCATCCCTCAGGTGTTGAACGGTGAGATTAACCCGGGCAAGGTCTTCGATCTCGCACTCGGCATCGACGAGGTCCCGGGCGGATACGCCGCGATGGATGCGCGCGAGGCGCTCAAAGTAATCATCGAGTTCTGACGAAGGACAGGTATTCGATATGTCGACATGGCTCATCACAGGATGTTCCAGCGGATTGGGTCGCGCCTTCGCCGAGGAGGCGCTCGGTCGCGGGCACAACGTCGTCGCCACGGCCCGCAGTACCGACAAAATCCAGCAGTTCGCCGAAGGCAACCCTGAGACCGCTCTGGCTCTCGCGCTCGATGTGACCGACGTCGACAGCGTCCGCGCTGCGGTGGCAACGGCCGAAGAGAAGTTCGGGCAGATCGATGTCCTGATCAACAACGCCGGCTACGGGTACCGAGCCGCCGTCGAAGAGGGGGACGACGATGATGTTGCTCGGTTGTTCGACACGCATGTGCACGGAATGGTACGGACCGTAAAGGCCGTACTGCCAGGGATGAGGGCCAGGCGGTCGGGCACGATCGTCAACTTGTCGTCGATCGGCGCTCGCGTCACCGGACCTGGGTCCGGATATTACGGGGCGGCCAAGTCGGCGGTGGAAGCGCTCACTTCGGCGTTGCGGAAAGAAATCGCGCCCCTTGGACTCACAGCGACAGTGGTCGAACCGGGTGCGTTCCGCACGGACTTCAGCGGGCGCTCATTGACCGAGTCTTCTGTTGTCATCGAGGACTATGCCGAAACCGCCGGAAAGCGGCGGAAAGCCAAGGACACCAGCGACGGGAAGCAACCCGGTGATCCGAAAAAGGCGGCCGCTGTTCTCGTCGACGCCGTCGACGGAGGCCAACTGCCGTTTTTGCTCCTCCTCGGTTCCGACGCCGTGCGTGTTGTGCGAGGCGCCTTGTCCGACCTCGCGTCGGACATAGACGCCTGGGCGGACACGGTGTCCGTCACCGACATCGACGAGTAGTTCGAACCTGATCGCACCGGCCGTTTTCGAAGAAAAATTTCCGAAGACGGCCGGCTTTCGCGGTCTGAGCACGAGTTCGAGCAGTACCGAGGTTTTACCGAACTTTGTACTGGCCTTGACAACAATGCAACTCGTGTCATATGTTGGAGCGCATGTGACTCACGTCATACGGGACGAGGTGGCGGCTCATGTTGCCGAAAGCGGCGGCCTCGAGGAGTTGTTCTCTCCGGATTCGGGTGCGCCAGCCATTCTGCGCCGACCACGGCAACAGAGACTACGAGAGGGAAGGTGTTATGACTGCGTTGCAGATCGTGTCGCTCCTTGTTATGGCCGCAGGCTTTTTCGTTGCGACCAAATGGCGCCTGAGCCTCGGAATACTGCTGTTACCAGCAGCTTTCGTGATCGGCACCGTGGGCGGTCTGGATACCAAGACCATTACCGATGGCTTTCCCACGGAAATGTTCCTTCTGCTCTTGGGTTTGACATTTCTCTTCACCGTCGTAGAGGCAAACGGCACCATGAAATACATCATGGATGTGTTGCTCGGCCTCGTCGGGACGAGGGTGATTCTGGTGCCGTTCATTCTCTTCTTCGTAGCCGCAATCGCAACGGGGGTGGGTGTTTACGCGGTTGCCGTGTTGGCGCTCCTGATACCTATTGGAATGCGATTTGCTCGCCAGTTCGATATAAGCATCTTCTTGGTCTCGTTGATGACAATTCACGGAATGCTTGCAGGCCTGTTCAGCCCCATTGCGATCGACGGGGTATTCGCGGAACGTCTTCTGTCGGATGCCGGGCTGCCCACGAACGCACTCCAGCTTTTCCTCTGCCACATCGCAGTACACGCGATCCTCTGTCTCGCAGCGTTCTTCTTGTTCGGCGGCATCAAGCTGTTTCGTAATCCTCCATCACTCGTCGTGGACGACGAGCCTTCGGGAACATCGAATACGCCCGGTAGTCCCCAGGGTTCACTCGATACTCCCGCCGGGGGATCGGTGGGCACCGTCACAGATGTTCGGCAACGGGTGACTGTGGTGGGCGACAAGGTTCGCGTCGGCACGCCCACGCTGTACCAGGCGTGCACGATGCTCGCCATCGGCCTTCTCATCGTTTCCGCCGTGTTCACCGAATTCGATCTCGGATTCGTGGCGCTCACGCTTGGCGTGGCTCTGGCTTTGGTGTTTCAGCGAACGGGCGGCGAAGAACTCGTCACGAAGGTTCCATGGACGGTCATGCTCCTGATCGGTGGAGTTCTCACCTACATTTCCGTCATGACCGAGATCGGGACTCTGGACGCGATCGGAGACGTGCTCACAGGCTTCGATCAGCCGGCAGTCGGCGTGTTGCTGCTGTCGTTCTTCACTGCCATCACATCGGCCTTCACTTCGACCCTGGGTGTTCTCGGTGCGAGCATGCCACTGAGCATTCCGATGATGGACGGCGGCATGAGCATGCTGTCGGTGGTCGGACCCGTGACGATTTCTGCAACTGTTGTCGACGCCAGCCCCATGGGTATCGGCGGAGCGTTGGTCCTTGCCTGCGCTCTCCCGGAAGAACGTAACTCGCTCTTCCGCAAGATGGCGCTGTGGGGATTTGCGATGGTGCTGATCGGTCCGCTGCTGTCGTGGACGATTTTTACCGTGTTGTGAGCGTGAAATATGGTCTGCCCCCTCCTCCCGGATGATCCAGAAGAGGAGGGGGCAGGGATTGTGGGGTAATTGCTTCAGTGCAGTGCGCCCAATTCCGTCATGTCGATGTCTTCGTCCGACTTGCCGAGAGGATGGAGGTTGCGACGCAGTCCTGGGAGTAGGAGCAACGCGCCGGCCGCGAAGGCAAGACCGATGAGCGGCAACCACTGCACGCCGAACGCTTCGACGCCGATACCACCGACTGTGGCTCCCAACGCGATACCGAGCTGACTCAATACTACCGAAATGCTGGTCACGGTTTCTGGGGCACGTCGTCCGGTCGCGAGCACGGCCTGCTGATAGAGCATGACGGTTCCCGAGAACCCCATGCCCCAGAACACCAACACGATCAGAACGACCGGCAGTGCCGGTGGGGTCAGCAGCAACACCAGGAACGATACTGCGATGAGAGCGGGTGCCGCGATCAATCCGGTGATCAGAGAACGCTGTCCGAGGCGACCGGCCAAAGTGACGCCGATGATGCCCGCGCCGCCGAGAATGAACAGTGACAGGCCGGTGATGCCCGCGCCTACGCCGAGCCGTTCGAGGTAGGGCGCGATATACGTCAGGACCGCGAAGTGTCCGAGCATGATCAGTGCCCATGCAACACACACTCGCAGAGCGCCGGGCAGCATTGCAGCCTTGGCGAGTGTCACGTGCTCGGTGGACTCGGAATGCATAGACGGGACGACGCGACCCAGCACCAGGGCGATGACCAGTGCAATCAACGCGGCGACCATGAATGCCACGCGCCAGCCCGTCGCGTCACCCAACAGGGAGCCGAGGGGAGCGCCGACTGCAAGGGCGAGACTGTTCGCGGTGAACACGATGGTCATGGCGCGGCCCACGTAGTGAGCGCCGCCCATTCGCGCTACGACGGACGGCAACAACGCCCAGATCACGCCGTGGGCGGCACCACCAATGAATCGTCCAGCGATGGCGAATTCGACGCTGGGTGTGAATGCGACCATGAGATTGCTGACCACGAAAAGCAGCACGATCACCACGAGCGCCGAGCGGCGAGAGAACTTGATCGCGAGTCGTGTCAGTGGGATCACCGTCACGACGTTGCCGATTGCGTAGGCGGAGGTCAGCAACCCTGCAACTCCGAGCCCAACGTTCAGGTCGGGTGCAATGTCGGTGAGGAGTCCGGCGGGGAGTAACTCTGTGGTGAGGCTGAGGAATCCTGTGAAAGCGAGGACTATTACAGCGAAGAGGGGAAACCGTTCTTTGTGAACAGATTTCGGCGGTGTGCTGCGGGCGGCAGACTTTGATGTCGACGAGGTCATGCTTTGACGGTAGGAGTCTTTCGGCGGTCGAGGGAGGAACAAATCAACCCCCCCGGTCCGGGCGAAACAGTGCAACACAGTAGTGCTCGAGATGCGTGAACGCATGGGTCCGATCCTGTCGCTCGATCCGAGACCGCGCACCGACCTTCGTCAGCGTGAATTACGCTGTGATGCAGAAGCTATATCGTTGTCCGCATGGGTAGCCGCCCAACTGGCGAGAAGTTTCAGAGCGTCTGCCGACGGTGAATTCGCCTCGGCGGTGTAGGTGACAAGCGTGTGGCCGGATTCGCCGGTTCGCATTGCCTCGTAGGTCACCGTGACTTCGCCCACGATCGGGTTGTGCAGGGTTTTGGTCCCCGTGCTGTGGTTGCGGACGTCGTGCTCGGCCCACAATTGCCGGAAGTGCTCACTGCGTACCGACAATTCGCCTATCAGTGCGACCAATTGCCGGTCCTGGGGATTGTTTCCCGAGGCGAAACGCAGCATGGCAACGCAGTCGCGAGCCGACTGCAGCCAGTCCGCATAGAATTCGGTCGAACGGTCGTCCAGATAAACGAAGCGGGCGATGTTGCGGTCGGCAACGTTCGGAAGGGTCCCCAGACCCATGTACAGCACGTTTGCAAGCGGATTCATCGCGAGAACGTCTGTTCGGTGCCCCTGGATCATGGCGGGAACACCGTCCAGAACGTCGAGAAGGCGCAGTAGGCTCGGACGCACATGCCGGGGTTGGCTGGGTGGCACGTTTCGGATCTGCGCACCCGCGCTCGTCAGGGCGAAGAGATGCGCTCGTTCGGCGTCGTCGAGTTGCAGGGCACGCGCGACTGCATCGATGACCGACTCCGACACGCCTTTCAAGCGGCCACGTTCGAGTCGGATGTAGTAGTCGGTGCTGATGGCGGCGAGTTCGGCGACCTCCTCGCGGCGCAGACCAGGAACGCGTCGCGAGCCGGTGCCCCCAGCCAGACCGACGTCTTCGGGTCGGACCTTCGAGCGACGGGTAACCAGGAATTCGCGAATCTCACTCTCGAACTTCATCGATCGATTCTAATCCGCTTCACGAAATCGAAAGAGGGTCCAATAGGCCCTCCCTGACTGTTGGCGTCATCGGCCGGCGGATCGAAGACGGATCGGAGCACCTGCAGTTGTAGTGGAATCAATTTCGAATTGCGAACCGGCCCGCAGGAACAATCGCAGTGGGGCTGCTGTGAATCCTGGTCAGACCTTCCTGGACGACGGCGGCGACCAAGCGTCCCCGGGAATCGAATATCTGGCCCTGGGCGAGGGCTCGTCCACCGTCTGCCGACGGCGATGTCTGGTCGTACAACAGCCACTCGTCCGCCCGGAACGGCCGCAGAAACCACAGCGCGTGATCGAGCGAGGCCGCCTGCACTGCAACGCCGGGATGTGGAGCGATGGCTGCCCTCAACAGCAACATGTCGCTCATATAGGTGAGCGCACTCACATGAAGCTCGTGCTCGTCCGCGAGCTCGTCCCGATACCGAAACCAGACCTGTTGTCGGGCGGGGAGTGGCGGACGGTCCTCGCTACCGGCCGGCTGCACCACCCGGATGTCCCACTCTTTCCACTCCTCGTACAGGGAATCCCCGTACTCGGACAGTGTTTTCGGGTCCGGAAGAAAATCGGGCTCAGTGACGACCGGCATGGTGTCCTGGTGAGAGATTCCGTTGTCCCCGACGTGGAACGACGCCGACATCGTGAAAATAGCCACGCCATTCTGCACGCCGGTCACCCGCCTTGTGGTGAACGACCGTCCGTCGCGAATGCGATCGACCGAGTAAACGGCCGGCTGATGCGGATCACCGGGGCGGAGAAAGTAACCGTGCAGCGAGTGCACACGGTAGTTGTCCTCGACGGTTCGTACAGCGGACACCAGCGCCTGTCCGGCGACCTGCCCGCCGAATGTCCTGGGCAACTTACTTGCGATCGTGCAGCCGCGGAACATGTCACGCTCGATGCGCTCCAGGCTGAGGATGTCTTCGATACGGGCCATGCTCGAGACCGCCCTTTCGTGCGCGCTGTCTGTACGTCGACGCACCGCCGTCGGCGGCGCGGTGGACCGCGTGGGGATCCATACTGTGCCCGTCCCGGACGAAGCCATGATCACCCGGTGCGAGTGCTTCTGTCAACAGGCTAACTGTCAAGGGCAATACTATATCCTGGGTGGTGGTAGGTGGCATCGCCGCCTATCGAGTTCGGGAAGCGCGTCACCGCACTCCGACGGCAGAGTCGGGGCTCGATGGACCGGTCGGCGAGTGAGCGATGCTGTTCAGCGCATGACAACGACCACGACCGACGGTGGCCACCTGACCCGAAATCAGTACGACGGCGCCAACGGCAATGCTGGGTACACCCAGTAATGTCAGCTGAATGTATGCAACAGTCGTGCACGAGTGGGGCGGCCCGGAGGCCCTGGTCTTCGAGCAGGTGCCCGATCCGGAGCCCGCTGCCGGACATGTGATCGTCGAACTGCGTGCCAGTTCGGTGAACCGACACGACGTACTCGTCCGGCAGTCGGGTCGCGGGTTTTCGTTGCCGCGCATCCTCGGGGCAGACGGTGCGGGCGTTCGCCGCGACACCGGTGAAGAGGTCGTCGTCTACCCGGGACTGAATTGGGGGGACAACGCGTCGGCGCCGGGTGCCGCGTTCTCCGTTCTGGGCGATGTGGTCGACGGTACGTACGCCGAACTGGTGTCGGTGCCCGAGGCGAACATCTTCCCGAAGCCGCGTCACCTGAGCTGGTCCGAGGCCGCAGCTCTGCCGGTCGGGGCGCTCACCGCATACCGGGCGTTGTTCACCAGGGCGGGCGTGCAACCCGGCGAGACGGTGTTGGTTCTCGGCGCAGGCAGTGGGGTGTCCACGTACGCCGTGATGCTGGCGTCGTCGATCGGCGCGACCGCGTTGGTGACGTCGTCGAGTCCCGAGAAGATCGCTTGTATGAAGACAGTCGGCGCGTCCGACGGGTTCCTCTACACGGACGCTGAGTGGTCGGGGCAGGTGGTGGCGTCGACCGGTGGAGTGGACGTCGTCATCGACGGTGCCGGAGCCGACCTCCATCGATCGCTCGAATGCCTACGGCCGGGCGGCCGAGTCGTGGTGTTCGGAGCGAGTGCCGGAACGACCGCTGCGGTGGACGTTCCCGGCCTCTACTTCGGGCAGTATTCGGTTCTCGGATCCACTCTCGGTACCCCGACCGAATTTGCAGATGTGTTGTCGCACATCGAAGAACATCGGATCAGGCCGGTCATCGATTCCGAGCGTCCGTTGAGCGAGGCCCGCAGCGCTCACGAACACATCGAAAGCCGAGCTCATTTCGGCAAGCTGATCCTGACGGTCTGAATCAGGCCAGGCTGCCCGCGATGTCGATCACGAAGCGATACCGCACGTCCGATGCGAGCAACCGGTCGAAGGCCGAGTTGACATCGTCGACGGCGATCTTCTCGATTTCCGCACCCACGCCGTGCTCGGCGCAGAAATCGAGCATGTCCTGGGTATCGCTGATGCTGCCGATCAGAGAACCTGTGTAAGAGCGGCGATTTCGCAGCAGTGACCACGCGTTGACCGACAGTGGCTCTGCTGGAGCGCCGACGTTGACGAGGGTTCCGCCCAACGCGAGCATGCCCAGGTAGGCGTCGACGTCGATCACGGCAGTGATCGTGTTCAGGATGACGTCGAAGGTGTCGGCCTGCTGAGTGAATGTTTCGGCGTCGGATGTCGCGAAGTAGTGCTGCGCGCCGAGGCGCAGGCCGTCGTCGCGCTTGCGCAGCGACTGCGACAGGACGGTGACTTCTGCGCCCATGGCGACCGCAAGTTTGACGGCGACGTGACCGAGCCCGCCGAGTCCGACGACTGCGACCTTGGTGCCGGGGCCGACGCCGAGGTGCCGCAGCGGCCAGAACGTGGTGATACCTGCACACAGCAGCGGCGCGGCGTCGTCGAGTTCGAGGCCGTCGGGGACACGGAGGACGAAGTTCTCGGAGGCGACGATGTGCGTCGAGTAGCCGCCCTGGGTGAACTCACCGTACTTGTCGACGGAGCCGTAGGTGAGGGTGGTTCCGGTGAGGCAGTACTGCTCTGAGCCCTGCTTGCAGTTGGCGCAGGTTCCGCACGCGTCCACGATGCATCCGATACCGACTCGATCACCGACAGCGTATTTCGTGACCTCGGCGCCGACGCCGCGGACGATACCGGTGATCTCGTGGCCTGGTACGAGAGGATAGGTCTCCTCCCGCCATTCGCTGCGGGCGTGGCTGACATCGGAGTGGCAGACGCCGCAGAAGTGAATCTCGACGAGGACGTCGTCGGCCTGCAGTTCACGACGCTCGATGATTCTGCGGGCGAGTGGTTCCGTGGCCGACGGTGCAGCGAATGCGTTGACGCTGAGCATGATGTCTCCGGTTCTGTGGGGTGTGGACCGACCGCATTGGGTCACCGACCATTCGTCAATGGCCGTTCTGTCCGACCATTGACAGTACCCGTAGCGCGTAATAGTGTCACAGATCACGTGAGGCTGACCACAGCGTATTCCTGAACGCCTCCACGAACGCGGTTCTTGTCGATAGGCGACCTCGGAAGGATCGACATATGTCGGACTACTCGATCTGTGCCCTCGAGTTCGCTCAACTGCCGAACTATCCGGACAACGCACTCGTGTACGGCAAAGCCGAGGGTTCACGGATGCTGCCGTTCTACTACGTCGTCCTCCAGAACGACGAGCATGTCATTCTCATGGACGCAGGGTTCGACAGAAACGAATTCGGCAGGCACATGATCGACTCGTACGGAATCGCCGGTTGGCAACCGCCCGAAGTGGTGATGGCGCGCATCGGTCTGTCCCCGGAACAGGTGGACACGATCGTCCTGACGCACCATCACTTCGACCACGCAGGCGGACTCGGACTCTTTCCCAATGCCGAGGTGTTCGTCCAGCAGCGGGAGATAGACAACTTCCTGGCGAAATATCATGTGTCGGAACGCATGCGCTGGCTCGTGAACGGCTTGGACCCGGAGACACCCGGAGTCTTCGATGCGATTGCGGCCGACGGTCGGTTACGCGCCATCGACGGCCCGGTCGAGGTTGTGCCGGGCATCGAGGTTCGACCCGCCTTCGACACCCACACTGCCGGATCGCAATACGCCGTGTTGACACAGTCGGACGGTGAGCCCTGGATCTTCCCCGGTGACGTGGTGTACGTCTACGACAACCTCGTCGGGCCGCAGGGTGACGGAATGATCACCCCGATAGGTCTGGGGCAAGGCAATCAAGAGTGCTGCATACGATCCTCGGACGAAATGTTGACTGCGGCGGGCGATCGAATCGATCGAATTCTCCCCTGGCACGACGTGACCATCTGGGAAAAGTTCCCGTCCGCGACCCATGAGGACGGCCTGCACGTGGCCGAAATATCCCTTGCGCCAGGGATTGTGAGCAAGCTTCCTGCCCTGACGGCGACCGCAGAATGACGCGGGTGCTTCCCGAGAACGAGGAGACATGATCTTGCTGACCTGTCGCTGTATTCCGAACGAGGACAAGGAGGACGAGTGCGAGGCTGCCGCTCGTGACTTGATGGAGCATTCTCGGGAGCTGATCGATCACGGCGCAGGACAGTCCTTTCCTCGGACCTTCTCAGTTCGAGGTCAGGGCTGTCCGTAACGTGTAGCTGCCGAATCCCGACAGCTTCTCGAGCAGAACCGCCGAGGGCGCGTCGCCGAACACCTCGATATCGGTCAGAATGCCGCAACTCAGCAGGACCGACACATCCGTGTTCGCCATGTGGGACAACACGCTGCTCGCGTCCCGGTGGACTTCCACCAGAGTGAGATTGCGAGTTCCCTCCTCACTGCTCCAGAAGTAGCCGAGCAGCCCGGCGTCTTCACGACCGGTTTGATCACCGAGGTGTCTCGGCTCCGCATCAGCGCCATGCCGTTCTCCAGTTCGCTCCACTCGTCGAGTACGTGTGACACCAGTGGGGCGGTGTCGATCTTCCCGTTCTCGATGAGCACCAGCAATCGTCCGAGGTACTCGCGGCCGTCCTTCACCAACACTTCGGTGATGAACTTCTCCATGACGCCGAAGTTGAGGAACTCCATGGGGATGCGAACGTCCTTGTCGTCGAAAAAGACCGCGACACAATCCACGTGGCCACCGAACTTGACGGCCGTGAGTGCAGTGGTGAATGCACCGGTTGCGCTGCCGCCACTCGCGACGAGGACGCTGTCCACCGGCTTGCCGCCGGTCAGGGCCAGCACCTGCGCGGCGACGTCCCCTTGCTTGTAATCGATGATGTCGGTGGCGCCGTAGAACCTCGCCAACTCCACTGTCTTGGGCCGCGAACCGACGGCGATGATTCGCCCTGCGCCGCGAAGCGCTGCGCCGGCGACTCCCAAGAGTCCGACCGGACCGATGCCCAGAACCAGTACCGTGTCACCGAATTCGATGTTCATGCGCTCGACGCCGGAGAAGCCTGTCGACATCATGGCCGGTACCATCACTGCTTGCTGATCTGTGACGGAATCGGGTATCAGTGCGAGGTTCTGGTCGGCGTCGAGCGTCTTCACGAATTCGGAGAAGGTGCCCGCATTGTCTGCGTCCTCGGAGAAGTACGGACTATTCGTTTGGTGGTATTTGGCCTCGCCACGCTGAGCGGCCGGATGACGCCAATCGGAGAACCCGGTGGGGATGATCACTCGATCGCCGGCGGCGAAGTCCACCACCGATTCGCCGACACGTTCTACTACGCCGACCGCCTCATGCCCCACGACCTTACCCAGAGCGGCTGGAAACGCTGCAGTTTCGATGAGGTGCACGTCCGTGGTGCACGTCGCGACCATGGTCGGACAGATCAGAGCGTCGTACGGACCGATGGCCGGGACCGGTACGACCGCCCAGGTCCTGACTCCCTTTCCTTCAGAATGAATCCTTGCACGAGTGTCGATTCCTTTCTCGGGACACGGAAGTTCAGGTGGCGCGGTCGGCTGACCGGATCTGCTCCCGCGTAATCAGTTTCGACAATAGCCGCGGTGTGTTCATCATGGGAGGTACTGGCAGTACCGGTTGCATCGGTGAGTGTGTTGACGGGTGTGATCGGCGACGTTTATTGTGAAGCGATCGAGTGGTGAGCGTCACAGGTCTCGAGTGCCCACCCGTCAATAGTTCGATTCATCACCGAAGTCCCGTTCACGCAGGTGATTCCGCGTTGTCCGGACGAACTCGACCGCACTTGTTCGTCACCGTCACGATCTGCACATGCTCGATTTGCACACAGAGGAGCTCATCAATGACCTACGCCATCGATGCCCCGTTCGAATTCCGCGACAAGCTGGGGGAGGGGCCGCACTGGGACGACAAGACCGGCACGCTGTTGCGGGTAGATGCCCTCGGTGGCAGAATCCACCGTCTGGAACCGGATTCGGGTCGCAACGAGGAACTGCTCAGCGTGTCCGGCGAGGTCGGATTTGTCGTACCGACCACCGACGGACGCATCGTGGCGACCGTCGTGAACGAACTGGTCGAGCTGGGTGCCGACGGTCCGAAGAAACTGGCTGCGGTGGACGAGGGCAACTCGGATCTTCGCATCAACGACGGTAAGTGCGATTCGCGTGGTCGGGTGGTGTTCGGCACCATCTCGGCGGCCCGGGCGCCGGTGGGAGCGTTGCACCGGTTCGATTCGTCCGGCCGACACGAGGTGCTGGCCACGGGTATCTCGGTCTCGAACGGCATGGGGTGGGACGAGTCCCTGGACCGCTTCTACTACATCGACTCGTGGACCCAGTGCATCGACGTCTTCGACTACGACGTGTCCAACGGTGACGTCGGTGGCAGGCGGCCGTTCGTCGAAATCCCGCAGGAGGAGGGCCTTCCGGATGGCATGGCGATCGACAGCGAGGGTGGCGTATGGGTCGCTCTCTTCGGCGCCGGTGAGGTTCGCCGCTATGCACCCGACGGCTCGATCAGCGAGCGCGTCTCGCTCCCGGCAACGTACGTCACCAGCATCGCCTTCGGCGGCGCGGACTTGAAGACTGCCTACGTGACGTCGGGATACTACGAATACGACGCCGCGCAACGCGAGGAGGAGCCGCTGGCTGGCGCGATCTTGACGTTCTCCGCAGGCGTCGCCGGGGTCCGTGGGGCCACCTTCGACCAGCCGGTGGGCTGAGCGCACACGTAGCCCCTCGTACTCCCTTCGCAGCGCGCTCGACACCGTCGTTCCCCGGAACGGCAGTGGCGGGCGCGTTGTCGTGTGCATGTGCTGGTCGCAGGTCCGTTAGCGAAAGTCAATAACGGGACAGGACGGCTATTGACAAACGTCCACGCGCTCGGTCCGCACCCAGTTGCGTAGGGTCTCGCGGCTGACCCCCAGGTCGTTGCCGATGCCCTCGAACGTGTGGCTCGGATCGGACGGATACAACGCGACGGCATCGGCCTTGAACTCCGCCGAGTACGCCTTCATCACCATCTGTGACATCACTTCCTCTGGACCCTTCACGACCCAGTGTTCAGGATGTCCTCACTCAGTCGGAGAACCCCCGACCTCGCCCGCAAGAACACCACCACCACCACCACCACCGCTACTGCGACCGCGCCGGATGCCGCGCAGCTGGACGTCGCCGCCCTGATGAAGGCGGTGACCGAGTCACCGCAGGCACGGGACGCGCTGATGCGGTCGCTCGCCGCGCTCGGGCAGTCCACGGCCAGCAACACCAGCCCCGACACCGATGCCGGGGCGGTCGCATCCGCCCACCAGGCCGCGGGGCGCGCCAGCACGACCGGATCCGACCGGACGGCCCGGGGGCCCGGGCGGTGTTCTGGGTGCCGGCGGGGTGGATCGAGTACTCGGGGGTGTCGGGGGTGAGGTAGCTATCCTTGAGCAGCGCTGGCGGTGCCTGGTGCACGCTGGCGCCGAAAGAAGATCGGGGTTAGGGCTGGGTTAGGGCCGGTACGGCACCTCGGAGGTACGGACTGTGATGTCGGTGTACTTGTTCCCGGCGAGTAGTTGCTCCACGGCTTCTTTGTGGAGTTCCTTGTGGGTCCGGGGCCAACGATGACTTCGCGGATCGCGTTACCGGGAAGGTGGTGTCGACGTCGGGGATGACACCCGAGCGTGCGGTCCGGTCGAAACTTCAAACACTTATCGCAGGATGGCAGCCGCGACGGGCTCTGGTGGGCTAGCGTCAAAGCCGTGTAGTTAAGTCGTGGGTTGTGTTGTCAAGGGTCGATGTCGGTGAGGATGTTGATGGCGATGGTGGCCTTGAGACTTGGCCCTCGAG
>NZ_JBHXWI010000049.1:0-79362 GCF_042671975.1 Rhodococcus sp. NPDC127593 | reverse complement strand
TAGAGGGAAGCGAGCCCCAGTGAAACAGGAACCCACCCAAGCGGCGCGCAGCGCCGCAGAGGAATCCCGGTCGTTCACGGCCGGGAGGACGTCAAATACACGATCCGCCCGGACACGAATTCGGACACGAACACCAACGCCGGAGTGTGTTCGAGGACCGCGAGCAACATCCCCGAATCCGGCAGCGACTCCATGGATACTCCCTCCCCTGCGAATTTTCCGTCCCACACCCGCCTGTGACCTCCTCCACGATAAGCGGCGTCGGGAACGCCGCGGCGGTGCGGGCGTGGCACGTTGATTCTGCCTCGATGTAGGTGCACGATCGTGGGCATGCGCAGAGCGCGTTGGCCGGCATTCGCGCCGCCGGCAGCCAGTGGGACCGCAGTGCACGGTCCTACCATCCTCGCGTCCAAAACTCACATCACCCTCGACTTGCTCGGAATCGTCGCCTTCTCGTCCGGAATCCATGTCCGGCTCGCGCTGACTGCGACCGGGCGCGCCGCCGAACGTGCACATCACGAGACACGGTCGCTGTCCGATCCAACCGATCCCGATACCCAGTGGTCGTATCTGTCGGTGCTGCTGCAGCTGGGTTCCGTGGCGGGTGAAGCCGACCCTTACCTGCCGCGATCCGGTTCGCCGCTGAAATGGGGTGGGGTACCCGGGTACCGCACGGAGCCGAACTATTGGCTCGGAACGTGTACGCGCCCGCACGACATCATGATCTCGGCGGGGTGGCCGGAGATCGGTCTCGGCCCGACCTGTGTCACTGCCCTCCTCGAACCGAGCCCGTCCGCTGTCACATCCGACTGATCCGAAAGGTTCACTCCTCTCCCGTTCCGAAGTGGTTGCGGCTAGCGTCGGAACGACATGCCCCGAGATGGAGGTTCACGATGCGTTTGTCCACCCGGAACCAGCTCGCCGGAACGATCACCGAGGTCACCCTCGGCAGTGTGATGGCCACGGTGAAAGTGAAACTCGACGGTGGCGAGCAGATCGTCACCGCATCCATCACGAAGGAGGCAGTCGAGGAACTCGGCCTGAAGGCGGGTGTGGCTGCGACGGTGCTCGTGAAATCCACCGAGGTGATGCTCGGCGTCGAGTAGCCCGAACCTCGACAGTTCAGCGACCCGCGCGCTGCTAGTGCGCCGAGGTCGTGAGGGAATCGGGTGCTGTCACGATCTCGAACGGCATTTCGATGTGCGCAACAGTCCCGGAATTAGGTCCGGGGTGGACAGAGAAGCTGCCTCCGGCCGCGACGACACGGAGTTCGTGTGATGTCAGTCCGATGTGGCCTCTGCTGAGACTTCGGTCGATCGCCTCACGGGAGATTCCGCACCCGTCGTCGGTGACATCGAGGACCGCATGCTCACCCCACCGCGCCAGCTCGACCCGGACGGTACGGGCTTGCGCGTGTTTGACCACGTTGCTGAGCAATTCGCGTGCCGCGCTGAACAGCACGTCATCAGCCGATGTGCGCAAGTCGTCGACCCATTCCGAGGTCAGGAGCGCCACGTCGAAACCGCCACGCGCCTGGGCAGAGCGGGTGAGATCGCCGAGGGCGCGAGCGAGACCGACACGATCGAGCACAGTGGGATGCAGCTCCGAGACGGTCGCCCTGAGCAGGGTCGCGGATTCGGTGAGTGCGTGGGTGATGCGATCGACCGCCTCCGGGTCGGCAATGCCGGTGAGGTCGTCGAGGTCCATCTTCGCGGCCAAGACGAATTGAAGCGCCCCGTCGTGGAGCTGCTCGGACAACGCACGTCGTTCGCGTTGTTCGAGACCCATCAATTCCGCGAGTAGAGCGGTGCGGTCGCGGACCAGGTGACCGATGGTCAGCACCCTGGACCGTTGAATTCGGCTGAGCATGACGGCGCCCGCACCGAGGACGGCGAGGGCCATCGTGCTGAGCAGGATGGAGGTCCAGGGTTCTTCGTTCGAAGCCATCGTGGCCCAGCTGGCGGCCAGGAACACCAAGACCGTAGGCACGACCACGGACGCACAGACACCCGGGCGCAGCTGTGTGGAGGCCAGTAGCGGGATCACGAACAGACCGTTGCTCAGAATGTCTGCGGTCCAACTCTGTTGGGCCGCAATACCGGTCAACAGGGTGAGGCAACCGAGGACCGCGAGGTCGACGAACAGGGCAAGCCACATCGCGTTCACCGGCCCCGGACCGCCTCGCCGGGTCCACAGCGCGAGCCCGCCGGACCAGAGTGCGTAGCAGATCAGGACCGCGACGCACACGCCCGCATCGTTCATGGGCGGGACGAAGGCCAGCGTCAACGCGATGAAGAGCACCAGAACACCACGAAGTGCGAGCTGGAGATACGCGCCGCGATAGGCGTGCTCGAGGATGATGCGTTCGAGATCTGGGCTGCCGCCGAGATCCGCGGGTAGTACCGATGACTCAGCCATGGGACGGCCTCCTCGGCCGGGCGACTCCGACAGGAAGATGCGAGGACATCAACTGCTGGACCTGCGACAATGCCCAAGATTCTAGCACCGGCGAGTGGGCGACCCCTGGAACTCGGCGGTCTGCTCGCGGGCCCTGCGGACCTCCGCGAACTGCGCCTCGAGTTCGCCGTGCAGTCGCTGATTGTCCAGCGCCAGGGTGGTCGCGGCCCGCACGGCCGCCAGAAGCCTCGGCTGGTCGGCGACCGCCCGGTCGTACACCAAGGCCCCCACCAGGACGCCGTCGCGGATGAGGGCCGTGGCCTCGCGGGGATCGTTCCTGGGTGGCAGAACCTGGGGACGTCCCTGAGCGTCTACATACCCGTCGCGGGCGCGGGAGAACGACCACAATGTCAAGTCCGGGTCGCGCATTGCCGCCCGCAGCGCATCGATGAAGCCGTCACCGAGCGGGGCGGTGCCGATCTCGATCATCAGGTTGCGCACCGCGGCTCGGGCGACGCGGTAGCGCCACATCCCGACCAGCACCGCAAGCGGGATGAGCGCAGTCGACGGATATCGCAGAAGCAGAGTCCACGCGTGCTGCGGGCTGTGCACCCACACGGAGACCAGCGGCGTCCAGGCGGTAGCGGCGGTCCCGAGCAGAGCGGCGATCCACACTGGCGCCACGGCGGCCCGGTAGGCCGGTGAGCCCGACCTCCACCGGGCGACCACCACGCCGATCAGGACCGCACCGAGGGCGATCCCGACTGCACCGAACATCACTTGCAGCGCCGCGAAGACCCTCGGGTCGTCACGCACCAGGAGCAGGTTCAGCGACGGCGGATGGGCCGGGCTGATGCGGTGGGTGTCGAGGAACGCAAGCTCGGACACGACGGCGACCGCGTAGTACGCGTAACTTCCGCCGACGAACCATCGCTCCCACCGGTGGCGCAACCGCCCCCAGGGAAAACTGAACACGAGTTGGATCAGCACCGGAATGTACATGTTGGTCAACGCCGCGCCGGCCGTGAACAGCGCCGGAACTGTCGACAGCCGAAAACCCTTCACCAGCCACAGCAGCCCGGCGGCAACCAGCAGCCACCCCAGGTTGTCCTGCGGCCGGTGGCACTTGGCGACCAGGCCCGCCGCCACGAACACCGCGCCGACCATCACGAACAACGCCAGTTCCGTCGGACTGAAATCGCCCCGGCACAACTGCCAGTCGACGGACGCCGTCACCGCGACCGCCAGTACGGCGGTCACCAGGGCGGTCGCACTGTGCGCGCGAAGGCTCACCGGGTACCGCCCGCGAGTCCGGGCAGTTCGAGGAACACGAGATCGATCCTCGCGGGAATGCGGATTCGACACCATCACCACAAGGTGGAGTAACGCGACACCTGGGTGGACTTTCTCGACACCTCCGGTCACCTGTCGCCGGCAGTGTTCGGCGCGGATCGATCGATGCCACGCGGCACACCGGTATTCGTGGGAACATCTCATCCGATCGGTCCAGCAGACTGGAGAGAAGGGGGTGTGGTGCATGACCGGGATTCGACTTCGGTCCGCGGTGGCACTGGCATCGATCGCCGGTGTGTCGTCCCTGTTTCTTGCGGCCTGCAACCAGGACGCATCGTCGAGCGGTGACAGCGAATCGCCTGCACCGAGCGCCTCCAGCGCGGCACCGGCCGCGGAGGCACCGGTCAACGGTGTCGATGCGAAGCAGTACGCCGCCAGCGACCCGGAAACCGATGCCTACGGCTTCGTCACACCGTCAGGGAAATGGCTGTGCGCGATCGTTCCCGCGAAGAACCTGGCCGGATGCGCCTCTCATCCCACAGCGGGGCCGTTGGGAGTTCCGGGGACTCCACAGATCGCCTCGTCGGACGGCGGCCCGACGGCGGAGGCGAACCTCATCGCGATCGAGGCGGGGAAGGAGCCGAGCTTCCAGAACTGGAACCAGGCTGTCTTTCCCGGTGACGCCAACGTCCTCCTCTACGACACCACGCTGGCGATCGACGGATTCAGTTGCAATGTGCAGTTCTCCGGAGTCTCGTGCAGGGACGATGCAACGGACAAGGGGTTCACCATCTCCACCAGCGGCTACAAGTTCGAGTTCACCCCGGTACCCGTGAGCCTCCCCAGCGCGAGCCCACCGCCGATCGCGCCCACCGCTGCCCCGCTCCCTCAGCAGGCGCGCGGATCGAATCAGTGTGGCCCCGTTGTCTATCCGGAGACGGGTAAGCCTGCGACCGTGGTCATCGTGAAGGGGACACTCCGCTGCGACGAGGCGCACGCGATGCTCACGAAGTATTTCGCCGCACCTGACAAGAGTGAACCGGTGTACAGCTTCGACGGGTGGGAATGCCGCCTCGCGGGAGACCCGGAATCCGCGGAGATCGGCTACACGATCAACTGCTCCGACGACAACGGGAACACCGTGGTCGCGCAGCCGTAGACCGATTGCCCGCGATTTCGGTCAGTCCCCGCGAGACTCGACGCTCGATGTCTACGCTGGCGCTATGCAACCACCGAATGACCAGGCCGGTACCTGGGAGGGTTCGTGGCTCGCGGCGATGACGGTGATCAAGAGTGCTCAGCGGGTTTTCACGCCCGAGAACCGCCCTCCCTCCGAGCTCATTCCTCTCGTCGAACCTCTGAGCCGGTTGGGTGATGCGCTCCGGGCAACACCACCCGACCCCGACGAGTCCCGTCGTCGCGCAGCCGACCTGGTGGCCGATCGAGATCTGATCGAATGGGCATGTCAGCCGGACCAGCCCAGCGAGATCCGGGAGTTCGGGGCGACCTTGGCCTTCTTGTCCATGAAACTCACCACCTGAGTCCCGGGCTGTCTACGCCGCACGAGGGGACCGCTCAGAGGTCATAGTCCACGACGACCGGAGCGTGATCGCTCATCCGACGGTCTGCCGCCGGATCCCGATCGGTGCCGGCCGCGACTGCCGCCCGCGCCAGTTGCGGCGTCGCGAGGTGGTAGTCGATGCGCCAGCCGATGTCGTTCACGAACGACTGCCCCAGCCACGACCACCACGAGTACGGACCGTCGACGCCCGGATGATGTCGCCGGACGACGTCGACGAGCGTGCGCGGCGACAGGATCGAGTCGAACCACTCGCGCTCCTCCGGCAGAAATCCCTCGGCCTGATTGCTACGCCGCCAGTTCCTCACGTCGGAACGGGTGTGCGCAATATTGAGGTCACCCATCAGCAGAAGTTCCCTGCCCCGTGCGCGTGCCGTACGTCGCGAGCGGGTCAGCTGTCGCGCGAACGCGGAGAGGAAGCGCATCTTGCGGTCGTACCGGGCACCGCCGTCGGGCGCCTCCCGCATCCGCCCGGGCTTCTGGAGGTGGGCCGGTAGACCACCCTTCGGCAGGTACATCGACGCCACCGTAATCGGCGCCTCGGCGAGGTCGACCTCGACGTACCGACCCTGGTTCGCGAACTCTCCCAGACCCCGAGCCAACGGCTCCGGATCCAGTTCGACGTTCTCGGTGTGCATTTCACCCGGTGCACGCACCAGCGCCGCACCACTCCACGTCCGAACTGCGACGGGTGCGCGCCGGGTCAGGACCGCGACACCGTTGCGGCCCGCGACGTCACCCTCGTCGTACGTGAGGTGGTAGTCGCCGAACACCCCGTGCGGGATGGCCTCGGCACGAGCCCGCACCTCTTGAAGCGCGACCACATCGGGGCCGCGGTCGCCCAGCCAGTCCTCGAATCCGCGCCGCTGCGCCGCGCGGATCCCGTTGACGTTGAAGGTCGCGATTCGCACGAGTGACAGTGTAGGGATCCGTCCGACGCGTCGTGTCTCGCCATACCTCCCACGCTCGTTTGCCAGTTCTGCGGAGTTACCCGATTTGTGTGTGAACTCGAGTACGCGTTGCTAGCCTTCCGGTGATTGAGGCCACACTGCCGGGGGGAGATCTCGATGCGGATCGCGCGGACGCGGCCAGGAAATGCCCGGCGAGGTGTGGCTACCGCGGCACTGGCGGTATCGGTCGTCCTCGGGGTCGCGACCAGCCCCGCGCCTGCCATCGCGTCAGCCGAGACGTTCTTCTTCGACGACGTCGGTTCGACGGCCGTTCCGCGGGCGAACTGCGGTCCCGGTTCGCTGCCGGAAACGGGCATGCAGGGCGACGTTCCAGCCGAGGACCGAAACAACGGCCGAAGCACCCAGGGCTATCGATGCAACATGTCGCTGGTCGGCGGCTTGCAGGATCGCGGTGGTGGCCTGCTGTCGGTGACCTACGACCACTGCTCCTACACCAGCACGTTCTTCCCCGGGAACCTGCTCAACCCCACAACACCGGGCGTACAGGTGCTCGACGTGTCGAACCCCGCGCAGCCGGTGTTGTCCACGACCCTGAACGAACCGGCGATGCTGGGCGGAACCTGGGAAAGTCTGAAGGTCAACAAGGCACGCAAGTTGCTCGCGGCCACGGCGGTGCCGATCGCTGCCGGCACCGGCTACTTCTCCGTCTACGACATTTCCGATTGCGCCCACCCCCGGTTGCTCAACCGTGGTGCCGGCACCGACGTCACGATGCCGCTGCCGTTCATCTCCCATGAGGGCGGCTTCTCCCCGGACGGCAACACCTACTGGGTGTCCGGCCCCGCACCGGGATTCCTCACCGCCATCGAAATCAGGAACCCTGCCGAGCCGCGGATCATCTGGCAGGGATTACACGGACTCGGCGGGCACGGGTTCGGCATCACCCCGGACGGAAACCGGATGTACCTGTCGAATCTCGGTGGGATCACCGTCCTCGACATCAGCTCGGTGCAACGAGGCGACCCGTATCCCACCGTGCCGCAGATCGCCACCTACCTGTGGACCGACGGCTTCTTCAATCAGCACAGCATCCCGGTCACGTATGGGGACAAGCCCTACATCTTCACCGTCGACGAAACCGGCGGCGGTGGAATCAAGGTCTTCGATGTCGCCGACCCGGCGCACGCCGAGATCGTGCAGAAGATCAAGCTCGAGATCCAGCTTCCGGCCAATACCGCCGCGAACCTTCGGTCGTCGCAAGGCGGCTCCGTGTTCTCCTACGATCCGCACTATTGCGTGGTCGACCGTCCAGCCGACCCGACCGCGCTCGCGTGCTCCTGGGAATCATCCGGGATCCGCGTGTTCGATATCCGCGATCTGAGTCGCATCGGTGAGATCGCCTACTACAACCCGCCGGCACAGACCGGCAAGAACGTTCAGCTCACCAACTCACCACACGCACTGTCCTCGCTGATCGGTGTGTCACTCTTCGATTTCGTTCCGCTCGCCCGCGCCGTCTTCGAGGGCAAGACGGATCCGCGGGTCGCATTCGGCCCGCGCGCCGGAATGGTGGCGTTCGGCGACCTGTCCGCAGACTGGTGCTTCTCGCCACCGGAGTTCCACGAGAACCAGATCTGGACCTCGTGCAGCGACAACGGCTTCGTGGCCTTGCAGCTGGACGACACCGTCTATCAACCACCGGCGAATCAGGCTTCTACCTATGGGCAGTGACACCACGCCTTCGCAGTTCCGCCGTCCCCTCGTCCTACTGCTGTGCACAGTCTTGCTCGGTGTCGCCGGGGTCGCCGCCGGAATGTGGTTGCAATCGGAGCGCGACACGAACCCCGGCGGGGTGCAATTATCATCAGCGGACATCGGTTTCGCACAGGACATGTCGGTGCACCACGAGCAGGCCGTGCTGATCGCCCAGACGCTGCCGCGGGACGTCGATCCGCAGATCCGGGTCATCGCCGACCAGATCGTTGTCACACAGACTTCCGAGATCGCGACGATGCGCGGCTGGCTCAACCTCTTCGACGAACCGTTCACCACGCCCCATCCGATGCAGTGGATGCACGGATCGGATCACGCCATGAGTGACGAGGGCGGCGCGCCCATGCCGGGTGCAGCGAGTACCAGCGAGATCACCCGGCTCGCCAGCCTGCGCGGAGCAGATTCCGAGACACTGTTTCTGCAGCTCATGATTCGGCACCACCAAGGAGGCGTCGACATGGCCGAGGCAGCCACCCACGCTGTTGCATCCGAACCGATCCGCCGCATCGCACGCGGGATGATCCGTGACCAGAGCAATGAAATCTCTGTAATGACTGCCATACTCGACACCCGAAACGCGAGACCGCTTCCCCACCCTTGAGGCGACCCGCGACTTGGCGACAGCCTGCCTGACGAAGTCGTCCGCGAGAGCAGCGCTTGTTGACTGCGACAAGCGCAGGTGCCCGCACTGATCCGGTGCTGCGTCCACCCTTGCCCGGCCGCAACGACTGTAGAAGCATTTCCGTAGGCGGACGCCGACCGGCGACTGCATGTCGCGCCGGTGCCGGGACTGAAACGGTGCAACCCGCGACGGCGTCCTCCGGGGTCGCGATTTGTCCTGCCGACGGCTGCGGCAGGTCCGAGGAGGACAGTGTGAGAGCTCTGCTCGCAGGCATCCCGCCAATCGGCAGCCGACGCTACCGATCGGAGAAATTATGACCAGCGAAACCACCCCAGTCTCCATCCAGCGCGAACCGGAACTGGCCGGGCAAACCGTCGTCGTGATCGGCGGCAGCGCAGGCATCGGGTTGGAAACAGCTCGCCGAGCCCGGGCCGAGGGCGCCGATGTCGTCCTCACCGGCCGCAACCCGGACCGGCTCGAGCAAGCAGCGGCAGAAGTCGGCACACAACACACCGCGGCCTTCGACGCCAACGACACGGCCTCCTTGGCGAGGTTCTTCCAGGAGCTGCCGACCCCGATCGACCATGTGTTGGTCACGGCCGGGGGCCCGCGCTACGCGCCCCTGCTCGACATGGACTCCGACGAGGTGCGCGAACAGCTCAGCGGTCACGTGGTGCTGGGGCTCGAGGTCGCGCGCAACGCGGCGAGCAAGATGAGGCCCGGGGGCACGCTGCTGCTCATGGGCGGAACCGGCGGCCGGCGCATCGGTCACGGACTGGGGATCGCCTCCGCCGCCACCGCCGCACTGCCCCCGTTCACGGCGGCCCTCGCGCTCGAGCTCGCGCCGGTTCGCGTCAACCTCATCGCCGCCGGCTTCGTCGACACCCCGCTGTCGGCGTCGCTGCTCGGCGATCGACTGGAAGAGCGCCGGAACGAGTTGAGAACAACGCTTCCGATCGGCCGGGTCGTCGGCCCCGCCGACGTCGCCGCACTAGCCGTCCACATCATGAGCAACACCGCGCTCACTGGCGCAACATACGACATCGACGGTGGCCAGCAGTTCGTCTCCTGATGACCACACGGCGAAACGTGGGTGGCTCGAAAGACCCACCCCGATCAATCCCCACAACAACCAGAGAGGCACCCATGAGCACGAACGAAGTTCACACCAACGAAGCGACCAACACGCATGTCACGCCAGTCGACATGAAGCTGGAGGTCGTCGTCATCCCCGTCACGGATGTCGACCGCGCCACCGAGTTCTACACCAGGCTCGGTTGGAGACAAGACGTCACACCGCCTGGCTCCGGCGTCGTCCAGTTCACCCCGCCCGGCGCCGACGCCTCGATCCACTTCGGCGCCGACCTCACCACGGCCGCGCCCGGTTCCGCCAAGGGATACCTCATTGTCTCCGACATCGAGGCTGCCCGTGACCAGCTGGTCGCCGCCGGCATCGAGGTGACCCTGTTCCACCTCGGCACGGACGGCCCGGGCGACGGGCTGGACCCGGACCGTCGCAGCTACTTCTCGCTGGCGTCGTTCAGCGACCCCGACGGCAACGCCTGGGTGCTGCAAGAGGTCACGACCCGGCTTCCCGGGCGCATCGACACCGCCGTCACCTCGTTCGGCTCTGCACGCGACCTCGCGACCGCGCTCCGGCGCGCGGCGACTGCCCACGGCCGGCATGAAGAGCGAACCGGCGAAGAAGACCCGAACTGGCCCGACTGGTATGCCGAGTACATGGCCGCCGAACAGTCCGGGGCGGAGCCGCCCACCTGAGGAGTTGCGAGGCCACCGCCATCGGCCATTTTCCCGCGAGGCAGCAATCCCGAAGACGCCTGAGCGGATCGGGCCATCCGAACACGACTTCCACGAACTTCGTTGCTGCACAGTACTGTCGAGAACATGCGCGCCGGGGGTCTGCAGGAGATCAGGACGGCTCGGAGAGAATTTCGTCGGTGGCGCGACGGGCGCTGAGGCCGGTGTGCTCGACGAGTTGCAGATCCATCAGATCCCGGTGCTGTTCGGCAGTGGTCGTCGAGCGTGCGAGGTATTGCCCTCGCGCGTCGAGTTGGAGATCGTTGGGGTGATCGACACGCCGGAGGCCTCCCATATCCGCTACCGCCTCCGTCACCGAGTCCGATACTCGCGGGTCGCTTCGCGAGCGAGTCACATCTCGTCGACGCAGAGCGATACCCAGACCATGAGGGGCGAAACCCGCACGCTGATCCCGTTCATGGCAATGATGACATGCGTCGTTCTGGCAGCGGGCTGCCAGTCGACCAGCGAACAAGCGGGATCCGTCGAAGGAACGACGATCCCGTGGAGCAAGGTCCCCGCCCCACAGTCGGGCGGAGGTGCCCCGCCCCAACCACCGGATCCTCCCCCACCGACGGACCCGAACGCCGGTCCCGGTATCCCCGGCCCTCCCACACCGACAACACCGACAACACCGGGCCCGACGATGACCGACATCCCACTCTTCCCGCCCACGGCGCTGGTGATTCCACCCGTCCCCGGAGTTACGGCCAGTGGCATGCACATCGAGCGGCACGACGGATTCGATCGCATCGTCTACGACTTCGGCGGCACTTACGCACCTCGCTGGCGCGCCGAATACGTCGCCGAGGCAACGCAACGCGGCAAGGAGACCGCGACACGGATCAACGGTCGATCGATCCTGCAGATCTACTTCTTCGACACGGGCTCTTCGATCGAGAGCGGGATCGCCGCGTACAACGGACCGAATCCGTTGTCGGACCCCGCGGCGCACAGCGTCGTCGAGGTACACCTCACACCGAACTACGAGAGAGGCACCCAATCGCTCGTCGGCGTCCGTACCGACTACCCGCACTTCCAGGTCACGACTCTCACAGAACCGACGAGAATCGCCGTCGACATTGACGGATAGCGCCACATCAGGGCACTCGTCGCCCCTACAGAGAATGCATTTCCCGGGGCGACACGAGCCGACTTTCGTGACAGATCGTCAAACTCGTTGACATACTTGAAGTGATGACTATCCGGATAACGTTAGACAGCTTTCACAAGGATGCGATCTCGATGCGAGATAACAGGCCCGCAGCCTCAGCCCTGCAGCTCTACCGCGCCTTTCAGCACCAACACCCCCGAACTCCGGTCCCGGCCGACTTCGTCACAGAATGCGGTTTCCGACTGGGACGTTGGCAGGACCGCCAGCGGATTGCTCGTATGCTCGGCACACTGCCGCCCGAGCGCATCGAGCAACTCGACGCGATCGGATTTCTGTGGAGCGATGACGACGTCCCACTTCCGGCCGTGTCACGTGCCGACCCCAAGCGACGACGGATGCTTACCGCCATCGCCGCCTACCGCGAAGAGCACGGCAACGCACTCGTTCCCGCGAACTATGTCACCGCTGACGGTGAACAACTGGGCCAGTGGCTCTACCGGGCGGTGAAGAAATGGAGGGCCGACGCCTTGCCGGACAAAGAACGTCGCACACTCGCCGTCCTCGGGGTCTCCCCCGGTCCACGACCGCGGGGACCCCGAACAGCGGCACAGCTCGTCGGACAGGTGACACAACGCAGAATGCCCGCAGGCTGAATAGTGTTGCTGCACAGATATTCAAGCATCACAGGTAACATTCGGTAGCTTGCGGCCGCGCGACGATCAGCCGTCGGCACGCCTGGCGGACAGACCAGGTCGAGAGTCTCGGGATCCGTCAGGTTGGCCCTCAGGACCGCGAACACCTCGGCCGGTGCTGTCGAGCAAACTCCGGTATGCCGGTCGTGGGTCGAGCCTGCAGGCCATTGAAACGTGATGCGAGGAGGATGCGCTCATGGATGTGCCCCACCGTGTCGGCGTGCTCGTGTTCGACGGCGTCAAGATGCTCGACGTCGCCGGTCCATCCGAGGTCTTCACGGAGGCCAATCGGCTCGGCGCCACGTACGAGTTGGTGCTGTGCTCGGTCGGGGCGGTCGACGTGACCGCGTCCACCGGGATGCGGATTCCCGTCGATGTCGATGCCGTGGAAACGGGCCGCCTGTCAACCGCACTGGTGATGGGCGGCGACATTTTTCCGTCCACGCCGGTGAGCCCGGAACTCGCCGACGCGGCCACTGTGCTGGCCGGCAACGCCGACCGGATGGCCTCGATCTGCACCGGCGCGTTCATCCTGGCGGCGGCCGGGCTCCTCGACGGCCGGCGCGCGACCACCCACTGGCAACACGCCGATACCCTTGCGCGCGGATATCCCCGGATCGCCGTGGAACCCGACGCGATCTTCGTCGAGGACGGCACCATCTACTCCTCGGCGGGTGTCACCGCCGGCATCGACTTGGCCCTGGCTCTCGTCGAACGCGATCACGGCGCCGAACTGGCGCGAGCGGTGGCCCAGTCGCTCGTGGTATTCCTGCAGCGACCGGGCGGTCAGTCCCAGTTCTCCCCCAGCATGCGCGGGCCGCGGCCACGCACCGGACAACTCCGCGAGGTGGTCGATGCCGTGGCCGCCGACCCCGCAGGCGACCACTCCATCACCCGGCTCGCCGCACGCGCCAACGTCAGTCCCCGGCATCTGTCCAGGCTGTTCCAGGACGAGCTCGGCACCACCCCGGCCAAGTACGTGGAGCTGATCCGATTCGAAACCGCGAAAGCCATGCTCGATGCAGGACACACCGTGACGTCAGCCGCGGAGCATAGCGGGTTCGGCAGCTCGGAGACCTTACGACGCAGTTTCATCCACCATCTCGGGGTGTCGCCCCGGGCGTATCGGCAGCGATTCCACTCCACCCAGCGCTGAGAGCAGCCGACAGGACATGTCCCGATCTGTGCGGAAGTGGGCCGGAATGCCGGTTTCCGCCGCGGTTGAAGATGTCACTGTGAAGTAGAGCAGCCGTACCCCGCGGACCACTACTCCGGAAGCGAGCCCCGCATGACCGACACCGTCGCAGGCATCGACATTCCCGACACCGCCCTCGTCACCGAAGCAACCGAACTGGTACGGGAGGCTGCGAACCCGTTGATCTACCACCACTCCCGCCGCGTGTTCCTGTTCGGTTCCCTCCGAGCCCGTCACCAGAAGCTCACGTTCGATCCCGAACTGCTGTACGTCGGGGCGATGTTCCACGACCTCGGCCTCACGACGAAATACCGCCGCACGGATCAGCGATTCGAGATCGACGGCGCCGACGAGGCCCGCAACTTCCTCCGGTCCCACGGAATCGGCGAAGACGAGGCACAGACGGTGTGGACGAGCATCGCACTCCACACCACCCCCGAGATACCGTTGCACATGGCACCGGAGATCGCGCTGGTTACCCGGGGCGTCGAACTCGACGTACTCGGTATCGGCTACGACACGATCACCGACGAGGAACGTGGCGCCGTCGTCGCCTCCCACCCGCGGCCGAACTTCAAGAACGAGATCCTCGCCGCCTTCACGAACGGACTCGAAGACCGACCGGACACCACGTTCGGCAACGTGAAGGCCGATGTGCTGGCACACTTCGTACCCGGCTTCGTCCGGGGTGACTTCGTCGATGTGATCGTGAATTCCGCTTGGTCCGAGTGATTTCCGTCCCGATTCTTCAGTTGACACCGCCCGGCAGATGACGTTGCAACAACGCCGCTGCCGAAATCCAGTCCAGGTTCACTATCTCGGCTGCGCGTTCGTCACCGACACACCCTCGAACTTTGGCGTCGAAATCTACATCGGACGCAGGTCGGCTCGGATGCCCCAGAGGCAGTTCGACCACGGCCTCGAGATGTGATCCGTCACGGAGTTCGACAACTACCGTGCAGTCTCCATCGAGCACCCCGTCGCCCACGGGCTCGGCAACCACACTGACGCTGTCGAGAATGCTCCGAACTTCCGGCCGCTGCACAGCAGCGTCGGTGAAGCTCCCGATGTCGGGAAACCCGTCCAGCAGGGCTGCCGCTATGCCGTAGTTCAGCGAGAACTTGCCTTCCAGACCCGAACTCGGATCGTCGTGGATCAACGGCAAAAGCGCGCTGTGCGGCGTGTGCAGCCTTATACGGGCGATGTCGTCGATCGATAACGCACCAAGCGACCGGATCGCCGCGATAGGACGCTGGAGAGCGTAGCAACACGGGTGAAGCTTCAGCCCGAGACCATCCGGAATGATGGGACCTTCAACCTGCGGGGATCTCCGCCCTCCGACGAGCCGGAACCATTCACCGACGGCACGGGGGTCGGCAGTCGCGCCGGCTGCGGCGAGTCTGGCAGCACGCACACCAGCCTGGGCAGCGAATCCGACCTGCATCGACTTGCCTGCGGTGCCGAAGGCTTGGCGGACACCACCTGCACCGGGCACAGCGTGCGCCATCGCAGTAGCGATACCGTCAGAATCGAGCCCGAGCGACAGCCCCGCGGCAACAGCAGCCGAGATGGCACCGACCGTCGCGGTAGTGTGCCATCCCTGCGTGTAGTGGTTCCAACCGAGCGCGGTACCCAGACGCGCCATCACACCCGCCGCCGCCAGGTACTCCCGCGCACCGCCGCCCGCTGCCAACGTGGCAGGAACGCACACCACACTGATGTGCGTCGTGGACGGTATGTGCAGATCGTCGAAATCGAGCACGTGCCCGACCGCTGCCCAACGCAGCGCGGCCGGCAGACCATCCGTCCACGCAGCTACCGGATCATCCAGTGCAGCGAGGGTCACTGCAACGGTATCGACCAGAGCGCGTCGAGCGAGATCGAGATCCGCGGCCTCGGGGTCGATTCCGGTGGCCCACCTTGCGAGATCGTGCGCGCTGACATCGGTTGATTCGTGCGGCGCAATCGTCATAGCCCGCTCCCTTTTCCCCACAGTGCGCCCGTTGCGCCCAGCTAGCAATACATGGCACACCATACCGTTGAACGGCACAGCACTCAAGAAGCTGCTCCCGAGTTCACCGGTAAGTCGCGTGCACGTTCGCTACCTCCCTCTGGCCTACCTGACCTACTTGGTCTGTAGGTCAGCACACTTCACCCGTGAATGAACCCGATGAGCCGCCCTTGACAGAGTGTGACCCGAAGCACGATACTCACTTTTCGATACACCGTGCCGCTATCTAGCACGCACGGCGTCGGCTTCACCATCTACGCCCCTGTGACGGGCTCGCGCCGATCGCAGAGTTTCCCGATGCGCTGATCGAAGCCACGGGCCCGGGGTGGTCAGTCCCTCAAAACTCTCCCACGAATGGAACCTCATAGAGCCACACGCAGCCCAGAGTCTTCCAGAATCACGAGCACGCCTTCACAGAAAGACGCTTCGCAATGAAGATAGAAACATCTGATAAAGCGGCCATCTTGAACCCGAGGCGACAGCTGATCGCCGGCACCGTCGGACACGCGGTCGAGTTCTTCGATTTCCTCGCGTACTCCTACCTTGCGGTCTACTTCGCGTCTTCCTTCTTTCCCTCTTCCGAGTCGTCGGGACTGGTGCCGCTCCTGAGCGCATTCGGCGTTTTTGCCGTCGGGTTCCTCGCACGTCCGCTGGCAGGGCTTTTCATCGGACGATTTGCAGATCGGTACGGCCGTCGGCGAGCTTTGAGCCTCACCATCAGCCTCATGGCCGGCGGCAGCCTGCTCGTCGCCATCTGCCCCACATACAGCCAGATCGGTGTCGCCGCGCCCATAATCCTCACGGTTGCCCGCATTCTGCAGGGATTGTCCGCTGGAGGCGAGTACACGACTGCGGGTGCCTTCATCGTCGAATCCGCACCCGCCGGCCGACGTGGTTTCTACTCGAGCTTCATGTTCGTGGCGTCGGGCATAGGTAAGTTGGCATGTCTGGCCTTCATCACCATGTTCGTCGCACTCATCGGTGATGATGCGATGCGGGACTACGGTTGGCGAATCCCCTTCGCTGTCGGCGCCTTAGCTGCGGTCGTGGCCTGGTATATTCGCCGCGGGACGCAGGAAACGCTCGGAACTACCGTCTCCGACGAGGGCGCGGCACCGGTTGATCACAACCCGCTCAATGCTCTGCAGCGTTACCCCAAGCAGTCCCTCATCGTATTTGCAATCGCAACCGGAATGGGTGTTGGACAATACTTTTGGGCTACGTACCTGACTACGTACTTCCAGATCCAGAACGGCGCCTCTGCCACCACCGCAATGACGGTCGGCATTATCACGCTCATTCTCTACACGATCGCACAGCCGGTGGCCGGGTTGATCTCCGACAGATACGGGCGTAAACCATGCATGTACGCATTTTGTACCGGCACCATCATTGTGACGCCTTTCCTGCTGTCGATCACTAGTTCACACTTTGCGGTACTCATATTCATTCAGCTCATCGGGCTACTATTGTTGAGCTTCTGCACATCGATCACATCAGCTGTGATGGTCGAAAACTTCCCACCGCACGTACGAGTGAGCGGCCTGGGCTTTCCCTACTCGCTCTCGGTGGCAATCTTCGGTGGAACGGTCCCGCTTGTGGCCACTGCTCTGGCCAATGCCGGTTACTCCCAGTACTTTCCGTGGTACATAGTGGCAACCGCGATTATTACGCTCCTGGGGGCCATAGCGGTACCGGAAACGTTCCGCAGCGATATTTCGGGCGAAGAATCCTGACCGGATTTCTCCCCTGTTCACGGGATTCGCTCCTTCTCGGGCCGCCCCTGGCGGCCCGAGAAGGACCCGTCAACTTCTGCCGATGGTGTTTCGGTAGGTGTAGTGCTCGGGTAAGTAGTAGCTGACCGCCAACTCAACTCCCCGACTGTCCGAATCGAGATACAAGCGATCGGCGCGTAACAGCGCATGCCCGGCGGGACAGTCGACGTGATGGGCGATCTCCTCGGCCGCCGGCGCCACGGTGATCGACTGCACGAGTTCGACAACGGGAGACGCCAGGTGGGGTTCCAGAAGACCGATGATCGTGTGCGCTCCGATCGCGCCTGGCTCCGTCCCCGCGCCGCCGCATAGGTGCTGCGCGTGAAGATCCGGCAGATGGACGGTCGTCATCGCGAACACGATCCCCGCGTAACGGCGTACATACGCGATCGTGGAGACGAAGTCACTGTCGAGGCGTAGACGGCTTGCGGCTTCGATGTCGGCCCTACGTTGCAGAGGCGCAACGATTTCTGTGGTGGCACCAGCGGGGAGGTTGGTCAGTTCTTCAATCGCCCCGAGTCGCCGGAGGCGCATGCTCCCCTGTTCGGAGACGAACGTGCCCCTCCCCGGAACGCGATACACCAGGCCATCCGCCACGAGATCGTAGAATGCTCGCCGCACCGTCTGCCGACTCAATGCATACTTTTCGGCAAGTTCGAATTCAGTGGGAAGCTGGCGGCCACCGTGGAAGTGGCCTGCAGCGATTTGCTCGCGCAGCGCGTGGGACAACCGCCGATGTGCCGGCGCTTGTTCGTTGTCACGGCCACCCATGAGCGCACACCGATCCGTTCCTGTCGCCCTTCGGCATCATCCATCGCCGCGACGTCCTGTCTTCGGAGGCCGATCCATCTGGATCGGCGCGAACCATGGTAGTCGATATCGGCACGGTATTCCAGATAATGGCACAGCACTTCGAGCCACTGCGCACCCGGCAACCCTGCTCCAAGCGCAAGTTCTGGCCGACATCGGAGAACACAGACCGGACCCGACGTCGGTTGACATACAGCTTTTACCTGCACTCACAGCGTTATCATTGCCCCTCGCCGGAGGGAGGGTTGACCAATACGGCTTCAGTGGGGCATCCTGATTCATATCGGAACACTGTGCCGTATAGAGGCACGGATGAAGGGTTGAAGCCTCATGACTGCTTTAGTTGACGACGTCGGGTCGTCAGGAGCCGGATATCTCACCGACGAGCGCCTCGCGATCCAGGCGATGGCGCGGGAGTTCGCCGCCAAGGAAGTGCTACCTGTGGCGAACGAACTCGATCCGGTCAAGGGCGAAATTCCGATGGAACTGCGCCAGAAAATGGCCGACCTGGGATTTTTCGGTGTGCTGATTCCCGAGGAATACGGCGGGCTGGGCCTCGGGGTCTTCGAGTACGCCCTGATCGTCGAGGAACTTGCCCGCGCGTGGATGAGCGTGTCGAGCCTGATCGCTCGTGGACAACAATTCACCGCGGGTTTCACCGAGGAACAGCGCCGAAAGTACTTGCCGCGGATGGCTACGGGCGACTTCCTCAGCGCCTTTGCCTTGTCCGAGCCCGATGCGGGCTCCGATGTGGCGGCGCTGTCGACTCGGGCCCGCAGGGAAGCTGACGGGTGGCGGATCAGCGGCCAGAAGATGTGGTGCACGTTCGCCGACGGAGCCGACTACCTCCAGGTATTCGCCCGTACGTCACCCATTGACCGCGACCACCGATCGCGCGGTATCAGCTGTTTCATCATGCCGAAGCCTCGCGGTGAGCTGCCCTCGGGAGTGACGGGCACACCGGTACGCAAGATCGGATATCACGGATGGCAGACGTGGGAGTTGTCCTTCGACAACGCCTACGCCGCGGGTGAGTCCATGGTCGGCCCCGAAGGCGAGGGCTTCAAGGTCGCCATGGGCGATCTCGAGACCGCCCGGATTCATACCGCCGCCCGCGCCATCGGCGTGGCGCGCGGAGCGCTCGAGGACTCCGTTGCGTATGCGCGGCAACGCGTCCAGTTCGGCCGTCCGATCGGGGACAACCAGGCGATTCGGTTCAAGATCGCGCACATGGCCACCGAACTCGAGGCGGCCCGATCGCTGATGTACCGGGTGTGCACCGAAGTCGACGCCGGCCGGCGCAACGCCGTGGAGGCGTCGATGGTCAAGTACCTCGCGACCGAGATGGCCGAACGAGTGACCAGTGAGGCTCTGCAGATTCACGGCGGCGCCGGATACACCACCGATTTTGCTGTCGAACGGTACTGGCGGGACGCGAAACTGACCAAGATCTTCGAGGGAACGTCGGAAATCCAGCTGAAGATCATCTCGGATTCGATCCTCGGAAGGCAGGCACGATGAGATCGCCGGCCGCCGGGCCACTGAACGATGTCGTGGTGATCGACCTGACCACCATGCTCGCGGGGCCCTTCGCCACTATGGTCCTCGGAGATCTGGGTGCCGACGTGATCAAGATCGAACCCCCGCGTGGTGACTTCATCCGAGAGCAGGGACCGTTCGCACCGGATGACGAACTACGCGCATTCGGTGGGTATTTCCAGAGCGTCAATCGCAACAAACGCAGCGTAGTTCTCGACCTCACCACAGAAGAGGGACGCACCTCGCTGCTCGAACTGGTCGCGCACGCCGATGTCGTCGTGGAGAACTTCCGCCACGGGGTCATGGACCGGCTCGGGCTGTCCTACGAGCGACTCCAGGAGAAGAATCCCCACCTGGTGTACGCGGCGATCCGCGGCTTCGGTGACGAACGCACCGGTAGCAGCCCGATGCGGGACTGGCCGGCGTACGACATCACCGTCCAGGCGCTCAGCGGCTTGATGGAGATCACCGGCGAGCCCGACCGACCCCCGATCAAGTCCGGACCCGGTCTCGGTGACACCGTGCCGGCGCTCTTCGCGGTGATCGGCCTGCTGTCGGCCGTGCACCGTGCTCGCCGTGACGGAGTCGGTGGTTTCGTCGACGTGTCGATGTACGACGCCATGCTGGCAATGTGCGAACGCACCGTCTACCAGCACTCCTACAACGGCGACGTGCCGACCCGGCAGGCAAACAGCCATCCCTTGCTCTGCCCCTTCGATGTCGTGCCCGCGGCAGACGGGTGGGTCAGTATCGCCGCGCCCGGCAACAATCATTGGCAGCAACTCTGCACGGTGATCGGACGCCCCGACTTGGCTACGGACGATCGCACAAGGGACAACGTCAGCCGACTGGCCAATCGTGACTTCACCATGTCTGCGGTGACCGCATGGACAACCACGCGAACCAAGGACCAGATCGTGGAAACACTCGGCGGCAAAGTCCCGGTGGCACCGGTCAATACCATCGAGGACATCTATGCGGATCCCCACGTGCGTGCCCGCAACATGCTCGTCGAGGTCGATCACCCCGGTGTGCCCCATCCGCTGACGATCGCCAACACGCCGATCAAGTTCGCGGATGCGGCCCCGACCCACCTCCGGCGAGCCCCGCTACTCGGCGAACACACCGATGAAGTGCTGGCCCAGTTCGACAACACCACAGCTGCCTTCCAGCTCGAAGAAACAAGATAGGGAGATCATGTCCAGAACACAACGACCGCGGCGTTCCTGCCTCGCGGTTCCCGGTTCGAATCCGAAGATGATCGAGAAGGCGAAGGGCCTCGATTCCGACCAGGTCTTCCTCGACCTCGAGGACGCGTGTGCGCCACTCGCGAAACCTGGTGCGCGCAAGACCATCGTCTCGGCACTCAACGAAGGCGGGTGGGGATCGAAGATCCGTGTGGTGCGGGTCAACGATCTCACCACCCACTGGACCTATCGCGATGTGGTCGAGGTCGTCGAAGGTGCCGGTGAGAATCTCGACTGCATCATGCTTCCGAAGGTGCAGTCGGCCGCCCAGATCGCCTGGCTCGACTTCACCCTGACCCAGATCGAGAAGACCATGGGTTTCGAGGTAGGCCGAATCGGAATCGAGGCGCAGATCGAAGACGCCGCCGGATTGATCAACGTCGACGAGATCGCAGCCGCGTCGCCGCGTACCGAAACGATCATCTTCGGCCCTGGCGACTTCATGGCGAGCATTAACATGAAGTCGCTCGTGATCGGTGAGCAGCCGCCGGGCTATGGGGTCGGTGACGCATTCCACTACCCGCTGATGCGGATCCTGATGGCCGCCCGAGCGAACGGGTTGCAGGCGATCGACGGACCGTATGTGCAGGTCCGTAACGTCGACGGCTTCCGCCGGGTTGCCGGGCAGGCCGCCGCGCTCGGCTACGACGGGAAATGGGTGCTGCATCCGGCCCAGATCGACGCCGCCAACGACACCTTCAGTCCAGCCCAGGCCGACTACGACCACGCCGAGAACATCCTCGCGGCGTACGAATGGTTCGCCTCCGACCGGGGCGGCCGCAAGGGCGCCGTCATGCTCGGCGACGAAATGATCGACGAGGCGTCCCGCAAAATGGCGTTGGTCATCGCCGGCCAGGGCCGCGCCGCCGGCATGGAACGCCTCGACGTGTGGAAACCGGAGATCGAAACCGTAGAGAGCGGTGTGTGAACAGTGACGACCGTGGAGAAAGAACAGAACATGCAGTTCGGTCGGTACTTCGAGGATTTCGAAGTCGGAGCAATCTACAGGCATTGGCCAGGCAAGACCGTCACCGAGTACGACGATCACCTGTTCTGCCTGCTGACGATGAACCACCACCCGTTGCACATCAACTCCCACTTCGCCGAGGAAACAACAGAATTCGGCCGAAACGTGGTCGTGGGCAACTACGTCTACTCACTTCTGCTCGGAATGTCCGTACAGGATGTCTCCGGCAAGGCGATCGCCAACCTCGAAATCGAATCGTTGCGGCACGTCAAGCCGACGTTTCACGGTGACACGATCTATGGCGAAACCGAGGTCCTGGAAGTCACTCCCTCGAAGTCCAAGGACGACCGAGGCGTCGTGTACGTCGAGACCCGCGGCTACAAGCAGGACGGGCAGATCGTCTGCATCTTCCGACGCAAAGTTCTCGTACCCAAGCGAAGCTACGGCGACTCGCGCGGCGGCGACCAACCCGCTCGACCACTGCCGCACGCGTAGTCGACTCCTGTGGGAGCGTTCCCACCCGTAACGCCCGCGGCTGATCTCACCGAGACCGGATGAGATCTGCTGGCTGGCTGTGTGATACGCGGATCAAGGATCTCGTCCCTCCGATCTTCGATCCGGGCCGGGTGTTCCCCCGATGGTGGGAGGACACCCGGCCCTTGACAGAGATCGCGGGAACGAACCAAGCTATCAACAGAAACACTGTGCCATTTATCGGCACAAACGCGGTGTAGCCGGTCACCCCGGGGCACCACTCGGAATAGGAAGCACAATGCGAGAGCGTTACGAAACGTTCGTCGGAGGACATGACGAGCGCAGTAAGAGTGGGAAGTACTTCTCCACCCGGGATCCCGCCACAGGCGACGTCATTGCCGAAGTCGCGCTCGGCGGGGCGGAGGACATCGAGGAAGCAGTTGCCGTAGCGCAGAACGCCTTCCGTTCGTGGCGTGACACCCCGGCCGCCACTCGCGGTCGCATTCTCCTCGAGGTCGCCCGCACACTGCGTGAACACGCGGACGAACTGGCCCGAATCGAAACACTGGACACGGGCCAGACGCTGTCGCAGTCGAAGGTCGATATCGAGACCGCCGCACGATACTTCGAGTACTACGGCGGGGCGGCAGACAAGGTGCACGGCGAGACGATTCCGCTGGGACCCGACTACCTCTCGTACACCCGTAACGAACCGTTCGGCGTGATCGGTGTCGTCACGCCCTGGAACGCGCCGATCAACCAGGCCGCACGGGCCATCGCACCCGCATTGGCGATGGGCAACGTGGTGGTCCTCAAACCCGCCGAGGACACACCGCTGTCGGCACTCGAGATGAGCCGTCTCGCCGTCGAAGCGGGACTGCCCGCGGGCGTTCTCAACGTCGTCCCCGGATTCGGTGCCGATGCGGGAGCGGCGCTGACCGGCCACGACAAGGTCCGCAAGATCGTCTTCACCGGCTCGGTGGAGACCGGCCGGGCGATCATGCGGGCGGCCGCCCAACGATTGATTCCCCTGACTCTCGAGTTGGGCGGCAAGTCCCCCAACATCGTCTTCGGCGACGCCGACCTCGACGCGGCCGCCGCAGGCGCCTGGACCGCGTTCACCACCAAGGCGGGTCAGGTATGTTCGGCCGGCAGCCGGTTGCTGGTGCATGCCTCGGTGCACGACGAGCTGGTCGATCGGCTCGTCCAGCACGCTGCGACCACGGTCATCGCACCGGGCATCGAGGACCCGGACATCGGATCCTTGGCCACGCGAGGGCAGTTCGACAAGGTCCGCTCGTATCTCGAACTCGGACCGAGCGAAGGTGCACGTGTCGCTACCGGTGGACACGTCGCCGACACCGGGCGGCTGGGCCGCGGGTTGTTCATCGAGCCGACCATCTTCGTCGACGTCGACAACACCATGCGGGTGGCACGCGAGGAGATCTTCGGCCCGGTACTGACAGTGCTCCGATTCGATTCCGATGAGCAGGCGGTCGAGATCGCCAACGACAGCGACTACGGACTCGTCGCGGGGGTCTGGACCCGAGACCACGGCCGGGCTCATCGCGTCGCCGGCGCCATCGAGGCGGGGCAGGTCTTCATCAACCAGTACTTCGCCGGTGGTGTCGAAACCCCGTTCGGTGGCTACAAGTTGAGCGGTTTCGGCAGAGAGAAGGGCCTTGAGGCGCTCAAGCACTACTGCCAGCTCAAGACGGTCACTGCCCGCCTGTGACCACGCGGGGCCTGTGAGGGCACCAGAGTCGACGCCCCCGTGCCGCATGAGGCACGGGGGCGTTTACGGGCAGCAACAACGTGGACAAATGTGGTCTGCGCGGCTCGGGAAGGATCCAGAGCGCTTACAGGCGGGATCAGAGCAGTGAACTCACGTTCGCTGCAGTGTCGGAGACCTGCTTTCCCCACCAGGGCACACGATGCTCGTCGAAACGGGTCTCCGGCATCGAGATCCCGATGCCACCTACCGGGCATCCCCCCTCCCCCAGCACAGCTGCCCCGACCGCACATACTCCCATCCGGTTCTGATTGACGTTCACCGCATATCCGACGCGGCGGATCTCCTCGATCTTCTTTCGGATCGATTCGGGATCGGTGTCGGTCTGCGGCGTCAGTTGCTGGATGGGATTGGAAAGAATTCTGTCGACCTCGTCGTCCGGCAGGCGCGCCATGATCGCCATTCCCCCCGACGTGTGAGGTAGCTGCCATGTGCTGCCGACCTTGATGAAGGTGCGAACAGCCTGATGGGAATCCATGCGTTCGATCTGAACCACCCGCTCCACGCCATCGCGAATCTGGAGTGTGATGGTCTCGTTCGTCAGATCCCGCAGCTCACGCATCGGCTCGAGCGCGACCGATCGCAAGTCTCCCTTGTCCCAGCCGCGCCGGCCCACGGCCAGTGCCCGCGAGGTGAGCTTCCACCTGGTGTACTCGCTCCCATCGCTGCGAATCCAGCCGGCGGATGCGAGCGCCTGAAGAGTCCGCTGCACGGTCGATTTCGGCAACTGAAGGGTGCGGGACAGTTCGCCTACTCCAACCGGCTGGCTCTCCGCCACAGCTTCGAGTACGCGCAAACCTCGTTCGATGCCTTGCACCTACTGTTCCTCTCCCTCGACCGCCGCTCCGCCGCGGTGCAACATTTCGTACTGTGCCGATTATCGGCACAGTATGTCGAAATGTCCAGTCTCGATGTCCGCTACCGGCTCACCGAAGGCGACTCTCGGCGGCCGCGCCGAAGCCGACAGGCGGCGAACTGTCCGCGAGGATCTTGAAGACGCCCGTCGCCGTTGCCACCACCGAATCGTTCACCCGCAGGTCGGAGTCCGCGAAGACGATCGATGCCGTACGCCGCACGATACGGGGTGAGCTCGTCAAGAGGTCACCGACCCGGACGATACCGAGGAAACTGACATTCAGCTGCACGGTCGCCATGTTCTGCGTGCCGGTTTCCGCGAGGGCGGTCGAACCGAGAGCTCGGTCGGCGAAGGCCATGATCAGGCCGCCCTGCACGACTCCTCGAAGGTTTCGATGTTTGGGTTCACACCGCAGTCCGTATTCCCGTGCACCGCCATCTCCGCGACGCAGCAGCAGTGGACCGATCAGCCCGATGAACCCACCGTCGTGCACCTCGTCCCATTCGACTTCGCTCACTCCCACCTCTACTTCTACTTCCATCCTGGCTTCGATCTTTCATACCCATCGAGTCGGGTCGCGACCTGATGGGCGGCGCGGTGCCGCCGACGGCGAGGTTGGAGGAACTCGCTCGTCGGCGGCCCGCGAGGTTGCGCGGGCCTCGTGCCTCGTGACCACCACGAGCACTGCCGGCCGCGCAACCCGTCAGGGGGTTACTGGGTAGCCGAGAGCACCTTCGACGGCACAGCCGAGTCACGGATTTCCCACAGCACCGGCTTGATGCACCGGAAGAACTGGGCTGCGTCCTCGCTCATCGGGAAGTGTCCGAGTCCCGCCATCGGAACGACCTTCGCACCCTCGATCTGCGCGCCGAGTTCCTCGGCCTCCTCCGGTCCCGTCGCGAAGTCGTATTCGCCGTTCAGGATGTACACGGCGGTCTTCGACGTATCGATGTTCTGTGCCGTTTCCCGAAGATCGTGCTCGACGCTGTAGTAGTGGAGATCACCCTTGAAGACCGGAGGGGATCCTTGGCTGTAGACCCAGGTCGTTTCCCTGCGGCCGACCTCGGGCGCCGTCGGCGAGGTGAGCGCGTACATCGCCGCGGGCTTCGAGTCGTTGCTGATCTCGGGGTGGAACCAGTAGTCGAGGTAGAAGCCGGGCGAATGCAGCGCCGCCTCGAGCGCGATCACGGCACGGAAGACGCCGGGGTAGTGCAGGGCCAGATCGGGGGCGAGGTTGCCGCCCATCGAACTACCCATGTACACCGCGTCCTCGCAGTCGAGGGCCTCCGCCAGGGCAACGACGAACTTCATGAAGAAGTCCTGGGTCAGGTTGTACTCCTGCTCCCACCATCGCACCGAGAGTGGCGGCAGCGACCGCCCGTGATACGGCAGATCCCACGTGATCACGCGGAAGTGCGAGGTGATCTCCTCGTCCTCGAGGAGATGACGATACTGGCGGCCGTCACAGCCGGCGGTGTGCTGGAGAAGTAGCGGGATTCCGGACCCGCTCTCCTCGTAGTAGACCCGGTACTCGACGTCGTCGATCGTGAGATGGACGTACCGTCCGACCGCCTTGTCGAACTTCGTCGTGGTCATTTCGCCTCCTCGGCAACGTTGGTGTACGAACGCATGAAATCGAACAGTCGTCTGAGCGCGGCGTAGTAGGCGAAGAACATCTTCATGTCTCCCCCATAGCGGAAGTTGTGCCGGGTGACCGCCGAGAAGAGGTCCTGATAGAACGGGCGAGGCACCCGCTGGAAGAACTTGCTCCATTCTTCGATCGGCGCCGAGATCTCGATGTCGTAGTTCCGCGCAACCGTCATGAGGTTGTTGCCCTCGGGCGGTGTCATGGAGTCGAGTCGACCGTCACGAATCACCAGCACGTAGGTTTCATCGCCGATCTCCAACCGGACGATGGCGTTCCAGAAGCGCGCCGCAATCTTGAATTCGGGATCCAAGTTGAGCGCCTCCGTGAACCTCTCCGTGTCCACAAATGGCATGGCCTTTCCCTTTCTAGGAAGTCGCTATTCGACCTGCGATCGCACGCGGGCGGCGTGGGGTTCGCGAGACAGGCCGCCGTAAACCTGAATCGATCTGTGCCGTTCAGCGGTACGCCGTGTCACTTTCGAGTATGTGCACTGGCTCACAGTTTGTCAATACGCTGAGGTGACACTCCGATGCCTACGCTCGACGCGGCCCCTACCCAGGCGCCGGATTGGGATCGCGTGAAGACGGAATGCTCCGTGAGACTCGGCATTCGAACTTCGATCTCACTATGTGGCACGCCTATTCCAGCATTTGATTCAGCGCGGTAGCTTCTGTAGACCGACGCCACTTCCGCCCACTACATGCCTGCACTCGGGCTGGACGACTCATCACGCGCGGAAACAGTCCCGCGTTCGTAGTTCGGAGATCTGATGAAAATAGCAGTCATTCCCGGGGACGGAATCGGACCCGAAGTCATCGACCAGGCAGTCAGGACCTTGCGCGAGGTTGCCCCCACCGTCGAAACCAGCTACTTCGATCTGGGCGCCCGAAACTACCGGGCCACAGGTCGCCTGCTCGACCCGGAAACACTCGACGAGATCCGGCATCACGATGCGATCCTGCTCGGCGCAATCGGCGACCCCACCGTCCCGGCAGGCACGCTGGAACGTGGCATCCTGCTCGAAATGCGCTTCGCGCTAGATCATCACATCAACCTACGTCCGACGAAGACGATGCCCGGCGCGCCACGGGTGCTTGCCGGAGATGCGAATCTCGACCTGCTGGTAGTCCGAGAGGGAACCGAAGGCCCGTACACCGGCAACGGGGGCGCGCTCCGCGTCGGAACTCCCCATGAGGTCGCGACAGAAGTCAGCGTCAACACACGCTTCGGCGTCGATCGACTTCTCCGCGAGGCGTTCGAGCGGGCCACGGTCAGGCGGCAACGGTTGACGATCGTGCACAAGCCGAACGTTCTCGCCTTCGCCGGCTCCTTGTGGACGCGCGCTGCCGACGAACTGGCAACGATGTACCCAGACGTCGAGGTCGATCACATGCTCGTCGATGCGGCCATGCTGCATCTCGTCACAAACCCCGCCCGATTCGACGTCATCGCCACCGACAACCTGTTCGGCGACCTGATCACCGACCTCACGTCCGCCCTGGGCGGGGGTGTCGGTCTAGCGGCAAGCGCGAACATCGATGGCTCACGGAGGAATCCTGGCATGTTCGAACCAGTACACGGGAGCGCTCCGGACATCGCGGGTCGAGGAGTCGCCGATCCCACAGCCGCGATCCTCTCGGCAGCGCTGATGCTGCATCACCTCGGGCTGTCACGTGAGGCGAACACCATCGACCAGGCAGTTCAGGACCACGTCGCATCCCGCGAACAGGAATCCCGCTCCACCGAGGAAATCGGTGAGCAGATCAGGAGCCGGGTGGGCTCCGCATCCCTCACACCCCGCCACCATCCGGCTGCCAGTTCGCAATGAGTTCCACGAGACCGGGAAAACGCCCATCGAGGTCTTCGATGCGGACTCGGCTGCGACGCTCGAGCCCGTGCTGCCGCTGTCGGATGACACCCGCTTCCCTGAGCGCTTTGAAGTGATGGGTGAGGCTCGACTTGGGCCGGTCGAAGCCGAACCAACCGCAGGTGTGGTCGTATTCCTCAGACCTGGTCAAGAGCCGGTTGACGATTGTCAGTCTCAGCGGGTCGGCGAGGACGCCCATGACCCGCTCCAGGCGTATGTCCGCTGCCGCCGGTTCGGGCAGCGGCATCGGCAGGGAAAGCTCTTCGCTGTCGCTCATGCGATAGGTCGGCGCGAGATCAGTCATACATCCAGCATAGCGTCAGTACGAGTTTTGTCGTACCATCTCAGTACGATAATTTTCGTACTGGTACGCCCGGTATCGAACCGGATGCGGAAGAGGAGACAGCGATGGCAAAGACTTCGGCCGGCCCGAAGGAACTGGGGTGGTCCCTGGCCGCCGCAAGTACGGTGACAGCCGTGTTCGTGCTGTCGAACGCGCCTACACCGCTGTACACGCGCTGGCAAACGGAATGGGAATTCAGTTCCGGAACCTTGACGATCGTGTTCGGGGCGTACATGGTCGGGTTGATCGGGACCCTTCTCGTCGCAGGGAAACTCGCCGATCGATATGGGCGGAAGATTGTGCTCGTCCCAGGCCTGATCGCCGCGGTCACCGCGGCGGGCCTCTTCCTGTCGGCCACGGACGTAATATGGCTGCTGGCGGCCAGGCTGCTCGCGGGCGCCGCGGTTGGCGCGGCCGTCACCGCCGGCATGTCGGCGACGATCGATCTCGCCCCCGATCACCGGCGCCGGACGGGATCCATGATCGCCTCCGCTGCAATGGTATTCGGTGCCGGACTCGGACCACTACTGTCCGGGGCGCTCTCCCAGCTCATCGACACACCACAGTCCTGGATATTTGGAATCGTGCTCACAGTAACGGTGCTGACACTGGTCGTCGCGATACGGTTGCCACTCCACCGCGGATTCGTAGCGGACGGTCCTGTCGAGCCTCTCTGGTCGTGGCCTTCCGTTCCCCGCCCGAATCGACGTGAACTCGTTTGGGGAGCAGCAGCATTCGCTCCAGGCATTACCTCGACCTCCTTCTTCCTCTCCCTCGGACCCTCGGTCCTCGCCACCGGCATCAACGCCCCCAGCCCGCTACTCGCGGGTGCAGCGGCATGCGCCATGTTTCTGGTAGCAACCGGAATCCAGTTCGCCCTCGCGCATCTACGTACCAGAACCCATCTCGCGCTGAGTTCCTCTGCCGCATTCGTCTCGATGGTGACGCTGACGGCGAGCGTCACCATCTCCCCCACACCGGCGCTGTTCGTCATCGCGGCACTTCTTGCCGGCGCCGCACAGGGCCTCGGCCAGCTTGCGGCACTGACGCTGATCGGCACCCGGATCCCCTCGAACCATCGCGCCGAAGCAAACGCGACTTTGAACATTGCCGGCTACATTCCTGCGGCTCTGCTACCTGTGGGAACGGGCTACCTGATCCAATTCATACCCTTCGGCGCAGCCGTCATCACGTTCGCGGCAGCCGTCATGGCATTCTCCCTCGCCGCCTTGATCACCGTACGAATCAGCACAGCCGAACACGTGCGTCCCGGCACCTCGGACGCGCAAGTGATCCGCCGCGAGACGGACGCCGCCGACGAGGACGCACTGCTGGTACGCGCGCAGACATGACACACGGATAGTCGTGTCGCCGGGCACCTTTGTCTCCCAGCCGATGGGTTGGACCCCGTCAACCCTTGTCAGGAGCTCCGCTGAGGGGCTTGACTGAAACGTGGGTCTCGATCGCCCAGGATGAACAGACAGGGAGGATGCATATGCCAACCCATCAGGCCGTTCACGTCCAGGCCCCCGGTGAACCGCTGACACTCGTCGACGTCGAGACAGGATCGCCCCCTCGCGACCACGTACGAATAGCGGTGTCCGCGTGCGGAGTGTGCGGCACCGACCACGCCTTCGTCAACGGCGCGTTCCCGGATATGTCTTGGCCCCTGACACCTGGACACGAGATCGCCGGAACCATTGCCGAACTCGGCGACGGCGTCGACAACTACACCGTCGGCGACCGCGTCGCTGTGGGTTGGTTCGGTGGACACTGCAACCAGTGCATCCCCTGCCGTCAGGGCTCCTTCATTCATTGCGAGAAGTTGCAGGTGCCGAGCTGGCAGTACCCCGGCGGATACGCCGAGTCGGTGATCGTTCCAGCAAACGCACTCGCCCGGATTCCGAACGAGCTGTCCTTCGCCGAAGCCGCACCCATGAGTTGTGCCGGGGTCACCACGTACGACGCGCTGCGCAAAACCAGGGCCGTCCCAGGCGACCGCGTCGCCATCCTCGGCATCGGCGGACTCGGCCACCTCGGCGTGCAGTTCGCCCGGGCGATGGGCTTCGAGACGGTCGCCATCGCCCGCGGCGCCGACAAAGGCGACGACGCTCGTCAGCTCGGCGCCCACCACTACATCGATTCCACCGCCGGCGACGTCAGCGAAGCGTTGCAGGCTCTCGGTGGCGTGTCGGTGGTTCTGGGGACCGCTGCGAACTCGAAAGCGATGGGTTCTGTGGTCGGTGGGCTGCTTCCGCTCGGTGAGCTCACCGTCGTCGGTGTCACGCCCGACCCACTGCCGATCAGCCCCCTACAGCTGATCACTCCCGGCGTCGATGTCACCGGCCACCCGTCCGGCACCGCCCGCGACGTCGAAGAGACGATGCACTTCGCGGTCCTGTCAGGCGTGCGTGCCCGAATCGAGGAACGGCCGCTGGCTCGAGCGGCGGAGGCCTACGCCGCGATGGAGGAAGGACGCGCACGCTATCGGATGGTCCTCACCATGTGACCATTCTCGGCGCCGGGGTTGATCGACTGCGCTCAGTTAAGTTCGTTGCCACTCCGCCGTTCGAGGCCCCAGGTGCCGGAAGGTCCGTGGAGCTTCTCGTACGCGGCCTTTTCGGCGTCGTGCCGGGACGCCTTTCTCGGGTTCTCCAGATCGGGCGGCAGTCCATGCCTCTCGAGGCGCCGAGATCGGTTCTGCGCCATGTACGACACCGCATAGAACACGGCGAGTAGCACTCCGAGCAGGACCATGGACGCTCGCAGTCCGAGCGGTCCCGGGAACAGGAAGAACGCGGCGAAGACCGGAACGAACGGGACCATGCTGCGGACGAGGTGCCGGGGTACCGCCCAGTCACCGACCAGGTCGTTGCGGACCCAGTCCTGCATGGAGTCGGGAAGTTTGCGGCCTACCGCGTAGCCCAGCCACTGTATGGGGCCCGGCCGGGTTCGTTGCGTGTTTCGCGACATGACAACTACCTGTTCATGTTGTGCTGAAGTCGAATTCGACATGGTTGTCCTCATTGATCGAGCGCGCCCGCTCTGAGCGCAGCCTGATTGACGCGGGTGAGAACGTCGTGCAGTTCTTCGAGTTCGGCCAGGCTGACGCCGAGCTTCTCGATCACGGCGGGCGGAATCTTTTCGGCCTCCGCACGCAGCGCAGCACCGGCTTCGGTCAGCTCGACATCCAACTGGCGCTCGTCGGCCCGGCTGCGGGTGCGCGTGATCAGTCCGGACGCCTCGAGGCGCTTGAGGAGCGGCGAGAGGGTGGGCGAATCGAGTTGCAGCGCGGTCCCGATCTCCTTGACCGCCATCGGGGCCTTTCCCCAGAGAGCAAGCATGACCAGATACTGCGGATGCGTCAGCCCCATCGGCTCGAGCAAGGGGCGGTAGACGGCGAGCACCGCCCGGTTCGCGATCGCGAGCGCGAAACACACCTGCCGGTCGAGAGCGAGTAGATCGTCGCCGGCCTTCCCCTGCTGGATGTCTGCGGTCATGCCACCAGGCTACCAGAATGATTCGTGCAATAACTAATATTGCACGAATCATTCTGGAGGTAGTCGGCGATCAAGGTAGACGCGCAACGAGGGCATCGAGGCCGGTTCGCGGGCCGGAGAAGAACGGAGTCTCCAGCCGAACGTGCCGGCGCGCGTCGGTAGCGCGAAGGTCTCGCATCATGTCGACTATCCGGCTCGGGTCCGGAGCCTCGAAGGCAAGGATCCACTCGTAGTCGCTCAACCCGAAGGAACTCACGGTGTTGGCCCGCACGTCCGGGTAGGCGCGAGCCGCTCGGCCATGTTCGGCGAGCTGCCGTCGTCGCTCGGCGTCCGGCAGCAAATACCACTCGAGCGATCGGTTGAACGGGTACACGCACACGAACTGCCCCGGCTCCTCGTCGGCCACGTATGCCGCGATGTGGCTACGGTTGAATTCGGCCGGCCGGTGGAGCGCGACCGCACTCCACACCGTCGTACACGCTCGCCCGAGTCGGCAGCGCCGGAAACCGGAGTAGGCGGCCTGCAATCCCTCGACGGTGTCGGCATGCGTCCAGATCATGAAGTCGGCGTCTCCACGTAGTCCTGCGACGTCGTAGATCCCGCGGATCGCGACACCGGACTCGGCGACTCGGTCGAGGTAGGTGTGCGCATCGTCCACGACCTCGTCGCGCACGTCCGGAAGCGCGCCGGGAACCACCTGGAACACGGTGAACATCATGAACCGCACGCGTTGATTGAGTTCGGTGAACCGAGAGCTGGTCAAGGCGTGGGCTACCTCTCGACCGGAACGCCGACCAACGAGCCGTACTCCACCCACGAGCCGTCGTAGTTCCGAACCTCGGGGTAGCCGAGCAGTTCGTGGAGAACGAACCAACTGTGCGCCGATCTTTCGCCGATCCGGCAATAGACGATGATGTCCTTCGTCTCGTCGAGGCCGGCGTCGCCGTACAGGGCGCGGAGCTCGTCCTCGGCGAGGAAGGTGCCGTCGTCAGCGGCGGCCTTGGACCACGGCACGTTGACAGCAGTCGGGACGTGCCCTGGAACCTGGGGTTGCTCCTGCGGGAACTGCGCCGGAGCGAGGATCCTCCCGGAGAATTCGTCGGGAGACCGGACGTCGACGATACTCTTCTTCCCGATCTGCTCGATCACCTCGTCGCGGTGCGCGCGGATTCCCGACACAGGCTCGGACGCCACGTAGTCGGTGCCCGGCCGGGTGACCTTCTCGCTCGACAAAGGCCGACCGTCGAGCTCCCACTTCTTGCGTCCGCCGTCGAGCAACCGGACGTCGCGGTGGCCGTAGAGCTTGAAATACCAGTACGCGTAGGCCGCGAACCAGTTGTTGTTCCCGCCGTACAGGATCACCGTGTCGCCGTTGGCGATTCCCCTCTCGGACAGGAGTTTCTCGAACGATCGCTGGTCGATGAAGTCGCGGCGTACCGGATCTTGAAGATCGCGCTTCCAGTCGATGCGTACGGCACCGTCGATGTGGTTCGTCTCGTACTGCGCGGTGTCCTCGTCCACCTCGACGAGGACGACATCGGGGTCGTGCCGGTGTTCGACGACCCATTCGGCGTCGACCAGAAAATTGCTTCTACTCATGGCTCATCCTTCACTTCGTAGACAACCGGGGCGTGCACATATAATTAATGCACGATCTATTCGCCTACGCTACAGTTTCGGGCACACAGTTTCGACAGGAGCACCGATGACAACGCCGAAGACCCGCCCTGCCCAGGCGAAGGCCCCGCGCGCGGAGGGGCAATGGGCCCAGGGCGACCGTGAGCCGCTCAACGTGAATGAGCAGGTCAAACAGGATGATGACGGCCTCAACGTGCGCAAGAGAATCGAGGAGGTGTACTCCCGCACCGGTGTCGCCGGCATCGACCCGACCGACCGGCGAAGCCGGTTCCGCTGGTGGGGGCTCTACACCCAGCGCGCACCTGGCATCGAGGGCGGCCGGACCGCCACGTTGCCGCCGGAAGAGCTCGAGGACCAGCACTTCATGCTCCGCATCCGAATAGATGGAGGGGCACTGACCACCGAACAGCTGCGCGTCGTCGGTGAAGTCTCCCGACTCTTCGCCCGCGACACCGCGGACCTCACCGACCGCCAGAACATCCAGCTGCACTGGATCCGGGTCGAGGACCTGCCCGAAATCTGGCGGCGGCTCGAAGGGGTAGGCCTCACCACTGCCGAATCCGCAGGCGACACCCCGCGCGTGGTCCTCGGCTCGCCGATGGCCGGTATTGCCGTCGACGAGGTCCTCGACGCCACACCCGCTCTGCACGAGATCACCCGCCGATTGATCGCAAACCCCCAATACTCCAACCTGCCGCGCAAGTTCAAGACCGCCATCTCCGGCCTTCAGGACGTCGTCCACGAAATCAACGATGTGGCATTCATCGGCGTCGAACACCCGGAGCACGGTCCGGGACTCGACGTCTGGGTCGGCGGCGGCCTGTCAACCAATCCTCGCATCGGCGAGCGGTTGGGCGCGTGGGTCCCGCTCGAGGACGTGCCCGACGTGTGGATCGGTATCGTCTCCCTCTTCCGTGACCACGGGTATCGGCGCCTGCGAGCGAAGGCGCGCCTGAAGTTCCTCGTCGCGGACTGGGGTGTCGAGAAATTCCGCGACGTGCTCGAGAGGGAGTACCTCGGACACCCGATGCTCGATGGACCCGCACCCGAGCCGCTCGACGAACCACGCGATCACGTCGGTATCCAGCGCCAGAAGAACGGTCTCAACGCCGTCGGGATCGCACCCGTTGTCGGCAGGGTCGGCGGCACCCTGCTCACCGACTTGGCACGGGCAGCGGAAGCAACCGGATCCCGGCGGGTCCGCATCACCCCGATGCAGAAACTCGTCATCCTCGATGTGCCCGACGAACAGATCGACTCACTCCAATCCGATCTCGAAAGTCTCGGATTTCCGTCGAGTCCGTCACCGTGGCGACGGAGCACCATGGCATGCACCGGCATCGAATTTTGCAAGTTCGGGATCGTGGAGACCAAGGCGCGGGCCGCCGCACTCATTGCGGAAGTCGAGAAGCGACTTGCCGACGTCCAGGATCGGCTCGAGCACCCGATCACACTGCACCTCAATGGGTGCCCCAACTCGTGCGCCCGCATTCAGGTCGCCGACATCGGCCTGAAGGGCATGATCGTGACCGACGTCGATTCCAACCAGGTCGAGGGATTCCAGGTTCACCTCGGCGGCGGCCTCGGGCTGGACACGAGCTTCGGACGTAAATTGCGCGGCCACAAGCTTCCAGCCACCGAGGTGCCCGACTACGTCGAGCGGATCGTTCGACGCTACGTGGCCGACCGCGCGGGCTCCGAGAAGTTCGCGACCTGGGTCCAACGCGCCACCGACTCCGATCTCGCATGATCGGCTCGCACTGCCGGGCACGACGCGGTCGAGGCTGAAGAGAGACGTCCCGGAGAACCCGCCTGTCGCGGTCTGCTACTTGCCGGCGTCGGTGACGGGCTCGCGCTCGGGGAGCGTAGTCGCATGGTCGTTGACCACGTGCTCCCACCACGATTCGAGCGGGCTCGGTTCGGGCCACACGATCGCGTCGGCCGTGAGTGATGGCGCACTTTCGCGCGGGTGGCCCGATTCTGCTGTGCTGATCTCGTTCGGATCTACCTCGGAATCACTCACCGCTCGCGCCCCGTGTCGCGTCAACTCGCGTGAGCGTGTCGGCGGGGAGGAAGCTGGCTGACCAGCCGCTCCCACTCTTCGAATCGGGCAGCTTCGGGCGAGCGCGGACGGGACGATGGTCCGGCGGCGAGGTCGACCAGGCTCCGGGCAGCGCCGAGGACGGTCAGGTGATGACGGCGGGCGACGTCGAGGAGTTCGTCGAACGCCTGGGCATCACTGCAGCCGCGGCCTGCGATCAGGATTCCCTTCGCCGTGCCGAGTAGTTCACGTCCGTCGGGACGCCTACGGGGGATCAGCCGTGTCGGGCCGGGAGTCGGAGTGAGTAGTTCGGTGCTGTCCTCGATCATTCCGCGATGCTCCTTCGCTCTCGTGCATCGGCTGCCGGCCCGCCGGTGTGCCGACGATCCCGTCCGGACGCAAAATGTGAGTCACGTCACTGTCGATGCCCCAACAGTTCTAGCCGACGGCGCCGCGCCTGTCATCTAGACAACTGTCCAGCTGTGCCGTCACTTGACGAGGTGCTCAGGTAGTGGCCACCAACAAATCCTCTCCGCTCGACGGTCGCAGGCCGTCGGTCCGATCGGCGAAGTAAAGCTCGGCGAGTGACGTTCCTGCCACGTGCTGACCGCCCGTGAAACCGGCCTCGCGGGCCAGGGCGAGCATTTCCTGCGGCGTGAAGAAGCTGATGAACGGTGTTCCGGCCGCCCGTGCACCCTTCTCGGACGTCTGGAGTCCGGGGCGATCGGCGTCGTCGAGAAGCCCGGGCGGCAGCAGGAACGTCATCGCCAGCGTCGAGCCGGCAGCGAGACCGGCGAGCTGGCGCAGGGTGGCCGCTGTCGCGTCTTTCGTGAGGTACATCGTGACGCCGGTCGAGACGACAACCGCCGGCAGGCCGGGATCGAAGCCCGCCGCAGCCAGCTGCTCCGACCAGGACTCGCTCGCCTCGAAATCGACCGCAACCAGCCGCAACCAGTCGGGTACACCGAAGCCCAGCTCGATCAGCCGTTTCCGCTTCCATGCTCGAGGGCCGGGTTGGTCGACCTCGAACACCCGCATACGGGAGGCGATCTCCCGGCCTACGCTGGGCAAAGGTGTCCAGTCCGGCCCCCAGGACGACGTACTGGTCGACGCCGCGGCCGGCCTGCTCGGCAACCAGCTCTTCGATGAAACGAGCACGCGCGACGATGGCCGCCCGAAACCCGCGGGTGCCGGCCGGGTCCATGTCCGGACGAGCCCGCCAGCCCTCGTCCGGGGCCGCGAGCTGCAGGCCGATCTCGTCGACGAGAACGTGCGGCGGCGGGTCGACCTGTACGTGCATTGCCCGCCACAGGGCAACGCGCACGGCCGTGCTGTCCGGTCCGTCCGTCTGCTCGTCTGCCGCCGCCATGACGTTCTCGCTCCTCACGGTCAGTTCTCAGCCGTCCGATGCCACGCCCAGCTAACACCCGGCGCTCCCAGCGTATATAGCTCGTATGAAACCGTCAGTGAAGCGAGCCACCGGCCTGTTCACGGCCACAGCAGCCGCTCTCCTCGCATTCGCAACACCCGCGCAGGCGAACTCCCCCGCGCCCGTCTACTTCCGCGTGGGGAACTTCAACTGCTCGATCGCACCCGACGACGTCGTGGGATGCGATCTGCCACAACCATTGCCGATGGACTTCCCGATCCTCGGCGAGTTCGGACTGCCGTGGCTGGGACCCGTCCAGCACGTCGTCATCGACCTTCCCTGGCTTCCCGCTCACCCCACCTATCCGCCCGGCACTCCGTTCACCCTGCCCGCCGGCAGCCCCGACATATCCGAGGTCGCCACCAGCCGGAGCATGTACCAGAAGACGATCACCCACGGGGGAACCACCTGTGTCGCAGGATTCATGGGGGACCTCACCTGCACCGCCAAGGGGCACGGCTTCGTCGTCACCGTCTACGGAATCCACGCGCACTGAACCGTTACCACACCAGGTCGATGTCGACTACGTCATACGCAACGTCACACGGCGAGGTGCCGGGCGAGGTAGGCGGCGGTGGCGGAGCCGGCCGTCTCGGCAACGACCGTCGGTGGCCCCGCGGCGATGATCCGGCCGCCGTTGTCTCCGCCGCCGGGCCCGAGATCGATCATCCAGTCCGCCGAGGCAATGACCGGCATGTCGTGTTCGACGAGTACGACGGTATTTCCCGCAGCGACGAGACGACGCAACACCACCATGAGGCGGTCGACGTCGGCGGGGTGCAATCCGGTGGTCGGTTCGTCGAGTACGTAGAGCGTGTGCCCGGATCGGATGCGCTGCAGTTCGCTGGCGAGCTTGACGCGTTGCGCCTCCCCACCGGACAAGGTGGTGGCCGATTGGCCGAGTCGCAGATATCCGAGACCGACTTCGGCCAGCATGTCGAGGCTTTTCGCCGCTGCCGGAACGTGACTCAGGAAAGCACGGGCATCGTCGACCGTCATCGCGAGAACGTCCGCGATCGACCGGCCGTCGACGAGAATCTCGAGGGTCTCCGCGTTGTATCGCGCGCCCGCACAGGCCGGGCACGGCGCGGAGGCCTCGGGGAGAAACAGCATGCCGATGGTGATCGAACCGGCGCCCTCGCATTCCTCGCAACGGCCGCCGCTGACATTGAATGAGAATCGGCCCGGGCTGTATCCCCGATCACGGGCAACGGGGTGTGCGGCGAAGAGTTTCCGGATCACATCGAAGAGACCGGTGTAGGTCGCGAGATTCGAGCGCGGAGTCCGCCCGATGGGGGTCTGGTCCACGCGCACCAGCCGGGTGATGTGTCCGAGCCCGTGGGCGGCCACGACCGTCGGCTCGGTGTCGTTCTCGCGCTCCTCGGCCAGTACGACCGTGGAATCCTCGGCGTCGTCTCCCCCGGTGTCGCCCCCGGGTTCGCTGTCGACGCCGAGGTGTTGAGCGACGACGTCGGTGAGCACACGGCTGACGAGTGTGGATTTGCCCGAACCGGACACGCCCGTGACCGCGGTGAGCACCCCGAGCGGGATTCGCACGGTCAGATCACGGAGGTTGTGCATCGTGATGCCGGCGAGTTCGATCCACCGGCTCGGCGGTCCGGGCTCGGGGTAACTCTCGGGGGTTCCGAAAAGGTATCGGCGAGTGGCGGATTCGGGGACGTGAGCGAGACCGTCCACCTCACCGCTGTAGAGCACCCGGCCACCATGCTCCCCGGCACCGGGACCGACATCGACGATCCAATCTGCTGCCCGGACGACGTCGAGGTTGTGTTCGATGACGAAGACGGAGTTACCTGCCGCTCGTAGTCGCCGCACGGCGGTGACCAGCGCCTCGGTGTCGGCGGGATGCAGGCCTGCGGACGGTTCGTCGAGGACGTACAGCACTCCGAACAGACCCGATTGCAGCTGGGTTGCCAGCCGCAGGCGCTGAAGTTCTCCCGGCGAGAGGGTGGTGGTCGAACGGGCAAGGCTAAGGTATCCCAGCCCGAGCTCGGTCAGACCCGCGAGGCGTCCGCGAAGGTTGTCTACCAGCGCCGCGGATGCGCGTTCGGTTGCGTCGCTTGCGTCGGAACCGCGGGATGCGACGACGGCGTCGAGGACCGACGCCAGATCGGCCAGTGACAGTTCCGTGGCGTCGGCGATGTCGAGGCCGGCGAACCGTACGGCCAGCGCCTCGGGGCGCAGCCGTTTGCCCCTGCACGCACTGCAGGGCCGGGACACCAGATATCGGGCGACCTTCGCCCGCTGGGTTGCGCTCTTCGTCGTCGCGAAGGTGTGCAGGACGTAGGTGCGGGCGCTCGAGAACGTCCCCTGGTAGTCGCGCACCATCTTGCCCGGGTCGCGCACCGGTGACACCGTGACCGTGGGTTGTTCCTCGGTGGTGAGGACCCACTCGCGCTGGTCCTCCGGGAGCTCGGACCAGGGGCGGTCCACGTCGATACCGAGTGTGTCGAGGATGTCGCGGTAGTTCTTGCCCAGCCACGCGCCGGGCCAGGCGGCGACGGCACCGCCGCGGATACTTCGGCTCGGGTCCGGCACCAGGGCATCGATGTCGACGTCGTGCGTGCGTCCGAGTCCGTGGCAGGCTGGGCATCCGCCTTCGGGTGTGTTGGGCGAGAACGCATTCGAGTCGAGGATGGGGGCACCCGGCGGGTACGTACCGACTCGGGAGAACAGCATCCGCAGCACGTTCGAGATGTGGGTGAGGGTGCCGACCGACGATCGGGCGGAGGTATGACCGCGGGCCTGCTGCAACGCAACCGCCGGTGGAAGCCCGGTGATGTCTCCAACCCTGGGCGCTCCGATCTGATCCATCAGCCGGCGTGCGTACGGGGTGACGGACTCGAGGAACCGCCGTTGCGCTTCGGCGTAGATGGTGCCGAAGGCCAACGAAGACTTCCCCGATCCCGAGACCCCGGTGAACGCGACGATGCAGTCCCGGGGAATGAACACATCGACGTGGGCGAGGTTGTGTTCGCTGGCGTCGAATACTGCGATTCCGTTGAATTCCTGGGCGCGTAACAATTCAGTGTGCGGTCCGGGATCGAAGGTGGGCACAACTGCTCCAGGTGTCGGTTCGTGCTCGGACAGGTTACGTCCCAGTCTTACTCGAGGGGTGGAACCATTTGTACTGGCGACGCTCTTTCGGGGAGAGTCCGCCCCAGATTCCGGCCCGAAGTATGCCATCAGCTCACCTGGACCGACGTGATCGCCGCGGCCTCGATGGTGTCTTCTGAGAGAAACTGCATATCGCGATCGCGTCCTCGGGCCACGCGGAGAGCAGGTTCAGTTTGGCCGCGCGGGCGATGGAGAACTGGTGATCGTCTACTGGGCAGTGTCGCGGGTGACGTCAGACGATGTTCGTCTCGCCTGCTCGGATACCGGCCTGCGCGAAGCGGTCCAGGGCGAAGGAGCTGATGTCGTATCCGGGCTCCTTGCCGTGGTAGAGGTCGCGCACGATCTCGCCGGTCGCCGGTCCCATCAGGAAGCCGTGGCCGGAGTAACCGGTGGCGATGAGCAGGCCCTCGACCTCGGTGGAGCGATCCATGATCTGGTTGCGGTCGGGGGTGACCTCGTAGAGACCGGCCCACCCGGTGCTGATGCCGTAGTCCAGTACAGCCGGCACCCGGGTCTCGGCGATGGCGCCCAGTCCCATCAGCCAGTCCTCGAGTTCGAACTCGAGGTTGAATCCCTCGCGCTCGTTCGGGTCGGACCAGCCGAGCAGCAGGCCTTTGCCTTCCGGGTGGAAGTAGAAGTTGGACGGGAAGTCGATGGTCAGCGACGGCGAGGATTCGGGCAACTCGGAGAGCGGCTCGGTGAAGGCGATCTGTCGGCGGACGGGAACGACGGGGATGTTCACCCCGAGCATGGTGCCGATGCCGGCCGACCAGGCTCCCGCAGCGCACACCACGGTGTCGGTCTTGATGCGTCCGTGTTCGGTCACGACCGCGGTGATCGTGCCGCCTGTGCTCTCGATGTCGGTGACCGCGCAGTGACGGACGATGCGGGCACCGTGTCGACGGGCAGCGGCGGCGTATCCCATCACGACCGATTCGGGGGTGGCCTTGCCGTCCTGGGGCGACCAGGATGCCGCGAGGAGCCCGTCTGTACTGATGAGCGGCGAAATCTTCTGTGCTTCTTCGGGGGTGACCATGCGGCTCGGAACGCCGTGGCGGTTCTGCAGCGCGACGCTCTCGGTGAAAATGTCGACGTTCGCCTGGTCCGAGAGAAGATAGAGGTAGCCGTCGCGGCTGAAGTCGATCTCCTGGTGGTACTCCTGCGCGAACCGCGAATACACGTCGAGGCCGCGCAGACCGATCGCGATGTTGGCCTCGTTGCTGAAGGAGGCGCGAACACCGCCGGCGGCCTTGCAGGTCGAGCCGCAAGCCAACTCGTCCTTTTCCAGGAGAACGACATCGGAGACCCCGGATTCGGCGAGGTGGAACGCAATGCTGGCGCCGATGACGCCGCCGCCGATCACGACGACGGACGCCTGTTCGGGAAGTTCCTTGCTCATGTCGTCCTCTTCTTTCCTTCGAGAGTAGTGATGTGATGCCCGACCGGTTCCGGGACACCTGACGAACGACCGGGTCGATGGCTTTGCCTGGAAGAATGACGCGCGCCCGCTGACCGGAGTGGGGTCACACGGTCAGCGGGCGCGTGGTGGCTTCCGAACCTTTTAGAACGCGGCGTTCTGCAGGGAACGCCCGCGGAGCACCATGGCTTCGCGCACGCGCTCCTGGGCGGTGGCGCGGGCCACCTCGTGAGTGGTCCGCCCCTGAGCCTTCGACGCATCGAGAGTATCGATGGTGCTGGCGCGCAGCTTGTTCGAGATGTTGTCGAACACGGCTGCCGGTTCGGGACGGATTCCGGAGAAGCGGGCATCCATCGCCACGGCTGCATCGACCACACCGCCGGCGTTGGCGATGAAATCCGGAACCACGGTCACGCCGCGGTCGAACAGCACCGACTGCGCTTCGGGGCTGCTCGGCAGATTCGCGCCTTCGACGACGATCTTGGCCGGCAACGTCCGGGCGAGATCGGCGTCGATGACGTCCTGCAACGCTGCCGGGATCAGGATGTCCGCCGTCACCGAGAGTTCTTCCCCGGCAGCGAGAGGCTTGGCGTCGGAGTACTGGTCGACGAGTCCGTCACCGTACTGATCGCGCAGGTCGAGCAAGGTAGCGACGTCGAGCCCGTCCGGGTTGTGAATGCCGCCCTGCGAGGTGGACACAGCGACGATGGTCGCCCCGAGTTCCGCGAGGCGCTTCGCGTTCGCCGCTCCGACCGCTCCGAAGCCCCGAATGGACACGCTCAGCGAACCGGTGGACAGGCCGATGGCCTGCGCGGCGGCGTCGGCCGACTCCGCGACACCGTGGCCGGTGACCCCGAGCTGGTCGTACGGGAGCCCGCCGAGCGCGTGGGGGGTGCCCACCGCGCCGCCGCGTCCGCCGACCTCGTCGAGCATGATCGCGGCATCCTTCTCGGTCAATCCCACGTCGAGCCCGCAGACGTACTCCTCGGGGACCTCGTTGCGGAGTGCCCGGACGAAGGCACGCAGGACCGCGTCCTTGGAGGAGGCAGTCGGGTCGGCCCAGATGCCGGCCTTGGCGCCGCCGTAGAACAGGTCGACCCCCGCCCACTTCCAGGTCATGTTGCGGGCCAGCCTGGCGACCTCACCGACACTGACCGTGGTGGACATGCGGGTCCCGCCCTTGCCCATTCCGCGGGCGGTGTTGTCGATGACCAGAACGCCGCGCAACCACCGAGGTCAGTCCCGTTGCCGCACAGCATCGACGTCGAGCTGCGCGGCGAGCAATTGCGCCAAGTGGTCACCGCGACGATCGGTCAGATCCGACAACTGGGTCCGGCAGGAGTAGCCGTCGGCCAGGATCGTGGTGTCCGCGTCCGCCCCGGCCACGGCGGGTAGGAGTTGCTGTTCGGCGACCGCCACCGACACCTCGTAATGCCCCTTCTCGACGCCGAAGTTGCCGGCCAGCCCACAGCATCCGCCCAGCCGCTGAACCTGTGCACCGGCCTTCTCGAGAAGCTGCGCGTCCTGACTCCACCCCATCACCGAATGATGGTGGCAGTGCGGCTGCGCGACAACGGACTTGCCTTCGAGAGACGGCGGTTCCCACCCTCGGTCCGTCAACAGTTCCGCGAGGGTGCGGGTTGCGTCGGCGACCGGTTCGGCCGCCGACCTACCGAGCAGTTCCGCGGCGTCCGAGCGCAGCACACCCGTGCAGGACGGCTCCATTCCGGCGATCGGAATTCCGGCCGCGGCACTACCGGACAGTGCGTCCACGGTGCGGCCGAGGATCTTCTTCGCCGCGGTGAGCTGCCCGGTGGAGATCCAGGTGAGTCCGCAGCACTGCTGCTTGTCGGTCAATTGCGGCCGGTAGCCGGCGGCCTCGAGCACCTGCACCGTGGCGTGCCCGACCTCGGGGGTGAAGTAGTTGGTGAACGAGTCCACGAACAGCAGCACCGGGTCACCGGTCGTGGCACGGTCGTTCTCCGTGGCCTTGAACCAGGACCGGAACGTCCGCTTCGCGAACGGTGGAATGGTGCGGCGCTTGTCCACTCCGGCCGACGACAACGCCAGCGGCCCGATGCCGGGAATGCGCATCGTGGCGTTGACCAGACCGGGCGCGCGGCTGGCGATCTTCGCCCAGCGCGGGAGCCACCCCAGCGAGTAGTGCGAGGCGGGGCGGATGCGGCCCTTGTAGCTCTGGTGCAGCACTTCGGATTTGAACGCGGCCATGTCGACACCGGTCGGGCAGTCCGAGGAGCACCCCTTACAGGACAGGCACAGGTCGAGGGCGTCGTGAACCTCGGGCGATCGCCAGCCACCCTCGATGTCGGTGCCGTTGATCATCTCCTGCAGCACGCGCGCGCGGCCGCGGGTGGAGTCCTTCTCCTCCCGGGTCGCCTGATACGACGGGCACATCACGCCGCCGGCGGCGGTGTTGTCGGCCCGGCATTTTCCGACGCCGGTGCAGCGGTGCACCGCCTGGGTGAAATCTCCGTCGTCGTGGTGGTAGGCCAGGGCCAGGTTGCGGCGCAGGAGTGGGGCTGCGGGAATGCGCAGGTCCGCGTCGACCGGGCGGGGGTCGACCACCACTCCGGGGTTGAGGATGTTGTCCGGGTCGAAGACGTGCTTGACGGCAGCAAAGAGCTTCATCGCGTCCGGTGAGTACATCAGCGGCAATAGTTCGCTGCGGGCGCGGCCGTCCCCGTGCTCACCGGACAGGGATCCGCCGTAGCCGGCGACGAGTGTGCTCGCCGCGACCAGGAAGTCCCGGAAGATGCCGTCCCCGCCGGGCTTGTCGAGCGGCCAATCGATGCGAACGTGCATGCATCCGTCACCGAAGTGTCCGTAAGGCAGGCCGGTGACGTCGAATTCGTCCATCAGGGCGTCGAAGTCGCGTAGGTAGTTGCCCAGCATGGCCGGTGGCACGGCCGCGTCCTCCCATCCTGCGTGTGCGGGAAGGCCGGCAGGACTGCGGCCGGCGAGTCCGGCACCATCGGCGCGAATCCGCCACAGCTGGGCCGTGCGCCCCTCGTCGGTGACCACGAGGCTATCCGCGGCGCCGCAGTCCCGTCCGACCTGCTGGGCCCTGGCGATCGTCTCGTCGAGGTCGTCGCCGACGACCTCGACGAACAACCAGGCCGCCCCCGCAGGCAACGGCGGAACCGCATCCGGGCCGCGGCGCTCGCGCACCACCTCGACGATCCGGCAATCGATACCCTCGCAGGCGGTCGGATCGAACTTCAGCACCAGCGGGGTCGCGTCACCCGCCGACGCGATGTCGGCGTACCCCAGTACGACCAGGACGCGGTGGGCGGGCTCGGACACCAAGCGGACCGTCGCACGAGTTGCGACCGCGAGGGTGCCCTCCGTGCCGACCAGCATGCGGGTCACGTCGAACCGATTTTCCGGCAGCAGGTGTTCGAGGGCGTATCCGGACACCTGACGGCCGAATTGCCCAAGTTCGGTGCGGATGGTCGCCAAACCGGCGCGGGTGACCTGCTGCAATGCACCCAGTGCCGGGGAGTCCGGCACCCCGCCCGCCGAACCCAGTTGCAGCGACTCCCCGGTTCCGGTCAGAACGTGCAGGCCCTTCACATTGTCCGAGGTCCGGCCGTATCCGAGAGTGCGTGAACCGCAGGCATTGTTTCCGATCATGCCGCCGATGGTGCAGCGAGTGAACGTCGATGGGTCGGGCCCGAATCGCAGGCCGTGCGGTGCAACGGCCTGCTGCAGCACCGTCTGAATTGTGCCCGGCTCGACGGTGGCCGTCTGTGCGTCCCTGTCGATCGAGAGCACCCGGTTCATGTGCCGGCTGAAGTCGAGAATCAGTCCCGTCCCGACAGCGTTGCCTGCGACGGAGGTGCCGCCACCTCGTGAGGTCAGCGGCACGCCCTCTCGGCGGCACACCGCGAGGGCGGCAGCGACCTCGTCGGCATGGCGTGGCCGCGCGACGACCAGCGGTCGCACCCGGTACAGGGACGCATCGGACGAATAGGCAGCGCGGGTGGTGCCGTCGGAGAGAACGTCGCTCACTCCCGAACTGCGCAGCTCAGCGGCCAGTGATTCAGCGGAGATCATTCGTAGCATGCTACAACGTCTAGCATGCTACGAACAGCCCCGTGTTGTTACAGTGAGCGAGTGGCAGACGAAGCGCTCGACCTCGAACCGCTCACCCCGTTCACGGGACGACGGATGGAGCAAGCGATCGCGGCGGTACGGGCGGCCATCGACGACGGCCGCATGAAACCAGGAGTGAAGTACTCGGTCTACCAACTCGCCGAGGGCCTGGGCATTTCCCGAACCCCGGTACGGGACGCTTTACTGCGCCTGGAAGAAGTGGGACTGATCAAGTTCGAAGCACGCCAGGGCTTCCGCATTCTCCTCCCCCAGCCGAAGGAGATCGCGGAGATCTTCGCAGTCCGGTTGGCCCTGGAACTTCCCGCGGTCCGCAAGGCCGCAACCGTGGCCGACCCCGCGCTCTCGGACGCACTGCAGCGGCAGCGACGCCTGATGCAGGACGCCGCTGCCGGCGGCGATGAACACGAGTTCGCCCATCACGATCTCGGGCTTCACGACCTGATCCTCGACGCCGCCGGCAACGCCCGAGCCCGTGCGATCGTCAAGACCCTTCGCGAGACAACCCGGCTACTCGGGGCCAACACCGCCGACAAGACCAGAACTCTCGCCGACATCGACAACGAGCACGCGCCCATCATCGATGCCATCATCGCCGGGGACCCCGACGGAGCCGAAGCCGCCATGCGCGTTCACCTGGTCAACACTGGGAAACTCCTTGTTACCCAAGCTGTTCTCAGCGACGGCTCCGGCCTCTCCGTCGACGAAATCTGGTCTGCCGCCATCGCCTGACCAATGCGTCAACTCCGCGGCGGCTTCTCTGGTGTCGTGCGCCGGTGCACGGCGAGTTGCAGCTCGAACAGCAGCCGGTCGGCTGCGTCCTGCAGACCGATCCCGATGATCTCCTCCACTCTGCGGATCCGGTAGCGCAGCGTGTTGGGATGCACCCTCAGTGCGGCGGCGGCATTACGAACGTCCCCGTGCTCGGCGAGGTAGGTCTCGGCACTCTCGCACAGGTTGGAAGCATGCTTTCGGTCGTACTCGAACAGCGCATCGAGGCGCGGATCGTGCAGCTCCGGGTGCTCGCCGACGAGGTCGAGGATCTCACCGAGCAGCACCGCGGTGCGGGATTCGGCGAGGGTGGTCACCCGCCCCTCCGGGAACGTGGCGGCAGTGCCGTCGAGAACCCTGTCGACCTCGACGCGCGCTGCGGCCACCTGCGCGAGATCGGGAACCGGAACGGCGATGGCGGCCCTCAGCACGATCGACCGCTTCGCCTCGAATTGGTCGACGAGCTGCCGCGTCCATGCAGTGACTCCCGCAGCGGACTTGTAGCGAGGAAGCAGCACGTACGCGCGATCACCGATCACAGTGGCGACCGAATGGCGGCTGAACGAGCTCGCGTGCAGGCGGAGCATGCTGCCCATACCGGCGAACTCGCCGGTGGCCGTCGAGCTCTCCGATCCGGTCGGCGCGAAGCCCACCACAGCGGCCGAGCCGCTCATCGGCAAGTTCAGGGCACTGGCCACGGAGGGCACGTCGACACCCCGGCCACGCGCCCCGAACAACCGTTGGACCAGCAGCCCCTCGGTGGAGGGGGCGTTGAGACTTCGGGAGATGATCCGGGCTGCGATCGCCGAAGCGCCGCGCAACACGTCCACCGCATCAGAATTGAACGGCGCGTCGCCCTGTTGCACCCAGATCGAACCGAGAAGCCGGGGTGCGGTCGAGGTGTCCTCGGTGGACTGGCGGATACTGACCACCAACCGCCGCTTGGTGGCGAGTTCCTCGTGCGCGGGCACGTCGATGACCTCGTCGCTTTCGCGGAGCCGATCGAACACTCCCCACTTCTGCAGTGCCCGCAGGTAATCGCGTGGGCCCTCGCGGCCGAGGATCGACAAGGCTCGCAGTTCGTCCGCCGCTTCGTCGGAGGCAGAGTAGGCGAGCACCTTCGACTGGGCATCCTCGATCGAGACCATCCCTCCGGCGTTCTGGGCGACGATCTGTGCGAGACCGAACAGGTCGGTGTCCGTGGCGAGCAGATCCGGGTCCGCAGGTGCGCCACGCCCGCGGCGAGAGCGGTCGAGCATGCGCTGGACCAACGGGAACACGTGATCCCATCGGGCCTTGGGGTGCACCGCCACCAGGGCGACGCCGGCACGGCGCGCCGCCTCCTGCACTGTGCTCGACTCGTGCGCCGTCTTCGACATCACCGCATGCGGCCGGTGCTCACGCGCCCGCCCGGAGACGTCGTCGAACCAGCGCACGGCATCGGCGTCGGCAACCCCCACATGGAGATACAAATCCTGCATCGGAGATTGCGATTCGGTTTCGACCGTCAGATCGGAGCTGTCGACGAGCGCCATCGACGCGACGACGACCTCGTCGCCCGCGGGAGCGTCGATCAGCTCGACGACCGCGGTGTCGAGAGCGCGGAGAAGCTCACGCAGCGTGATGGTTTCGGCAGAAGTAGCTGGCGCCGCGGCTGCCGTGGCGGGGCTTCGAGTTCCGGGAGTCACCGACATCGCTCCGTTCGGAAGGTGAGAGCAGGTTTAGCCAACAGTACAACGCCAAATGGTATTCCTTGTCCGATTGGCTCAATATCTCGGCTCTGTTCTGGTGTTGACTACGTCTAGTTCGAGCGGCGGTTCTTTCGCCGCCACACCCCTGTAGGAGGTTCCATGGACGCCATCACCACCACCCCGCAGCCGATCAACGAGCCGGTGGGCTCCTTCGCACCGGGGAGCGCCGAGCGTGCCCGGCTGCAGGCGAAGTTGACCGAGCTTGGTTCGAATCCCACCGAGATCCACAACGTCATCGGCGGCACGCACCGGCGCGGCAACGGGCCCGCGATCGACGTCGTGCAGCCGCACCGGCACGCCGCGGTCCTGGGCACCTTCACCAATGCCGGCGCCCAGGACATCCAGGACGCCGTTGCAGCCGCCACCGCCGCCGCCCCAGGTTGGCGGGCACTGTCCTTCGAGGACCGCGCCGCAGTGTTCCTGCGCGCCGCCGACCTGCTGTCCGGACCGTGGCGTGAAACCCTTTCCGCTGCAACGATGCTCGGCCAGTCAAAGACCGCCTACCAGGCCGAAATCGACACCCCCTGCGAACTGATCGACTTCTGGCGGTTCAACGTCCACTTCGCCCGGCAGATCCTCGCCGACCAACCCATCTCCTCCCCCGGCGTGTGGAACAAGCTCGAATACCGCTCCCTCGAGGGCTTCGTCTACGCCATCACCCCGTTCAACTTCACCGCCATCGCCGGTAACCTGCCCACCGCACCCGCCCTGATGGGCAACACCGTGGTGTGGAAACCGTCGCAGACCCAGGCCGTCGCCGCGTACTGGACGATGAAGCTGCTCGAGGCCGCAGGACTACCGCCCGGTGTGATCAACCTCGTCAACGGTGCCGGCGCCGAGGTCTCCGACGTCGTCCTCGCCGACCCGCGCCTGGCCGGAATCCACTTCACCGGATCCACCGCCACCTTCCAGCACCTGTGGCGCCAGGTCGGAAACAACATCTCGAACTACAACAGCTACCCGCGCCTGGTCGGCGAGACCGGCGGCAAGGACTTCGTCCTCGCCCACAGCTCCGCCAACCCCGACACCCTCACCACCGCACTGCTGCGCGGCGCATTCGACTACCAGGGCCAGAAATGCTCCGCCGCCTCCCGCGCATTCGTCCCGAAGTCGGTGTGGGCGAAGATGGGCAACGACTTCATCGAGAAGGCATCGACACTGACATACGGGGACGTCACCGACTTCTCGAACTTCGGAGGCGCCGTCATCGACCGGCGGGCCTTCGACCGCAACGCCGACGCCATCGCCCGCGCCAAGGCCACCCCGAGCCTGACCATCGCCGCCGGCGGCCACGTCGACGACAGTATCGGCTACTTCGTCGACCCCACCGTCCTGCTCGGTGACGACCCCACCGACGAGGCATTCCGCACCGAGTACTTCGGACCGATCCTGTCCGTGCACGTCTACGACGACTCCGCCGCCGGATCGTTCGACAAGGTCCTCGACCTCGTGGACAAGGGATCCGCCTACGCGCTGACCGGCTCGATCATCGCCGACGACCGCACCGCGATCGCGAAGGCGACCGCCGACCTGCGGTTCGCGGCCGGCAACTTCTACATCAACGACAAGCCCACCGGCGCCGTCGTCGGACAGCAGCCATTCGGTGGTGCACGGGCATCGGGCACCAACGACAAGGCAGGCTCCCCGCAGAACCTGCTCCGCTGGGCCTCCGCACGCACCATCAAGGAAACCTTCGTCCCGGCCACCGATCACCACTACCCCCACCAGGCCGCCGCAGACACCTCCGAGGACATCTGATGGCACCCTCCGATCTGCTCCGGCCTGCACTGCTGGCCGCAGCCCGCTCACCGCGCATAGAACGCACGGTCACTCGCATTCCGGCGACCAAGAGTCTCGTCGACCGGTTCGTCGCCGGCGAGACCGAGAATCAGGCGGTGGCCGCGACGACCGGAATCCTCGACTCCGCCCGCTACATCACCATCGACTACCTCGGCGAGGACACCACCGATCTCGCGCAGGCCTCCCGCACCGTGTCGCATTACCTGACGCTGCTGTCGTCGCTGGCGCAGCTTGCCCCGGCCACCGACAATGGCAGTAGGCCGCGCAGCATCGAGGTATCCCTGAAGCTGTCCGCCCTCGGGCAGTTCCTGCCCCGCGACGGTCACAACGTGGCACTCGAGAACGCCCACAAAATCTGTACCGCGGCCGAAGAAGCCGGCGTATGGGTCACGGTCGACGCCGAGGACCACACCACCACCGACTCGACGTTGTCGATCGTGCGGGAACTGCGGCAGGACTTTTCGTCTCTCGGCACCGTGCTGCAGGCGTACCTGAAGCGCACCGAAGCGGATTGCCGGGACCTCTCGGGGCCGGGATCACGGATCCGGTTGTGCAAGGGCGCCTATAAGGAACCCGCATCTGTTGCCTATCAAGCAAAGACCGCGGTCGACGAGGCGTACCTGCGGTGCCTGCGGATCCTGATGAACGGCCAGGGCTACCCGATGGTCGCGTCGCACGACCCGGCCATGGTCGACGCCGCACTGGCGCGGGCGAAGGCCACGCGTCGCACCACCGACGAGTTCGAATTCCAGATGCTCCACGGCATCCGGGACAACGAACAACTGCGTCTGATCGAAGAGCAGCAGCATCTGCGGGTCTATCTGCCCTACGGCGAGCAGTGGTACGGCTACTTCATGCGTCGTCTCGCCGAGCGCCCCGCCAACCTGGCTTTCTTTCTCAGGTCACTGACCTCGAAGAAGTAGTCAGGGGGCGGAAATGCGGTCACTGTACTTCGTCGGTCCCGGCTCACATTCCGTGGGGCCGGGACCGACGTCTATCCGTTCACCACCCCGGTCCAGTGAGATCTCCGCGGATTTTGTGACACCCAACCACGCTGTCGGCACCTCCTCGGACCTGGCCATTCGTGCAGGTGGCCATATTGGGCGCCGAGGATTCGTCCGATCACATTGGCGGCGCAGTCGGCTCGGGGGCGTCGCCGTTGAATCTCGTCTTGCGAGGGTCGCCCCGACAGGTACCACGTGCCGAGGCATGACTAGGTGAATGTCGGTGGTCTCTGGACGTCTCGTCGAGGAGGCTGAGGTAACGACCGGGTGGCGTCGGCGGTACAGCGCGGAGCACTGTCCACCTGCCGTCTACGCCGTCGAGACCGCCGACGCAGCGAAAGGACTCTCGTGCCGACTGACACCTCTGCAGTATCCGGACGGGACCCTTCGGAAACTGCTGGCGCACAGCTACTGTCTGCCGCGGCCGCAATCCTGGCCGAGCAGCTTGATTGCAGTCAGGACGCCGCCTTCGATTCTCTCCTCGATTTAGCCCGCCGCAAGCACGTCAGCGTTGTCACCGCAGCCGAACACATCCTGTCCCGGCCATCTACGATTCCCGATCTGCGAGAGCAACCGGAACCCCGTCCCACCGTCCATCTGCCACGTGCAGCGCCCACCGACATGGGTGGCGTTCGATGAGGACGGAGCCGCAATCGCCACCCCTGAAAATTTCCCCCACGCGCAAGGAAAACGTCAGTCTCGATTCCGCTGACTGGCGGGCGCATGCCGCGTGCCGTGATGCCGAACTGGCAGTGTTCTTCTCGCCTGACGGTGAACGCGGCCACGCCCGCGACCGGCGCGAAGCGCGCGCCCGGCAGATTTGCCAGCCCTGCCCTGTACTCGCGCAGTGCCGCGATCACGCTCTCGCGGCAGGTGAACCCTACGGTGTGTGGGGTGGCACGACGGAAGCGGATCGACGAAATCACACCCGCCGACTCCGCCGCGGTGAGCTTCGACCGCTCGGGTCCCTGCACCCGCGATCTGTAGCCGGCGGTAATGCGGATGCGACGGTCCGCATTGACTCGTCGGCCGTCGATCGTTCGCATACTGGTGGGGCGTCGAGGGGTCGCCCCACCAGTGCTGTCACGCCGATCCGGAAACCGGTTCCTACCGCCGGACCATCCGAAATCACGTTTGAGTCTTCGCCGCCGACCGGAGTGTCTGTTGCGCTCCGCCGCTAATGGAGACTGATTTCGTCGGTTCGAGCGTGGTGTGCTGCCGGGGTGATCGTTCCTTGAACGCCACGTCGAGGTCGATTCCTGACGACATGAGCCCTCTCACCTCTTCATTGGTCGGCATCTCTTGACCTCGACGCTACGGCCAACGCCTTCAACCTCGCTCTGATCACAGAACCTGCACGCCACCGAAACGCGGCTTCCCTGACGGATTCCATCATTGTTCTCATGATTTTCGTCGGATTCGATCGGATTTACACGAAGGATACAAACATTGACCACGATGGGCTTCGATACTGGCAGGTAGGGGATGTTTGAGTTCCGACGATCGACACGGAGTCGCCATGCACACCAACCATCTCGAGCGCCGGATCCCTCTGGAGAAGTTCTATTGATCGACGGAACAGGATGCCCGGCTGTCCAGAGCGTGACGGTCTGCATCAACGTCGCAGGCGGTGTCGCGTTTGCGGGACCAGGGCGCCGTGCACCGAAGCAATCATTCGCGGTGTTTCGCGACGGCGGGATCGTCAAAGACACCGTGTTGCCGTCATCACCCCGATCAGTTGCGACGACGGGCTAGGCCGGTTCATGCTCACATCAATGACCGCCATGAAACCCGAGGGCGCGGAGCCACGTCAAGGTCGCCTTCTACGAGTCGTCGAACGGGCCGGGAACAAACTTCCTCACCCGGTTCTACTCTTCGCCGGATTGCTCGTGCTCGTCGGGGTGGGCTCGACCGCACTCGCGCTCGGCGGTGCATCGGTCACCATTCCCGGAAGCGATGAGGTCGTCCTCGTACACGGGTTGTTCACCGGTGAGGGCCTGCGATGGTTACTGACCAATGCCGTCACGAACTTCACTGGATTTCCACCGCTCGGCACCGTACTTCTGATGGTGATGGCAGTCGGCACCGCCGAAAGAAGCGGATTACTTCGAGCGGCGGTCCAGAGCACGATCGGACGAGCACCGCGGTCCGTCATACCCTACGCCGTAGCCTTCGTGTCGCTCCAGGGTCATTTCATGGGGGATGTCGTGTTCCTGGTCGTTCCGCCATTGGCTGCGGCAGTTTTTCGTAACGCGGGCCGCAACCCGGTCGCCGGGCTCATCGGGTCTTTCGCCTGTGTGTCTGCGGGGTATGCATCCGGATTCACTGTCGGAACCCTCGATGCGCTGTATGCCGGAATCACTGTCAAGGCGGCCGCGATACTCCCTGGGTACGACACCGTGGCAACTCACATCCTCATCAACTACTTCTTCACGGCCACCTCATCCTTGATTCTTGCGATGGTCGGCGGATTCATCATCGTGCGAGTACTCGAGCCTCGACTGCCGAGACCTGAAGGGTATATCGATCACGAGGCCGAAAGCCCCCTCACCGGCCGGGAGATACAGGCACTCGTCATCGCCGCCGCCGTCGGTTCCATCCTCGTCGTCGCTGCTCTGGCCACGTGGCTGGTACCGGGAAGCCCACTGCGCGGCGCGAACGGCGCTCTCATTCCTTCACCGTTTCTCTCCAGCATTCCGCCAATGCTGTTCGTGGTCTTCCTGATACCCGCGATCGTCTACGGATTCCTGGTTGGATCCTTCACTCGTACGGAAGACGTGCCGAATGCCATGGGTGAGTCGCTGAAAGCGATGAGCGGCTACATCGTGCTGATGTTCTTCGTCGCCCAGATGATCGCAACGTTTACTTGGTCCAACGTGGGCATCCTGCTCTCCGTAAAGCTGGCGACGGCCCTGGAAGCAATGGGACTCGACGGATTCGCCGGGATCACCCTCTTCATTCTGTTGATCTGCATCCTGAATCTGTTCATTCTCTCCGGATCAGCGATGTGGTCTTTAGTAGCCCCGGTGTTTATTCCCACGTTCATGCTGCTCGGACTCTCACCCGCAGTCACTTTGGCGGCATTCAGAATCGGAGACTCGACCACTGCGCTGGTAACACCGATGAACGTCTACCTCTTCCTCATACTGGCAATGATGCAGAAGTACGAGCCGAAAACGCGATTCGGGACACTGATTTCTCGTACGAGCCTCTTCGTGATTCCGTTCATCGTCGCCTGGACACTTGTTCTGGCCATCTTCTACTTCCTGAATCTACCTCTAGGCCCGGGCGCGGCAGTACGACTACACTGAATATGATTTCATCTCAGTCTATTTGACGACAATTCCCGCATTCGCACCTGGATGCAATGGGCAGACGCGCACCATGCACTCGCGTCGACATCGAAGGAGCTCACTCCCTTGCGGAAGCACTATGCGGACACCCCACACGGTCAGATTCACTACATAGCCTCAGGCACGGGTGACCCGCTGTTCCTGCTGCATCAAACGCCACGGTCGAGCGACGAGTACCGAGACGTGATCCCCCTGGTCAGCGACAACCATCACGTTATCGCAATGGACACACTGGGCTTCGGCGCCTCCGATTCACCGGACGAGCCCTGGACCATCGAGCTGTTCGCGGCCGGGGTCCTCGCCGTGGCCGACAGCCTGAATATCCAACAATTCGACATCGTGGGTCATCACACAGGAGGCGTCGTTGGCATTGAAGTTGCCGCATCAAATCCACAACGCGTCCGGAGCCTGGTGCTGTCCGGCGTCCCCTATGTCGATGCCGAGCGACGCCGCAAGGTCGCGCTCGGTCCGACGATCGACGGGGTACCGCTGTCGACGGATGGGTCGCATCTGAAGCAGTTGCGGCAGAAACGCGCCCCCTTCTACCCACTCGATCGTCCGGACTTGCTCGATCGCCTCCTCGTCGACGCGCTCAAGGTCGGGGCGCGAGTCGAGGAAGGCCATCAAGCAGTCAACAACTATCGCATGGAAGACAGGATTGAGAGCGTCTACGCCCCGACGTTGATCCTTTGCGGCGAACTGGACACATTCTCACTGCCCGACGTGCCCCGCTTGGTCGCGCACCTTCGCGATTCTCGCCAAAGTATACTGCCCGGTACCGGCGTACCGTCCGTCGATCACAAGCCAGACCAGTTCGCAAAGGAAGTGCTCCGGTTCTTGGACTCCCTTGCTGCCCAGTAGTTCACGAAGTTCTCCGTAGGACTCCACCGTCTCGCCTGATGGTGCACATCTCGCGTGCACCATCAGGAATATCGATCTAGATCAGCGGCATGACCAGATCAGCGTACGAGTTCATCAACTCGTACGGCAGATCGTACGAACCGACATGCTGCAACAGTATCTTGGAAGCACCCGCGCGCCGTGCCCGCTCGATGCCCGCGGCGATCTCGGTCGGGGTACCGAACAGGCAGAAAGTCTGCGCGAACTTGACCGCGTCATCGTCGCTGATCCATTCCGAGCACCGCTCGACAGCCAGGTCCCAATCTTCGGCATGAATCACATCCGGATAGATCCCATCGATTCTGGACGGCACGACAACGTCGATTCCAGCGAGTGCAAGCGCGCTCGCACCTCCGTGCTGTGCAATGCCCGCGCATATCGGTTTCAGCATCCGGGCATCACGACCCAGGTCATCGGTGACGTGGCAGTGCGCAGACACTGTGATGGACACAGAGTCCGGTCGCCGCCCCGCAGCGAGCACTCCGGCATTCACCAACGCACAACTTCTGGAGAGTGTTGCGGGAGAGACGCCGCTCAGCAGGATAGCGCCGTCGGCCAGCTCGCCGGCGAGTCGAAGATTCTTGGGGCCACTGGCTGCCATGAACAGTGGCACCTCGGGCCCAGGGTCACGTAAACGCCCTCGGACACCATTGAATTCGTGTTCCTCACCGTCGAGAAGCGTGCGAAGTGCGGAAATGGCGGTTGCCAGTTCGGATTGCCTACTCGGTCGCATTCCGATCGGTTGTACAGAGCTGTTACCGGTGCCGATTCCGAGGGTGAAGCGACCCGGTGCCAGTTCCGTGACCGTGCGTGTAGCAGACGCAATGACACTGGGATGCCTTGTCACCACGTTGGTCACCGCGGTACCCAACTGGATACTCGACGTCGCGATCGCACAAGCAGTGAGAACAGCAAACGGATCTCTCCACAGTAGTTGCGAGTCCGGAATCCAGACCTGATCGAAACCCAGTTGCTCAGCCTCGCCGGCCGCTCGGGCCACTTCTTGCGCCGATACGCACGGTGGGAGACGAATCCCTACCTCGATCCCGGTCATGCGACGGTGGAATTCAACGTAATAGCCATGTCAACTCGCCCGACTTCCGTGTAGGTGCTCAAACCATTCCATGGGCCCTCCCGTGGAATCGAAGATGTCGCAATGGGGTTTCGTCGTCCATACCTTTGGTCCACTGAGTCGACCGCCCTAGGTTTTGCTGACCGGACCGCACATGATTTTCCGGCAGGACCGACCTGTCTACCACGGTCCGGTCAACAGACCCCAAACGTCAGGGTGGCCGTGACGGCTACCTAGGCTCGAATGATCAGCCAGGCCAGTCGTCCGGTCGGTCCACTGCGCCCCAGGGCAACCTTCGAACCTGGGTGCGACCAGACGACGGAACCTCCGCCGGCATCCGAGTTCGCACCGTTCGCACGATTGTGTCCTGACAACACCTTCCTGACCACCCCCGCCAGCCACTACTCGAGGAGTTCAAAATGCGCGCCGCACGACTGCACCAGTTCGGGCAATCACCTGTGATCGACGAGATCGACATTCCCAGCAGAGAACCGGGGCAGTCTCTGGTCAAGATCGACGCTGCTGCCCTGGGACACCTCGACATCACCATCGCCAGCGGAACTTTCGATATAAGACCGCAGCTACCACACACCGGCGGAACCCACGGTTCGGCCACCGTTGTCGATTCGGACACTATCGCTCCCGGTACCCGTGTGTTGGTTCGCGGCGACGGGGTCGGACTGTTCAGAAACGGATGCTGGGCGGAGTACCTCGTCACATCCGACAAGGCACTCACTCCGTACGATCCCAATTTATCGCCGGCGGTGGCAGCCACCTTCTCCCTGCCGACCGCCACCGGCTACGTCGCCGTCCACGACATCGCCAGGGTCGTACAGGGTGAACGAGTCATCGTGTCCGGCGCTTCCGGCGCAGTGGGATCGATGGCGGCGCAGTTCGCGCTCCTCGCCCGTGCCGCCGAAGTGATCGGAGTCGTCCCGCGAGCAGACCAGACTGCTTTGCTTCCGGACGGGGTCCGTCCGGTTGTCGGCCGCGGTGACGATGTGGCAGCTGCCCTCGGCACCGAACCGGTCGCCGAGGTGCTCATCGATACACTGGGCGGCGACGTTCTACCGCAACTATTGCAGAGAGTCACGCCCGGCGGCCGGGCCGTGCTCATCGGATATACCCTCGGCAGAACACTGACTCTGGATCTACCCAACTGGCTCCTCAGCGACGTACAGCTGCTGCCCCTCAATATGATGCGGAAGACCGCCCGTCAAGCCGAGCTTGCGCCGGAGATGATCCGCCGTCTCGCTGCCGGTGAACTGACGCTTGCGATTCAAGAGTTTGCACTCGACGACATCGCCTCTGGTCTGCAACTGATGCAGGAGGGGAAGCTGACCGGCCGCGCCGTTCTCGTACCCTGATCAATACCCGCAAGGAGGACCGTGACCCGGGGTCCAGACCGAACCTTCGCTCCGATTCCCCGTGGCGATGCCCATCTCTGCTCTCCTTCGCCTGCGAGCTGCCGAAGGCGGAGAGGCCAATGCGTTACGCGGCCGGAGATCCGTCACCTATCGTGAGCTACTCGCCCATCCGTCGTGATGACCCGCTCCGCTCCGCGGGTTCGATCTACAGCAATCGTTAGCGCCGGATCCCAGTGACCGGACCGCAATCGTTGCCTCGAGCCGCCGCCGGCGTGGAGAGTTATCGAGTCTGGTGCACGGTGGAAGGAAGGTAACTGTTGAATAGTCGCGAAAGCTCTCCCGGTTCCGCATTGCCGAAGGAGATCATCGAGTTCTTGCGCACCGATGTGCGGGAGCGAAGCGATGACCTTCTCGCGGTCAGTCATCGTATTCACGCTCAACCGGAACTTCGGTTCGCGGAGCACTTCGCATCAGGATTGCTCGGCGACATCCTGAGGCGCGAGGGCTTCGACACCGAAGCCGGGATCGCCGGTCTTCGTACCGCCTTCGTGGCAAGCTACGGATCCGCCGAGAACGGACCAACCGTGGCAATCTTTCTCGAATACGATGCGTTGGAGACCATCGGGCACGGATGCGGACACAACGTCATTGCCTCGATCGGACTCGGCGCTGCGCTGAGCGTCAAGCGTTGGATGGAGTCCAGCAAGCTGAACGTCGGCAGGCTGTTGGTTATCGGAAGCCCTGGAGAAGAAGGTGGCGGAGGAAAGAACCACCTCATCGACAGTGGTCGACTCGACGACATCGACATAGCAATGATGATGCATCCCGAGGGAGAAAATCTGTCGGCGATGGCCACACTGGGAAGAGTGGCGCTGGATTTCGACTTCTCGGGGCGCGCGGCACACGCGGCTGTCAGCCCGGAGAAGGGGGTCAACGCACTCGACGCGTCGGTTCTCACGCTGAACGCGATCGGGCTGCTCCGACAGCAATTGCCCTCCGACGTTCGTGTCCACGCAATCATGACCGACGGTGGCGAGGTCCCCAACATCATCCCCGAGCACAGTTCCGTCCGTGTGTATGTCCGCGCTCCGGATTCTCGCTACCTTATCGACGAGCTACAGCCCAGAATCGAAAACTGCGCACGGGGTGCGGCGTTGGCGACAGGTGCCACACTCAGTATCTCGAAGCAATCGCCAACGTATGCGGCAATGGCTCCCAATCCGGTTCTGGCTCAACTCGTCGAAGACGGCTTCGCCATCGTCGGGCGCACCACGAGTCCGACACGACCGGACGCATTCCCAGGTTCGACGGATATGGGCAACGTCAGTCAGATCATCCCGTCCATTCACCCATGCATCGAATTGGTGCCCGGATTGGGAATGCACACACGCGAGGCTGCCACCGCCGCCCGCGGCCCCCACGGAGATAGTGCGGTTCTCGACGGTGCATTCGTCCTTGCGATGACTGCTGTCCGAGTATTCCTTTCCCCCGACCTGACTGCCCGGATCAAGGAATCGTTCACCGAAGGCGTCAGGGTCGGCATTTGACCGAGGCACAGTCGCCACACAGGGTAGATCGACCACTGAACAACGGGAATACCACCGGCTTGCGCACGGTATCCCTGGTCATAATACTCGGTGCGCTGACGGCACTGGGGCCGCTTACGGTTTCGCTTTATCTTCCAGCTCTTCCGACGATCACCTCCGAATTCGGCGCGTCCGCGACCATGGTGCAGCTGACGTTGACCGGCACACTGGCGGGACTCGCTTTGGGCCAGGTGGTCATCGGACCCTGTTCCGACATCTACGGCAGACGCCGTCCCATCATCGTCGGCACCGCAATACATGTCTCCGCTTCTGTGTTGTGCTTCTTCGCAACATCGATACCGATGCTGTCGGCACTGCGGGTGTTGCAGGGGTTCGGCGCCGCTGCTGCCGGTGTCGTGGCTATGGCCGTCGTCAGAGACTTGTACGTCGGCCACTCTGCCGCTGTGATGCTCTCCCGCGTCATTCTTGTCATCGGAGTTGCTCCGATCATCGCCCCCTCGGTCGGCGGCCTACTGCTCAGCTTCATGCCCTGGCGCGGCGTATTCCTGTTCCTCGCAGTACTCGGAGTCGCCGCGTTGTCGATCGCCGTGCGGGCAATGCCCGAGACCCTTCCCCCACAATCGCGGAGGTCGCCAGGAGTGCGAGGCATACTATGCACGTACGCGATGCTTGCCCGGGACCGCCCATTCTCCCTGTTCGTGCTCATCGGCGGGGTCGTCCGAATTGCCCAGTGGGGCTATATCGCTGGATCGTCGTTCGTTATTCAGTACCAGTTCGGATTGAGCGTCGGCGCTTATGGTTTACTCTTCGCTGCCGGTGCTGTCGTAATCACCGTGGCGTCACAGTTGAACGTCCTGTTGCTCGTACGTTGGTCGCCGCTGCAGGTCGCTCGGTGGTCACTCCTCGCGGCTGTTCTCGCAGGTGCGGCGTTTGTCCTCATGGCCGCCACGAACACCGGAGGCCTGGGGGGATTCGAGATACCCCTGCTGATTGTTCTCGGGTCGATCGGCCTGGTAACGCCCAACGTTCCTGCCCTGGCCCTGTCGCGTCACGGAGAGGCTGCCGGCGGTGCATCTGCGTTGTTGGGATTCACTCAGTTCGCAGCAGCCGCAGCTGCCGCGCCGCTCGTCGGAGTCCTGGGCACCGACAGTCTTGCCGTTTCATCGGTGATGACAGGAGCGGCAGTCTTGGCCTTCTGTCTGCTCTTCTTGGTCCGCAATACCCATGTGGTCTCCTGACACCCGAAAGACAAACATGCACGTCCATTCGCCCTCGGGCATCTCCGGCAGTCTCGCCTTCTTCGATTCCGGAGATCGCCATCGTGCAAACGCAACGACCACTGTCTACCTCGGCGGTCTCGGATCAGCCAGCAGCGTTGCGTTTACGTCCGTTGTCGCTCATCCCGCAACCCAGGGGCGGTCGATAACGGTCGACCTTTTCGGTAGCGGCTGGAGTGACCATCCCGACGACTTCACCTACTCCGTCGAGGACCATGCCGCATCCGTCGCGTCGGTCCTCGATTCCATCGGACTCGAATTGGTAAGCCTTGTCGGCCACAGCTTGGGCGGCTCCATTGCCATCGCACTGTCCACGTAACGGCCGGACCTGACCGGACACCTGATGGTCTGCGAAGGAAACCTCGACCCCGGAATGGGGGCACTATCGGCAAAAATCGCATCATGGGACGAAGGTGAATTCATAGCGCACGGACACGCCGCCCTGATCGCCTCACTGCAGACGGAGGCTGTTGAGGGACAAACCAACTCAGCAGACTTCGCGCACACTGTGGCGCGATGGTCCCCCGCCGGTCTGCACCGCACAGCGGTCTCGCTAATCGGCAATCGTGAGCCGACATTTCGGGCTCAGCTCGCGGCGTTGCACATTCCACGCGTGTTCGTCACCGGGTCGACGTCTCGACTGGACACCGCCGAACTCTCCACAATGGGATGCGACATCAGAGTCGTCGCCGACGCCGGTCACATCATGATGAACGATAACCTCGACGGATTCTGCGCCGCGATCGCCTGATTTCAAGGTGCACTACCCTCCACCCGCCGTTTCGACCAGCTGCCCTTCGACGAAGGAGAGCACGCCGTCACCTCCGCCGGGTCGCCGAGCTTCATTGCGTCCACATGACAGGCCGTCCAGCACGTCGGGGCAAACTTCCGGGATCGCCACTCAAATCGCCAAACGACACCGCCACCTCCACCCCGATCACCCACCGGTGTGGAGGCCGGCGACGCACGCCGCGACGATCGCTTCAACTGTGCCGTCATCGAGCAGTCCCTCGACCCGGAACATCATGGCCCTATCCACCCTGTCGCCGACCGCGCCATCGCACTCACAGCGCAATCCGGACGCCCTCGGTGAACGACTCGCGCACCTGATCCATCAACTCGGGTGTGGTGAACAGTTGGGCCGCGGTCATTGCCATGATCAGCGCGCCATCGAGAACGGCCTTGTCACCGGGTTTACCGGCCGCGAGGGCCGCAGCTTCTCGGGTATGCATTCCGAGTCCGGGTACGAACTCGATATTGGGATGAATCGCCGGAACGATCTGACTCACATTGCCCATGTCCGTGGACCCTGGAAAAACCTCGGCACGGGCCGGTTCTGTGATGCGGCCGACCCGCGCGAAGTTCTTCTCGATCAGGGCCCCGAGAACTGCATTCGGCGCGAGCGCTGCATAGGTGGGCGACTGGTTTGTGATACTGACCGTTGCTCCGGTGGCGAGTGCAGCACCACGCGCGCAATTCTCGACCTTGGGCTGCAACTCATCCACCAGCGTGCGGGTGTCTTCCGCCCGAATGTACGCACGAACTAGACTGCGTTCGGGAATGATGTTCGGTGCCTCGCCGCCATCGAGAATAACCGCATGAACACGACTATCGGTCGACAACTGCTGCCGTAAAAGGCCTATCGCGTTGAGTGTGAGCACGGCAGCATCGAGCGCATTGATCCCCAGATGAGGACTCACTGCGGCGTGGGCGGCCCGCCCGCTGAACTCGAAGTCGACAGCGACCCTACCCAATGTCCGCATTACAGAGAGATTCTCACCGGATGGATGCATCATCAGTGCTGCATCGATGCCATCGAGAAGTCCTGCGGCGATGAGATGGTTCTTCCCACCCCCACCCTCTTCACCTGGGCTTCCGACGACGAGGATCCGCCCGAAATGTCGGCCCTCTTGCTCCATCCAACGCTTCGTACCGAGTGCAGCACCCAGGCCCATCGACGCAATGACATTGTGGCCGCATCCGTGTCCGATCGTCTCGAGTGCGTCGTACTCGAGGACGAACGCAACGGTCGGCCCGTCGGCTTCGGATCCGAAATCCGCGATGAATGCAGTCGGAAGATCCGCGACTCCGATCTCGACTCGAAACCCCTCCTTCTGCAACGTCTCCGTTAGAAGAGCAGACGCGAAGCGTTCCTCGAAGCGCAGTTCCGGTTGGCGGTGAATCCTGTGACTGACGTCCAGGAGACCCGCGGCATAGTGCTCGACACTGTCGCGAATAGCGCGTTCGGTCTCCAATCGCAGCCCGACGTCGACACCCTGATCGTTCATTGTGCCCATTACGCGCCTGCACCTTCTGCATCGAAGTTTGCCCTGTCTGCAACGGCGGGGGTCATGTGCACCCAGGGCCTCGCCGATTCAATTTGTGCCGCAGTGGATATCAAGAGATCGTCACGACCGAAGGCTGCAACCAACTGCACGGCCAACGGTTCACCTGCGGACGTGAACCCATAGGGGACGGAGATCGCCGGCTGGCCCGTCGAGTTGATCGGAGCGGTGAAGGTCAGAACGTCGATGGTCTTCTCGACCCCGCCGGGTTCGGACCACGGCCAGCTCAGCTTCGGAGGCGTCGTAGCGAAGACCGGACTGAGAAGCAGGTCGAATCCCGACGCCCACCAATTCCCCATGCGGGAACGTAACCCGCCCAGCCAGTTCAGCGAATCGGCGAGATCCACACCCGACATCTCCCGCCCTCGGCGCTCCCAATGACGCGAGATCACGTCGAGTTCGTCGAATGCGAGCGCGCGGCCGACCTCCACCTCGATCGCGTCGATCGATTGAGCCACCGTGACGCTGAGTGAGTCGAAGAAGGCACGGATGTTCCGAGGGTCGAACATCGTGTCGGGATAGGAACTGTCGACGGTGTGTCCCAAGCTCTCGAGTAGTCGTGCGGCATCGAGAATCGCATCACTCACCTCAGCATCCACCGGCGCCGAGAGCCCGGCTGGGCATGTGACGAATCCGATTCTGAGCCGCGTCGGCGCTCGCTTCAGCGCCCCGAGCAGGCCACCCTCGATGAGGGCTGGCCGTCCCTGGTCGCCAGGCTCGCCGCCCGACACCGCGTCGACGATCCCCGCTGTGTCGCGGACGGTTCGGGTGAGGACGCCGGGCACACTGTGGCCCCATCGATCTGCCGTCGCAGGTCCGGTGCTGATCAGGCCCCGGCTAGGCTTGAGCCCGACGAGATGGCAGAAGGCCGCGGGCATGCGGATCGAACCGCCCCCGTCGCCGCCGTGTGCTGCTGGCACCATTCCCGCAGCGACGGCTGTCGCTGCTCCTCCAGAAGACCCACCTGATGTGAGATCGAGTCGCCACGGGTTTCTGGTAATTCCGTGTGCCTTGCTCTCCGTCGTAGATACGATGCCGAGTTCCGGCGCTGCAGATCGACCGACAACGATGAAACCCGCTTCCCGGAATCGACGGGCAATGACCGCGTCGGACTTGGCAGTCGACCCGAAATCTTTGAGCACCAGCGTTCCCCGGTCATTGGGGTCGCCTTCCATTGCTGTCAAGCCCTTGATCAGAGTGGGTACTCCTGCGAACGGAGCCGAAGCGTCGACCGTCTCCGATTCCGCCAGCGCTGCCCCGAACCGTCTGTGGTTCACTGCGTTGAGAACCGGGTCGAGACGATCGATTCTCTCGATCGCATCCTGCACGAGCTCGCGTGGCGCGACCTCCCCAGTGCGTACCAGCTCCGCCTGCGTCGTGGCGTCGAGCCATTGCGTGTCTATGATGCTTCCTTTCGTGAGATCCGCGGCGCGCGACCGTGCGGGCAGATCGATGTCATGCCGACTTGGCCTGGCTCGACAGACGTTGCCGTTCACGAGGGTCGACCGACGGTATCGCCGCAACCAGCGCCTGCGTGTAGGGATGCGACGGTGCATCGAACACTTCCTCGGGCGTTCCGCTTTCGACGATCTCGCCGGATTTCATCACGATCACACGATCACTGATTGCGCGTACGACGGCCAGATTGTGCGAGATCAGAATGTATGTCAGGCCGCGATCACGCTGAATCCGAGCGAGCAGTTCGAGCACCTGCGCCTGAACGGTCACATCGAGCGCCGACGTCGGTTCGTCCAACAGCACCACTTCGGGTGACGCTGCGATCGCACGAGCGATCGCGATCCGCTGCTTCTGTCCGCCGGAGAACTGATGCGGGAATCGATCCCCACTGTCTGCGGGTAGTCCGACTTCTTCGAGCACAGTGCGCACGCGCTCGGCGTGTCGGTGCCCCTTGTTGGAAACAGTCAATGGCTCACGAATGGAGTTCTTGATCTTCAATCGCGGGTTGAGTGATCCCGATGGATGCTGAAAGACCATCTGGACAGCGTTGCGGAATTCCCGGAGTCGGCCACTGCGCATTCCACCGTAGTCGACATCCTCGAAGGCGACCGATCCACTGGTTGCCTTCTCCAATTGGATGAGAATCCTGGCAAGCGTGCTCTTTCCCGAGCCCGACTCGCCAACGATCCCCAGAACTTCGCCGCGATGGACATCCAATGTGATGCCCTTCAACGCGTCGACGAACCCACTGCTCGTCCGATATCTACGACCAAGGTCGTGCACCGAGAAAACCGTCGCGTCACCGGCATTCCGCGGTCTACTTGCGGAGGGGGCGGAACGTTCACTTCGTTCGATGGTGGGAACTGCCCTCAACAACGTCTGTGTGTAGGTTGTCTGAGGCTCCAGCAACACGTCCTCGACGTCGCCCTGTTCGATGATCTTCCCGTCGAGCATCACCGCGACCCGGTCAGAAGTCTGCGCGATAACGCCGATGTCGTGGGAGATCAGCAGGATTGCGACGCCGAACTCGTCGCGAATGGAGCGGAAGAGGTCCAATATCCCGGCCTGCACCGTGACGTCGAGAGCAGTTGTGGGCTCGTCGGCTAGCAGCAGGTCCGGTTCGCCGGCGAGTGCCAGTGCAACGGCTGCGCGTTGGCGAAGTCCGCCGGAGAGCTGGTGTGGGTATTGTCTGGCGCGGATCTCGGGGTTAGGTATTCCAACCCGTTCCAGTAGGTCGATCACAGCAGTGCGGCATTTGCTCTTGGGTAGGCTGCGGTGGCGCTTCACCACCTCGGCGACTTGAGCACCGACCCTCATACACGGATCGAGTGCGCCCATTGCGTCTTGAAATACCATGGCGGCGCGGCTGCCGCGAAGTTTCACGAGATCCGATGTTTCGGCTTCGAGCATGTCCGTCCCGCACACCGAGAAGTGGTTGCCTGCAACAGTGGCCGATCCGTCGAGGAGCCCGAGACACGCCATCGCGACGGAACTCTTCCCGCTTCCACTCTCGCCGATCAATCCGACGATCTCACCGGGGTGGACGACGAGGTCCACGCCTTTGACGCTCGGAACGGCATCGCCGTAGGCAATGGTGAGGCCTCGGATGTCCACGATGGGTTGTCGCGAGTCATCGCAATCGTTCAGGGTCATCGTCGCAATTGTGTTCATCAGCTGATCCACGCATTCTTCAGCAGGAGACGGGTGGCTGAGAGGTCGGCTTCGAATCCGTGCACCTTGCTCGCCCAGGTGTCGTACACAACCGGTGAGGCGTAGGGAACGAGTTGGTAGGCGTTCTCGGCGATGTAGTTGCCGATCTCCGCGTACTTGGCGCTGCGGTCGGCGTTGCCTGTGGTGATCCGGTCCGCTTCGTCCATCATCTTCCACAGCGTGGGATCGTCGACCTTGGTGCCGGGGGCTCCCTGCGCGAACCACAGGTCGAGATACTGGCTTGGATCGGCATTGAGCGATGCGTTCAATGTGACGATGTCAGCGTTCCACTCTCCGCCCGTTACCGCGTTGACCACTTGGTTGAACGGCACGGTCCGGATCTCGAGATTCACCCCGATCTCACTGAGCTGCTGCTTCATCAGTTCGGCTGTTGAGACAGCCTTCGGATTGTCTGACCGCACGAGCATCGACAGAGCTAGACTCTGCTGGCCGGCCTCGGCCAGCAAGGACTTCGCTGCGTCCGGATCATGCTTGTAGTAGGGCGAATCCTCGGATGCCTCGGTGCCGTATGGGTCTGCCGGCGGAACGGTGTAGCTGAGAACGCCTTCGCCAAGCGTCGCAACCTGAATCAGCTGATCTCGGTCGATTCCCATGCTCAAAGCCCGTCGAACCTTGATATCGGACAATGGTCCGGAGAGCGTGTTCATTGCGTACCACGCAGTACCGATGCTGAATGGCGGGCCGACGTTGATGCCCTTTGCCTTCAGTGTGTCTGCGTTGGTGGACGCACGGACCTCGATCATGTCGACCGAACCCGAACTGAGGGCCTGTACGCGAGTGGCTTCAGCGGAGATGAGTCGATAGTCGACGCCGTCCAGGTAGGGCTTCTGTTCGTCCCAGTAGTCTTCGAATCGCACCGTCTTGATCACGGCGCCTTCTTGGAACTCAGCCAAGGAGAAGGGGCCGGTTCCGTTCTCGGTCGTCTTGATCTGGTCTGCTGTGTGGCTCGTAATCCAGGCCTCGCTGACGATCCCACCGCTCCACGGTTGGCCAAGAAGGGTCAACAACGATGCCTGCGGCGCGTTCGTCTCGATCTCGACAGTGTCGGGGCCGGTGGCAGTGACGGACTTGAGATCGTATAGACGCTTGTACGGGGAGTTCTGGTCCGGGTCGGCGATCCGATTCAGACTGAATACTACGTCGGACGGTTCGACGAGTGAACCGTCGTGGAACTTGGCGCCGGCGCGGAGGGTGAAGCTGTATTTCGTGTCGGAGAGTTGTGTCCATTCGCTGGCCAACGCCGGTTGCACCTCAGTGAAATCGGCACTCACCGAGAGTAATCCCTCGTAGAATTGGGAGACAATGCGTTTCGCGTCAAGTGCCTGCGCCAACATCGGATCGAAGCCGCTGACCGGTTGCGTGTCCTCACCCACGATCAAAGTACCGCCGCGTACAGGATCCCCCGCCTCAGCGGCCGCACCGGCTCTGGTTGTGCTCGCACCCGAACAGCCTGCGAGGAAGAGCGACAACACAGTGGTGGCCGCAAGAACTGTTGCCTTCGAATGTGAATTGAATACTTTCACGGCAGTGCCTTTCGTCGCGCATAGGCGCTGAGTAAGTTCATGGATGAAGGCGGGGAGGCTAGTTCGCTGCTTTGCGCTTCGATCCGAAGCCCTCTCCTATCAATCCCCACGCAGAGGACGTGATCAGCAACGCGATGAAGGGAACCAAGGGAAGCCACGGCGCCTCGACCATGTAACTCTGAGATTCGGAGATCATCTTGCCCCAGCTGGGAGTGGGCGGCTGGACTCCCAGACCCAGGTAGCTCAGACCTGACTCCATGAGGATCACGATCGCGGCTGTGTTCGAGAGTTGGACCATCATCACTGTGAGTACGTTCGGCAGAAGGTGTCGGCTAGCGATACGGAACGACGAGATTCCCGATACCCGAGCCGACAGGACGAACTCACGCTCCCGTAGCTCCAGTCCGCGAGACCGTATGACACGCGCAAAGTTCGGCACGGATACGATAGCGAGGACTGAGACGAGAGTAGTCATCGTGGGCGAAAAGATCGCCACAACGCCGAGCGCCACGATGATCGACGGCAACGAGACCAGCAAGTCGATGGCACCCATGAGCAGGGAATCGAGCTTGCCGCCTTCGAGACCCGCAGCCAGACCGATCGCGGAACCAATGAAGAGAGCGAGCAAAGCGGCACATACCGAGATGGTCAACGAGGTGCGCGCTGCGACACACACTCGGACGAAGTAGTCGCGCCCGAGCTCATCGGTTCCGAGCCAGTTTGCGGAATTCGGTCCAGTGAAGGGGATTCCGGCAACCTCGGTGGCCGAGAAGGGCCGCAGCACGCCGACGAGGGCTGACATTGCAAGCAGCACGAGTAGGATCGAGACTCCGACCGCAAGCCCGGGCCGGGAGACTATCGCAGCCTTGATGGCTGCCAGAGTTGTCGTTCTGCTGCTCTTGTCGGCGACGGATGCACGCGCGCCCAGGTTGTCGGCGGTCATTTGGACGCCCCTACCTTCGGATCGATCAATGGGTACAGGAGATCGACCGCGAGGTTCATCACCACATACACCACACCGAGCAGCAGGATGCACGCCTGAGTTACCGCATAGTCGTTGTTGTTGATTGCAGTGATGGTCAATTGGCCGATCCCTGGAATGGCGAATACGTTCTCCACGAGAATCGATTCGCCGACGATTCCGGCGATCTGCAGGCCGGCGATGGTGACCACCGGAGCCGAGGCATTCCTGAACCCGTGCCGAATCGTCGCTTGCCATCGGGTACTTCCGGTGGCGAGTGCCGTCCTCATGAAGTCGTGGTCATATACCTCCAGCATCGATGTACGCATGTACCGACAAATCGTCGACCCGAGAGGCAACCCGATCGCCAGGCAGGGAAGAACCATACTGGCCAGGTTCTGCGACGGGTTCTCGTCGAACGGGACGAAGCCAAGAGTCGGCCAGGCGGGCATTGCCACAGAAGCCAGTAGGACGAGAGAGACACCGAACGCAAATACCGGTGTGGCCATGCCGAGAAAGGTGGCTCCGCGAGTGAACCAGTCGAACGGGCGCCCCTTCTTCATCGCGGCAACGAGGCCGAACGTGACTCCCCAAATCACCGACACCAACGTAGCTCCCACAGCGAGTTGCAATGTGTTCGGGATCCTCGACATGATCAACTCGTTCACAGGTAGCCCGTTGATGTACGAAGTCCCGAAGTCTCCTTGCAGCGCATTGCCGACCCACCGGAGGTATTGCGACACCGGCGAGCCGTCGAGACCGAGATCTCTTGTTATCTGTGCCCGGGTCTCCGCATCGCTGTACGGGCCTGCGAGGGTCTCAGCAGGATCGCCGGGAATGAGATGGACCACGCCGAAAGCGAGTATCGACAGTGTGAAGAGCACGACGAAGCCGCGAGCAACACGCGCGAGAAGGAATAGCAGCACCGACGGAACACGAAGCGGGGTTCTCGCCGCCGTCGTCTGTGGATTGGCCGGCGGAGAGATCGTGCCGATCCCTCCAGCCGAACCGTGGATAGAACTCATGTTCGTGGCCCCTTTGCTCCGCGTTCACGTGTGGTGGGAACGCAGTCTGGTCTGTGCCTTGGTTCCCGCATAGTGCCGCGGATCACTGAGCGAACCCGTCTGCCCGCTCGGCATTGCCGCGCAGGCTATCTCGGAAGCTCCTCGAGGCCCCACCGAAGTGGTTCGCTGGGCAGACCCGTGCTCGGCGATTGACACAACGGCAGCTGACGACGCCCGAGAGTTCCCTGCGGGTCAGCGCGATGGCCGGCGTGCGTGGCATGGAGCGCCGCAATTGTTCGGCCGTGGCGGCTCGTCATAGACGACGAGGTCCTCATACTCGTCTCGTGCTCACCACATGAATCAGTGTCTGCATCGGCACCTATTGCTTGCTTCCTTCGAGAAGCTGCCCGCGCACCTATTCCCCGTCGAGCTAGGTCTACAGCCTGCATGCTCGCACTCCATCTCTTCCGTATCCATCTCGAAGGCCCTGAAGAAGCCTTGCGCAATACTGAAGGCGATCATTGTTAAATCGAAACAAGACTGTGTAAACTTGATGTTTTCCGCCAGAAGTCGCGGTCAAAATGTAGACATCCGCCAAAGGAGCACTGATCCAGAATGAACGAGCCTGATCTGAAGCTCGTCGAGTGTCTGCAACTCGCACCACGCGCGCCGTGGACCCTTGTTGCCGACGTTCTGGGAATGTCCCCGGTGACCGTGGCGCGACGATGGGAGGAACTCGAGTCGGCAGGAATCGTGTGGGTGCGCGGATTCATTCGATCGTCCCCGGAGGAGCCTGTCGTCCGGGCGTGGGTCGAGATCGACACCGGAGGCCTGGCAGCGCCCCAGCTCGAACACTCGCTCGCCGGCCATCCGGACGTCATCGGCCTTCGTCGAACCTCGGGCGTACGTGACTACCTGGCACTCGTCGTGGCACACGGGCTCGATGCGCTTGCAGATTTCGCAGGTGGTGTCGCCGGACTCGACCAGTGTCGATCAATCCGAATGCATCTCGTGACTCACGCGCTCGCCATCGGCAGCACGTGGAGCCTGAACGTTCTTGATGCGGCTCAGCGTAGACGACTGCCTTCCACGAGATTCGACCGTGCGTCGACCCCGATACGACCACACGCAATCGACAGGGGGTTGTTCGCGGCTCTCGAACGGGACGGGCGAGCCTCGTTCCAAACCCTTGCTGAAGAACTTGATACAAGCGCAGCAACCGTCAAACGCCGTATTCAGGCGCTCGAACGAGCAGGGCGTCTCGAATTCCGGTGCGGCGCCGCCCGAACGGATATCGGCTACCCCGTCTCGGCAATCTACTTCGGCTCCGTACCAGCAAACCAAGTCGAGCGAGTATCGGTGTCCCTCAACTCGATACCAGGACTACGTATGGCTTCGGTGACAGCCGGTCCCTTCAATCTCGTCCTCGACGTGTGGCTGCAGTCGTTGGAAGAGGTCCATCGCCTGGAGACGCGCATCACGGGCCGCCTCGCTGAGTTCGGTGTGACGATCTCCGACCGAGCCGTGGTACTGCACACGGTCAAACACATGGGCCGATTGTTGGACAGTAGCGGAAGAGCTATCGCCCACCTTCCGGTCAGCCCCGAGCCATGATGACACACGATTGTCCGCAGACCCGTAGAAGACACTCCTCCGCTGGCGACTCACCGCAATCGACCGAATGCGCGCCTTCCACCAGCTCCGCAACCCAGCAGACGCAACACGACGCCGCGAACAACGAATCCACCAGATGCAGATCCAGCACCGCAACACCGCGCAAGGCCACCCTCGATCAGAGGCACCGCGCTTTCGCAAATCCGCCGCACCGCAGCGCTCTGCGACATAATCAAGTCGATCTCCACTGTCGGAGTCGACAGGTTCACACCATTCTTGGTGCTCGACATCGAGATCCGAACGCTGATCGCCACGACGAACGGGGTCGAGAGTCTGAACCCGAGATTCGCCGAGCCGCCGATGCCCGCCGTCACTTCCCGACGAGCAATCGGCGCTCGAGTGCGTCTACCTCGCGATCATGAGTCTCGATCCCGCCAGGAAGACCCGGATACGCTGGTCCAACCATTGGAAGGCGGCGTTGAAGACCTTCGAGATCACCTTCGACGGACGCCTGTCCGCCGCGAATAGCTCGCCACCACAGATTAAGCCAGCTATATCGACAACTTGAGAGTCCCTCGACGACAGCCTGCGGGCGGCCGCCGCGCACCGCATCACCCTCGTCAGGATCTGAGATGCGAAACGCCCGCCGTGTGGAGAGGGCTATGTCGCGATTGAGTTTGGCGCGGAAGAATGGAAACCGCTTGGTGCGCGGCCTACTGGATGAATTTCTTTTCCCACTCCGACTGGTATTGCGTGAGCGATTCGGGCGTGAGATCGGAGGCGTTGGGCAGCGCGATGTCCTGGGCTCGTGCGACGCTTCCTTCGATGTCGGGGAGGGCGCTCGCGTAGCCGAGGGACAACGCCTTCTGGCCGGCGGGAGTGACCATGAAGTTCGCCAGCACCTGCGCCGCATTGGGGTGCGGCGCCGCGGAGAGGGCGTGCGTGAACCACGGGGTTCCCCACGAGGGCGCGGGCAATGCCCAGTCCACTGGTGCACCCGATTCCTTTTCTCGCACCAGGGGTTGCACCATAGGGGTTGCGACGATCTCCCCTGAGGTCAATGCTTGAGCGACCCCCAGTGCACTCGGGTAGATTCGCGGTTTCAGCTCTGCGAGCTTCTGGAGATAGTCGGCGCCGAAGTTCTTCTCGAAGAATCGGTAGAGGTCGACATAGGAGGCGATACCGGACGGGTTGACGATTCCGATCTTGCCCTTCAACGCCGGGTCGAGCATATCTGCCGGCTTCTGCAGACCGCTCGGAAGTGCTGTCGTGTTCCATCCGAGAGAGAACACCGCCGCACTCGTCAAGAAGAATCTGTCGGACATGATACTGGTCTTTGGGTCGTATTCCGGTGCATCGAATGCCGGGCCGACGAGGTCGGTCGAGTAGGTGCCCGACTCGGCGGCAGTCTCGATCCACGCGGCGTCGGTAAGCATGTGCACGTCAGCCGTTCCGCGCTTCGTCTGATTCTCGACCTCGACCTTCGGGTTGATGTCGGCATCGGTCCCCCGAACGTATTCGAGGGAAATCTCGGGATACTCCTGCTCGAATGCCACTTTGAGAGCGTCGAGATTGGCGGGCTTCTGGCTCGAGTACAGCAGCACACTGCCTTCGCCCTTGGCCGCGGCGACGACGTCGTCCCAACTGCCGGTCACTGGCCCAGTGGGTCCGGAGCCGCCGGATCCGCAAGCGGCAGAGGCGAAAGCGGCGACCACTGCGACGGCCATCAGCTTTATCGGCATACTTCTCATGGCATGAAAGCCCTTCCGGTATCGGTTCGACGAATGCGAACCTGCGTATTCGGGATGGAGCGAGGATCACACGCAGCAGGAACTCTTATGCCGCGAGTGACTCGAGTAGCAGCAACACGATCGAGAGAGCCGACACAATGCCAGGTGGCCCGATTCGAGAAACCACCTTGCCCCGCCGACGAGATCAGCCGAATGAACGAACGTCATGACTCTTCTCCGTCATGAACTGAAATCAGTTTGAATCTAGATGGCCCTGTGTGTGATGTCAATCACCTGATCCCTTGAAGTGAAACCAGTTCACTTTTGTGGAGGTGACGACTACTCGCCCAACTTGCCCTCGCGCAACCAGGCCGCGAGCCGCTGCCGCATCTCGTCCAGGATGTCTGCCACTGGTGTGGCGTGCGCCTGAGATACGTTCTGCCACAGCTGCGACACCAACTCGCCACCGGCGCCGGCAATCAGATCGCCCGCCCGATCGGCTCGCCGGTCGCGTCGTCGACCGCCATGTATGCGCGGGTGGTGCACGCGAACAGCCGTGGCGCAGTCGATCCCGGCTCGGTCATGCTGGGCACAATTCACGATCGGCGAGCACTTTCGCGTTGCGAGAAGACCCGCGATCTCCCGAGATGCTGATCGGTACCCCTTGCCAACCGTGCGGCGGCGTCGCCGAGGAGCCGATGTTGATTCAACCGGCCCTGCGTTGCCGCCTTGCGCACCCCAACTACCGACATGCCCAAGTACTCCGCAGCCTCACCGGTTCGCATCGACAGACAGTGTCAGAACATCCCTCTGGGTGCGTGGCTCGGTCATGATGCCGGGTGCATGGGCTCGCAATGTTGACGCTAAGGCGCCCAGACGATCGATGCGTCGAGGGCTTCGACGGTCGAGCCCTCCACGCGGAACGGGTTGATCTCGATGGATTCGAGCGAGTCGCCGAGCCGCTCGGCCAGGCTGGCGACGTTCAGGATCGCAGCCACCAACGCATCGCGGTCGACGGGTTTGGAGCCGCGGACACCGTCGAGCAGAGCCTTCCCCCGCAACTCGGACAGCATCTCACGCACGTCGGTCTCGCTTACGGGAAGGGTCCGCAGGGCACTGTCGTCGATGACGTGCACGAGGACACCCCCGAGGCCGACCGCGAGAATGGGCCCCCACTGCTGGTCGCGCACAACCCCGACGATCATCTCCACGCCGCCGGATCGCATCGATGAGATCAGGGCACCTTCGGACTGCGCGCCCGGCACCGCGAGCACCGCAGCCTGCACCTGGCGGTACGCCTGCCGGACGGCCTCGGGCGAATCCACGCCGAGGAGGACTCCACCGACGTCGCTTTTGTGGACGATATCGGGCGACACGAGCTTCACCACCAGGGGCAAACCGAGCCGACCCGCCGCCTCGACGGCAGCCTCTTCGCCCCTGACATGGGCGTACGGAACCGCCGGGACGCCATGCTCGACCAAGAGCGACAGCGACTCGGCCTCGCTCCACACCCCACCGGTCCCGGCGAGGTCGGACAGGTCCGGCGCGCTCGCAATAGGCCTGTGATCCTGGCGAAGCCATTGCGACCACCAGATCGCATGGCCCGCCGCCTCGACGACGTGGTCAAGACCCGTCATGGCGAGCGGGATGCCGAGCTCCTCGAGATTGCGCACCGTCCCGGGGTCTATCGTCGCGATCGTCTGGTCGAGCAGGATCACCGGCGTGGCCGAACCGGCGAGCGCCGGCGCGTCGATCCGCAGCCGCTCCTTGATCGCCTCGCCACGTTCCTCCGTCGGATGAACGTGGATCGCAGCGACGATCGCCACCGACGGATCCTCGGCGAGTGCGAAGATCGAGTCGCGAAAGAGCTCCGGCTTCGCCGACGCCGCGCCCGTCGAGTCGAGCGGGTTGCGCAGGGTGCAGAACTCCGGCAACAGCTCGGCGAGCCGCGCCTTCGTCACATCCGCGAGGACGGGAAGCCTGACACCCGATGCATCCGCCCGGTCGGCAACAAGGTCGCAGGCGCCGCCGGACATCGAGACGACTCCTAGGTCACCCGCGGCCAGCGGACCGGTACGTGACAGCAGCCCGGCCGTCATCACCAGCTGCTCCAAAGACCTGACCCGGATGACGCCGAACTGCCGAAGCGCCGCATCGACCAGGCGGTCGTCACCGACGAGTGCACCGGTGTGACTCTGGGCGATCTCGGCGGCGAGCTCGCTCGAGCCGATCTTGAGCGCCACGATCGGCTTGCCGAGCTCGGCCGCCCGACGCGCCAGACTCCGGAAGCTTCGGGCATCGCGGATCGACTCGATGAACATTGCCACGGAGCGGACCCGCTCATCCTCGATGAGGATGGTCGCCATCGTGGTCGTGTCGACCATCGACTCGTTGCCGGTTGAGACGACGTGGCTGACGCCAATGTTCTGCTGCGCTGCGAAGGCCGAGATAGTGTGCGCGGTCGCGCCGCTCTGCGACACGACCGCCATTCCGCCCGTAGTGAGCTCGGCCATCCGGCCGGACCAAGCGGGCACCTTGTCGACGAGGTTGATGAACCCCAGGCAGTTCGGTCCCACGCAGGTTACCCCGAGCTCCAAAGCGAGCTCGGTGATCTGCTGCTGCAAGGCACGACCGTTGGCACCGATCTCGTCGAAGCCGGCAGCTAGCACCACAGCAAAGCGAATCCCGGCCGCGGCGATGTCGAGCAGCGCGTTCGGGACGGCCTCGGCGGCCACCAGCAGCAGGGCCAGGTCGACCTGCTCGCCGATCTCGGCGCACGACTTGTGTGCCGACTGTCCGTGGACGCTGCCACCCTTCCGGTTGACGAGATACACCTGACCCTCGAACCCCAGCCGGGCGAAGTTGGAGAACGACCCTGCGGACCAGGCGGAGCGCTCCGACGCACCGACGATGACGACGTTGCGGGGCGCGAGCAGCGCGCTCAGGGAGTGGGTCCCGGTCATGTCGATCAGCGTCCTGTCCATTCGGGTTCTCTCTTCTCAGCGAAGGCCTTTGGCCCCTCGACGAAGTCGTGCGAGGCCAGCAACCGATCGCGTCGGCCGTTGTCCTTGCGGAACGCGTCGTCGACGCTCAGGAACTGGGCGTCGAAGACCGCCTCCTTGGTGAGCTGCACGGACAACGGCGAGCACCTGATAATCCGGTCGGCCCACGCCTGCGCCGTCGTCATCAGCTCGTCGTGGGGAACGACCTCGTTGATCAGCCCGATCCGATGGGCCTCGGGCGCATCGATCAGGTCGCCGGTCAGGAGCATCCCCATGGCCACCTTGAAGGGGACCTGACGTGCGAGCCGGTGAGCGCCCCCGGCACCGGCGAAGAGGCCGACCTTCGGCTCGGGAAGTCCCATGCGGGCGTGCTCCGAGGCCACGACAATGTCACAGGCCAGGATGAGCTCGAGACCGCCGCCGGCGGCGACGCCGTTGACCGCCGCAATGATGGGCTTCGGGCAGTCGAAGTCACGGGTAATGCGCCCGAACGGGGGGCGGGCCTCGCCCTGGACGTCGCCGCCCTGCGCCGTACGCTCGGCCGTGACCTTGAGGTCGTTCCCCGCGCAGAAGGCGCGGTCACCTGCTCCGGTCAGAATCGCGACCCACACGTCAGGATCGTCGCGGAAATCTTCCCACGCCCCCGCGAGTTCGCGGTGCGCCTCGAGATGCAGGGCGTTCATCGACTCCGGCCGATTGAGCGTCACGACCGCGACACGGTCGCGCTTCTCGTAGGTGATGAAGTGATAGCTCATGAGGCTCTCCGGAATCTGGGAACGGTGAACGGCTTCTCGGTGCGGTCGAAGTCGGCAATGAGCTCCGACCCAATCGGTATGCTCGCGGCGTTCTCGCCGACGAGCGAGGCGTTGAACCGGACACCCTCCTGCGTTTCGACCGTTGCGAGGACGTACGGACTGGCGAACCTCGGGTGAGCCTGGTGTACGACGGTCAGGCTGTACAACGTCGCCCCACCGCTCGCTGCACGCCACACAACGGCCGGCGCGAAGCAATGGGAGCAGCGGTATTTCACCGGCCACATGTATCCGTCGCACGACTCGCAGAACTGCAGCATGAGCTCGCCACGGGCCGCGCCCTCGAAAAACAGGGCGCTGGCGTCGTCGTAGGTGAGCTCTGGGGCGTCAGTCGGCATGCTTGCTCCAGATCGTGGTCGAGTGGAAGTTGAGGACGCCACCGTTGCCACTGGCCAAGACGATGTCGTTCTTGGCCACCTGGCGGTCGCCGGCCTGGCCCCGTGCTTGCATGATGGCCTCCGATAGCGGGGTGAAGCCCCACATGTAGTAGCCCGACAGCTGTCCGCCGCCGGTGTTGGTGGGCAGCGAGCCACCGGGACCGAGCTTGCCGTCCGCGACGAACGCACCGCCCTCACCCTTTTCGCAGAAGCCGTAATCCTCCAGCGTCACCAGAACCGTGTACGTGTAGCAGTCATAGAGCTCGAGGATGTCGACGTCGTCGCGCGTGATCCCCGCAAGCGCGAAGGCCTGCTCTCCGGCCTGCTTCGCGCCCGTGATGATCCCCGGGTCGCGTCCGGAAATCTGGTTGTCCCCCGGCGCGGCTTGCGTCGCAGCCTTCAGGTGGATCGGCGGCTGCCGAAGGTCCTTCGCGCGTTCGGCAGTCGTCATCACGACGGCAACGGCACCGTTGGAGACCAGGCAGCAGTCGAAGAGGTGGAACGGGTCGGCCACCATGCGTGAGGCCTGGTGGTCCTCGAGCGTCATCGGCTTCTGCATCTGCGCGTGCGGGTTCATCTGTGCCCACTCGCGCTGGGCGACGGCGATCGCGCCGAGCTGCTCGCTCGTGGTGCCGTAGAGCTCCATATGTCGACGCGCCGCCAGAGCGTAGGGGACATTGCCACCGAACTCGCCGTACGCCGCCTTGAGGACGTTCATCCCGTCCCAGACCCCGCGAGCCGCGTAGGCGGCACCCGCACCGACAGCGGGCTTCAGTGGGGTGTCGCCGAATACCAGGACCACATGGTTGACCAAGCCCGCTTCCAGAGCAAGGCTGGCGTACTGGACCATCGAGCCGACTGTCGAGCCGAATGCCCTCATCGAGTTCATGATCGACAGATCCTCGAATCCGAGCGAGAACTGCAGGCGCGGATCCATATCCAGGTTTCCGTTGCCATTGAGTAGCAGACCGTCGATGTCGGTCTTCTGCAGTCCCGCGTCGTCGAGGGCTAGGCCGATCGCCTCGGCGGCGAAGTCCGCGGTGGTTCGCCCATAGATCTTTCCCATGGCCGTTACGCCTAAGCCGACTACTGCGGTGTTCGCCGACCATCTTCGATGCGGAGTCACGGGACTGAACGTAACTCCACCGTTCCGATCTGTCAAACTGAATTCGGTTTAGTATCTGAAGTGCCTGTTGCAGCACCGAGAATTGCAGGACGGCGACTTGGTCACGTTCGATGACGACGGAAGCTTCAGTGTCAGCGGGCGCGGGGACCGCCACCCTCGACCTCAGTGGAGTTCGCCCGGGAACGGCCAAGTTCTACGCGTTAGAAGAACTCCCTGAAATGACATCCCCGCCCGCGTGAGCACGGCGGCGCGATCCGCATCTCGCGCGAATTCCGCTATACCTGAGTCGCACGTGGCAATCCCGCTACTACTTCCGACGACTGTCGGACGGCCAGTCCGATCGCACAGACTCACTTCGTTAGACCCTGCGCCGTATGCCCCTCTCGTGCGCATTGGCCCGTGCTGCCTAGGCACAGACAGTCGTTGCCCAGGGAGGTTCCGACCGTTATTCGCAGGCCACCATTCAGTCGAGCTGCGAAGTCGATCGGATATGTGCGTCCCCATAGGTGGTCATTCACTGATCGGAGGCACGTGACTTTACGCGAGTAGCGGTTTCGGCGGTCATGCTGCGCAAATCTGCGTTTGCAGCGCACCGATCGACTCGACAGAAGGCCCGAAACGGCACCCTCGGAGATTGGAGCCCGCCGGGTGTCGTCTATTTCCATCCCCGACGGGACACTGTCCGCCACAGACAAAGCCTGCGGCGAACTCGAGCCCGGCGCGGTCAAGTCCATGGGAGTGGTGTACGAGGGCCGTCGCGTGGCTCCTCGTTGGTGAGTCAGGCAGTCAAGGCCGGTGTCACCTCCTCGGTGGACGC